>NZ_JBWJVM010000216.1:0-519 GCF_056428985.1 Streptomyces sp. CA189 | reverse complement strand
ATCAAGGGCTACCTCGATCGCGGGCCCTATCCGGCCGGCGGCGACCACACCACGCTGGACGTATCGGCCTGCGGCTGGGGCCAGGACTTCGACACTTGGCTGATCCCGGCGATGCGGCTAATCGTCGACTTCGGCCAGAGCGAACCGATGATCGGCGTGAACAGCAGCGGCCAATCCGGCAATCCGGCCAGCCCGCACTACGCCGACGGTATCGACGCCTGGCTCAAGGGGCGCTACGTCAGCTTCCCGTTCCAGCCACAGAACCTCGATCGCGTTTACGGCAACAAGCGGCTGACGCTCACTCCCGCTCGCTGAACGGACGGCGCGGAACTTTCCTCCGCGCCGTGGCTCTGAACAGCCGACTTACTCCATGATCATCTTCAGGGCGTCCTTCCGGACGCCCTTCTTTTATCCCCCTCCCGGAAAGCCTCCGTTTTCTCGAAAGCCCGGGCACGGGATCGAACTGATCTCACTCCTCTCCGGCCTCTTCCACGGGCGCCACCAGCGCCCGGTCCAGCC
>NZ_JBWJVM010000215.1:0-527 GCF_056428985.1 Streptomyces sp. CA189 | reverse complement strand
TCGAGCAGATCAGGCTGCTGTCCGGCAGGATGCCGAGACGGATGCAGAGATCGAGTTTTTCCCCGACGGGATCGACAAACCTGTCGTTCAGGGAGAAATCCAGTTTGAGGCCGGGATTCTTTTTCAGCAGTGTGCTGAGCAGTGGTGCGATATGTCGCCGGTCGAACGCGACCGGTGCCGAGACTCTCAACGTACCTACGGCCGAAGAGGTGTGTTCCTTTATTTCATTTCTGGCTTGGTTTCTGCTGCCTGGGGGGAGGCGCTTTGCTCTTCGGGATCACGCCATCGTGCTCCTGTGGGAGCTGCTGCCCAATGCTGCAAGGCCGAATCCACTCCCCCCGGCGAACGGTAGGCGTCGATATGGTAGTAGCTTTGGCCCAGCACCACGGCAGCGACCTCTCGCTTGAACTCGGCGGAAAACGTACGTCATTGCTTGCTCATCAGACACCTCTCTCTCGGCGAGGATTCTTGCCTAAATCGGTATCCGGCATCAGTGGACCACTACAAGCCCCACCACTGTTCAGGAG
>NZ_JBWJVM010000214.1:0-528 GCF_056428985.1 Streptomyces sp. CA189 | reverse complement strand
CGCGCCTGCTGCGGCTGTGCCAGGCACTGATCGACGAACCGACCCAGAGCCTGACCATGGGCGACTGGGCGCAGCGCCTGGGCACCTCGGAAAAGACCCTGTCGCGCCTGTTCCAGCGCGAGACCGGGATGAACTACCGGCTCTGGCGCCAACGCCAGCGCCTGCTCGCCTCGCTCAACGCGCTGGAGGCCGGCGACAGCGTCACCGGCGCCGCCCTGGACAGCGGCTACGACTCGACCTCGGCCTACATCGCCGCCTTCAAGGGACTCTTCGGCTTCACTCCCGGCGACCTGTTCCGCCAGCGCTGAGCCCGGCGAAGGGCCCAGCGCGCGTGGCTCAGAACTCGTCGCTGGGGTAGTCGACGATCACCAGGTTTTCGTCGTTGTCGTTGTCCACCGCGCTGTAGCCGCCGGTACCGCCGCCGCCGTCGAGCTTCAGCCCGAGCATGCCGTAGGCGTCGACGCCGAAGCCGACCACGCCGGGCGTGTAGCCGGACTGAAAGGTGGCGATGAAGCCTTGCGCCCAGTC
>NZ_JBWJVM010000213.1:0-552 GCF_056428985.1 Streptomyces sp. CA189 | reverse complement strand
CCTGGCGCTGGGGGAAGAATGAATCGCCTGCGAGCCTGCCTGCTGTCCTCCGTGCTGCTTTCGGCCTCTTCGGCCCAGGCGCTGGGTCTGCTGGACGCCTACCAACTGGCGGTGCGCCACGACCCGACCTTCCAGGCGGCGCTCCACGAGCGCCGCGCCGGCAGCGAAAACCGCGCCATCGGCCGTGCCGGCCTGCTGCCGAGCCTGCGCTACGACTACAACAAGGCGCGCAACGACTCCACCGTCAGCCAGGGCGACGCCCGCGTCGAGCGCGACTATCGCAGCTACGCCTCGACCCTCAGCCTGGAGCAGCCGCTGTTCGACTACGAGGCCTACGCGCGCTACCGCCAGGGCGAGGCCCAGGCGCTGTTCGCCGACGAACAGTTCCGCGGGCGCAGCCAGGAACTGGCGGTGCGCCTGTTCGCCGCCTACAGCGAAACCCTGTTCGCCCGCGAGCAGGTGGTCCTGGCCGAGGCCCAGCGGCGCGCCCTGGAAACCCAGCTGGCGTTCAACCAGCGTGCCTTCGAGGAAGGCGAGGGCACCCGCACCGAC
>NZ_JBWJVM010000212.1:0-558 GCF_056428985.1 Streptomyces sp. CA189 | reverse complement strand
GGCAGGGGAAGATACCCACCTGTCATGGATCAATGTCCGCGCCCGGCCCGACTCCTAGTGTCGCCGGCTCCCGACTCTCTCTCACGGATGAAAGGGCAATGCACCTTCTTGAACGTCAACACGATATCCAGCCCCTCTCGCGGGCAGACATGACCATCCACCTCAATGGCCAGCCCGTCGCGGCGGCTGCCGGTGAGACCGTGCTCAACGTGCTCAATGCCGTGGGCCTGCGCCGGCTCGCGCGCAACGACCATGGCCAGGCCAGCGGCGCCTTCTGCGGCATGGGCGTATGCCACTGCTGCCTGGTCGCCATCGACGGCCGGCCCAAGCGCCGCGCCTGCCAGACCGTCGTCCGGCCGGGCATGCGGGTGGAAACCGAAAGCAACCGCTTCGACCGGGAGGAACGGCCATGAACCTGCGCCCGGTGATCGTCGGCGGCGGCTCGGCCGGCATGGCCGCAGCCATCGAGCTGGCCAGGCGCGGGGTCCCCTGCGTCCTCTTCGACGAGGCCTCGCGTCCCGGCGGGGTGGTCTATCGCGGCCCCTTGCGGGCCGGCGT
>NZ_JBWJVM010000211.1:0-564 GCF_056428985.1 Streptomyces sp. CA189 | reverse complement strand
GGATGTGATGAAGCGCCCGGACGTCCCGGCTGCCGTCGCTGCCTACCAGGCGCACCTGGACAGGGTGTTCGGGCGCGCCGGCTGAGTTCGACGGCGGGCCTCGTGTCGCTTCGCTGGATGGAGTGGCGGATCGAAATCCAGGCTCTCGGGACGAGGCCTAACGGTCACGGATCCGCTATCCGGGCTTTTGTCG
Source organism: Streptomyces sp. CA189 (assembly GCF_056428985.1). Lineage (NCBI taxonomy): Bacteria > Bacillati > Actinomycetota > Actinomycetes > Kitasatosporales > Streptomycetaceae > Streptomyces > Streptomyces sp. CA189. Next base: position 371 of record NZ_JBWJVM010000211.1, on the reverse strand, counting down.
GCCACGACCCGCGAGTGATCCGAAATTCGATTTTTCCATCGATCCGTCGAATTAGATTTCATCGGGGACGGGGAGGAAAGGATGCTTTGCACGAATATTCGAATGGGGGCATCGTAAAATGAGCGCGCTTCGACCGCGTCGAAGCCACCCCCGACAACGTTGCCGGCAGGTCGCTCATCGACTTCCGACGCCTGCCTGCGGATTTCGGAGCACCGTGACCGGCCGTTTCGGTTGATCGTGACCGCTCATTTCGCTAACGCGTGACCGCTCATTTCGGTAGCAACGTGACCGATTCTCCGCCTGTTCCGAAACAGGTGGTCACGGCTTACCGAAATCGCCGGTCACGACTTAGCGAAAGCCTTCCCCTTCGT
>NZ_JBWJVM010000210.1:0-575 GCF_056428985.1 Streptomyces sp. CA189 | reverse complement strand
CTCTACGTCGGTTCGGCATATGCCATGCCCCGGCATCCCCAGGGACTACCGGGGCACGAGGGGTTGTTCTACGACAGCCTGCCGAGCGGCAAGAGTTCCTACGTGCTGTGCAAATGGGCGCTCGACGAGCAGGCCCGGGAGCAGGCGCGCAACGGCCTGCCGGTGGTGATCGGGATCCCCGGCATGGTACTCGGCGAACTGGACATCGGCCCGACCACCGGACGCGTGATCACCGCCATCGGCAATGGCGAGATGACCCACTACGTCGCCGGCCAGCGTAACGTCATCGATGCCGCCGAAGCCGGGCGCGGCCTGCTGATGGCCCTTGAGCGCGGGCGTATCGGCGAGCGCTACCTGCTGACCGGGCACAACCTGGAAATGGCCGACCTGACCCGGCGTATCGCCGAGCTGCTCGGCCAGCCTGCGCCGCAGCCGATGTCGATGGCCATGGCTCGCGCGCTGGCCACCCTGGGCCGCTTGCGCTACCGGGTCAGCGGCCAGTTGCCGCTGCTCGACGAAACCGCCATCGAGGTGATGGCTGGCGGGCAGTTCCTCGATGGACGCAAGGCCCGCGA
>NZ_JBWJVM010000209.1:0-590 GCF_056428985.1 Streptomyces sp. CA189 | reverse complement strand
CGATATGTATGGTTCTGATGTTGTGTATCTCGGAGAGGTTGTTGGCCTGGATGCAGGAACTGGTAGTGCGTTTTCACTATTCCCTGCCCAAAATGCAACAGGGAACTGGATTAAGGTTACACAGCGTGTTCCTGTGAAGATATCCCTGGATTCAAATGAGGTTGTGAGGAATCCTTTACGTGTAGGTTTGTCTATGCATGCAGTAGTCGATACTAGTAATGTTAGTGGGAAGGCTATTAGGACAGGTATTGTTTCAAAGTTCACCTATGATACACAGGTTTTTGATCATGAACTTAAGAATGCTAACGATGAGGTGGAAGAAATTATTCGAAGTAATGAAGGCTTTATGATGTCGCCGCCAAAATTCTGATGTGAGAAACTTAAATTGGCTATTAGTTATGCTTCTCTTTATCTAGCAGTATTGCTGCTGTCAACAATACAGTTTTTAGAGTCCAGTATGTTGGGTTTTGCCTCGACTCCTATTCGTGGAGAGATACAGGCTAGTCCGGAAGAGTATAGTTTTATTGCCGTCTTGTATGCTTGTTTTGCAGTTCTGTCCATTTCAAAGGTTCGATGGTTCATTGAGCGTA
>NZ_JBWJVM010000208.1:0-593 GCF_056428985.1 Streptomyces sp. CA189 | reverse complement strand
TGGCAGGGGTGGGACTGGTTCCTGGTGCTGGAGATGCGGCACAGAAAGTATTGAGCAAGGCGAAAAAGCTCTTCCAAGAAGGGAAGGTGGCAGAGTCTGCTGATTTAGTAGAGGGATTAACAAAAGAGGTAAAAAACAGTAACGCTGCAAAAGGATTTATTCCTGCAGAAAGGACTGGGCTTAATTTTGAAGAGAAGGGGCGGCCGCAAAAACTGAGTGCAACACCCGACCATTTCGGTAAGGTGTTGCCCCATGTCCTATCACGAACTCAGCGCCACAGAGCGCGTCACGATCCAGATCGGCCTGTGCAATGGCTTCAGCCAGCGCAGGCTTGCCCGGCTGATGAACCGCAGCCCCTCGACGGTCAGCCGTGAGATCCGGCGCAACCGGAATGCTCAAGGCGAGTACGTTGCAGACGATGCCCAGCGCTTGATGCATACACGCCGCGTGGTCTGTCGACCCGCAAAACGGCTGGTGCCCGGCAACGAGTTGTTCGAGCTGGTCGCCCACCTGCTGCGACAGCGCTTTTCTCCCGAGCAGATTGCCGGCAAGCTGCGAACCATGAAATCCCCAAGCTTCGAAGACGCCTACGT
>NZ_JBWJVM010000207.1:0-599 GCF_056428985.1 Streptomyces sp. CA189 | reverse complement strand
GATTGGAACCGGCGTTGAATGACCAGTAGCCGTCGGCGTTGTGACAAAGCCATTCCGATGCCGAGGCGCGGTCGGTGACCCAGCCGAGGGTTTCAGCGTGGGTGCGCAGCTTTCCGAGCAGATCGGAAGGGTTGTTCGCAGTACCGGTGAAATACGCCATGTCAGTCCTTCCTGATTGCGTAGAGCCAGGGGTTGCCCGAGCGCCAGGCGGTTTGGAAAACAACGTGGTCCACTCCGTCCTCGACAATCACGTCCTCGGCGCCGGAGTTGAGCGTCGGCACGTAGAAGGCGCCGTCGAAATCGCCCAAGTAGCGGCGCCCCTCGGTTTCGCGGGTGACGAACTGCAAAGCTTTCAGCGGGAACTTGCGGAAAGAGTCGCGGAGCTGGTAGATCACAGTGTCGCTACTACCCGCTTAGCGGGCGCAGCCCAGCGGCAGCAGGGTCCGCGGGATGTAGTCGGACTCGTTGTTGCTGTTCGATGCGACGGTGAAGCCCAGCCAGCGGCCTGCAGGGTCGCGGACATAGCAACTGCGCTCCAGCGGGCTGCTGATGCCCCGATGACTGTCGCTCACGTCGGACCAGCGGGTGGCGACGTCTCC
>NZ_JBWJVM010000206.1:0-601 GCF_056428985.1 Streptomyces sp. CA189 | reverse complement strand
ACCGGGGCGTCGCCGATGCTGACGTGCTTCGGGCTAAGCGTGGAATCGGCCGACACGAGGTAGTTTTTCACGGTCTCGATCACGCGACCGCCATACAAGTTGTGGGCACTCGACGGGACGCCCGACAGGCTGGAGGTCAGCTGTCGAGTAACATGGAAGGGCTTGATGTCCCCCTGAAGCTTGCCATGTACGTTGCCGTAGTCACGGCCAATGGCGCCGTAGGCAAGCGAATGTGCGGTCTTGCAGGTGACGTTGGATGGGAACTTCCTGGAGGCCTCGACCTGGATCGATTTGTTGAACGCGACATATAGCTGACGCTTGTCGCGCTTGGCCTCGGCGATGCCTCGCAACGTGGTGGTCTTGCCAGTGCCAGCACCGGCTTCGATCTTGATTACATCGGAGTTGCTTTCGCAGGGAGCACGTTGCTCCTCGGTCATCTGCAGGCCATCCATAACAAAACCCTCGTTACCTGATATTGCATCAGGATAAACAAACGAAAGTCGTCGTGTAAAGCCTAACCTTTTAACACCTGCGCCCCCTCCCCCATCACCCGGCCAAAGCGAGCGCAGGGACCAGCTCGCGCCTAGCGCTCACTCACTCG
>NZ_JBWJVM010000205.1:0-603 GCF_056428985.1 Streptomyces sp. CA189 | reverse complement strand
GCCCCGCCCCACACCAGGCCCGCCCCACACCAGGCCCCGCGCCACACGAGCTCCGCCCGCCTCCCTCGGCTGGACAGGGGCTCAGCCGTTCATCCAGCAGCAATCGCCACGGCCGCGCACCCCCGGCAGGCCCCACACTCGTCCCCCTCCGACCCACTCCCTCGCATCCCGGACCGGCACCGGTACCGGTACCCACCCGTGGCCTCACGCCAGCCCCCCGGCCCTCTCCCCAAGCCGGCCCCGACCCCGCCTCCGGCCCCCGCTCCCGCATCCAGCTGCGGCGCCGACTCCTTCCCCTGCCCGCGCCCCTGCCCCCGTGCAGGTTCGACACGTGCACGGGGCCGGGGGAGGCCGCGGCGGCGCTCAGCGCCTCGCTCAGGCGCGCGCTTCCCCTGTCCGCGCTCCTGCCCCTGCCCCTGCCCCTGCCCCAAATAAGACGCCCCGCCGCTCCGGAGGACCGCGCCCCGGGCCCGAGGGCCAGGCCCGTGCCCGCGCCCCGGCCCGTGCCCGTGCCCTGGCCAGGGCCGGGGTTAGGGCCAGGGCCGGGCCGGGCCCGAGGCTAGGGCCAAGCACCGGGGGCCGGGCCGGGCCGGGGTCAAGCAC
>NZ_JBWJVM010000204.1:0-635 GCF_056428985.1 Streptomyces sp. CA189 | reverse complement strand
AGTGACAATAGCTCCACAAAGATTGCGCGGCATGCTAGGTGGCAGGGGGGGGACTGTCAAGGAAAGGCCCGTGGCACTTGCCTCGGCCTGGACCTTTCCGTACAATCGCGGGCCCTGAACTTCCTTGGCATACCCTGCCTTACGCAATTGCACGGGCGTCCGATCCGACCCCATGCAGCCATGCCGGCCGATTCCTACTTCTATAAAGCGTCGGGTGAGCAGGTTTAACGGAGATACACATGTACGCAGTGATTGTTACCGGTGGCAAGCAGCACAAAGTCACCGAAGGCGAATTCCTCAAGGTCGAGAAACTCGACGTCGCTACCGGCGAAGCGATCGATTTCGACCGCGTCCTGCTGGTTGCCAATGGCGAAGACGTGAAAATCGGCCTGCCGGTCGTCGAAGGTGCGAAGGTTACCGCTGAAGTGGTTTCCCACGGCCGTCACGACAAGGTCCGCATCATCAAGTTCCGCCGTCGTAAGCACCACATGAAGCGTCAGGGCCACCGCCAGTGGTTCACTGAAATCAAGATCACCGGCATTCAGGCCTAATTCCTTTCTGGAGGATATGACTCATGGCACACAAAAAAGCTGGCGGTTCTACCCGCAACGGCCGCGACTCAGAAAGTAAACGCC
>NZ_JBWJVM010000203.1:0-645 GCF_056428985.1 Streptomyces sp. CA189 | reverse complement strand
GATCGGCCGTCGCTTCGAAGAGAACGTGGTACAGAAAGACAGCCAGATGGTGCCGTACAGCATCGTCAAGGCCGACAACGGCGACGCCTGGGTGGAAGTGAAGGGCCAGAAGATGGCACCTCCGCAGATTTCCGCCGAAGTGCTGAAGAAAATGAAGAAGACCGCCGAAGACTACCTCGGCGAGCCGGTCACCGAAGCGGTGATCACCGTTCCGGCCTACTTCAACGACAGCCAGCGCCAGGCCACCAAGGACGCCGGCCGCATCGCCGGCCTCGACGTCAAGCGGATCATCAACGAGCCGACCGCGGCGGCGCTGGCCTACGGCCTGGACAAGGCCAAGGGCGACCACACCGTGATCGTCTATGACCTGGGCGGCGGTACCTTCGACGTGTCGGTGATCGAGATCGCCGAAGTCGACGGCGAGCATCAGTTCGAAGTGCTGGCCACCAACGGCGACACCTTCCTCGGCGGCGAAGACTTCGACATCCGCCTGATCGACTACCTCGTCGACGAGTTCAAGAAGGAAAGCGGCATCAACCTGAAGGGCGACCCGCTGGCCATGCAGCGTCTGAAGGAAGCGGCCGAGAAAGCCAAGATCGAGCTGTCCTCGACCCAGCAGACCGACGTCAACCTGCCGTACGTGAC
>NZ_JBWJVM010000202.1:0-653 GCF_056428985.1 Streptomyces sp. CA189 | reverse complement strand
TCGGCGGCACGTCTCTGGGGGCGTGGTCCGTTGCGGGTGGGCGGTTTCCCTCACGTCCACGGGCTCCTGGTCCGGCCTGGACGGTCCGATGCCCGTAGCGATCGCTCTGGTCGCTACGGGGCGGTGCCGTCCGTCGCCGGATCGGGTGTCCGAGGGCGCGTCGTCCGATCGCGATGCCGGCGGCATCGTGACGGGACATTCTGCGGCGCGGGGTGACCAGCGGCTTCTGCCAGTGCCGGCCTCCCCACTGAGAGGTGTAGGCCGGGTCGACCGCGACGATGGCGAGGCCGTGTTCGGCGGCCATCGACACGAGCCGGGCTTTGAGCTTGCCGGTCGGGATCCCTGAGATGAGCTGCCGGAACCGTTTCCTGCGGCCGTGCTTCTCCCGTGTCTTCTCGGCGGTGAAGTCGAGGTCTTCGATCGCGATGGCCTTGACGCCGACGCTCTTCGTCCAGTGCAGCAGCCGGGTGAGGGCGTGCCGGATCTGAGCGTCGCGAAAGTCGGCCGATCCGCTGAGGTCGTAGGGGAAGCGGTGTGGCTCGCCGATGGGGTTGCCGTGCGGGTCGAGTCGGTAGGCGGCGAAGTGGTCGGCGTTGGTATCGACACCCACCATGCCCTTCGCGCGCGCGGTGGCTAGCGGGATCGTCTGAATG
>NZ_JBWJVM010000201.1:0-661 GCF_056428985.1 Streptomyces sp. CA189 | reverse complement strand
CCTGTAGACATTGCCTGTAAGCCCCGCCTTCCGTCGCTTTTTCTTTCCTCTCGTTTGACAGAACTCATTTGTGGGCTAGTTTGTAACTAAATCGGTTATTGGACTAGCTTTTTTGTCAATCATGAAAGTCAAACGATACCAATTCAATTCGTTGCCCTTCGTGTCGATAGTGGACGAAGCGGATTGCCCTATTGATCCGTATGTTTCCTGCTATCTCAATGGCGCTTTATCTGCTAAATCGGCCAATACGAGATTTAGGTACGCAAATGAACTGCTGTTCGTGCTGCAGTACTTTTCGGAAAAAAATATTGACCTACCCGAACGAGTTGCATCGGGCATTTTTATATCCCAGATGGAGTACATGCAGTTCTATGACAGATGCTGCTTAAGTAAGGGTTCTGGTGATGAAGGTATAAATATAAGATTTCTAGATATAAATGATAAACATTTAAGGAACATCATTGTTGCCAATCAGAAAGGGATGACAAAGGTCGCTAGCGAAACCTTGCAAGGTCGCATCAGACGACTTCGACAATTTCTTTTATGGCTGTTCGATGAGTTTCACGAAGTGCAAGATGCTGACGAAAAAACAAAAAATAAATTTAATGGGCTTATTTCAAAAATTAGGTTAGATGAAGATGCCCTTGGCAAGAATGGAGAG
>NZ_JBWJVM010000200.1:0-668 GCF_056428985.1 Streptomyces sp. CA189 | reverse complement strand
GTGGATGATGTGGTTTTCTATCAGTATCTGTGTCGGGTGGCGGATTGGCGGTTGGATTGGAAGGCTAAGGACAAGGGGCTAAATGGCCAAGCAAATGACGAAATACATATTCCGAGCGAAGAGGTGCAAGCGTTGTATCACGCGGAAGAGCCTAAAAATAGCGAGCTAATAGACGCCACTGTAGTCTACCGCAAGAGTGGCAAACTCCCTGTGACAGTAGGAGACAGCCTGCCTTCCTTGGTGGCGACACAAACCATCGAAGACCGCTATTACAGCCGGCCGGTGCGTTTTGGAGGAGCGAGCTGATGCGTTTGACGTTCTCAACACTCTCTCTCGTCGGTTTGCTTTTGAGCAGTTCTGCTGGGTATGCCGCCGAGTCACTTTTGTCTTCGATGCGTTGTTTCGTTAATCCAGCGACGTCCGTTACCGCTTACACCCCGGCCAAGGAGGCCGCCATGTCCGCTGATGCTTATCACGCTCCGAAAACTTCGCCGCGCCTGGAAACCCTGGATGTGCTCAGCATAGGCATGAGCCTGGATGTGTTTCGCCAGGGCCAGGTATGGAAGGCCTTGCAGGAGCAGAATGCGGTGCAGGCCGAGGCCTTGCATGTCGGCAGCATCCTGCCGATGGACCCGAAGAAGTATCCGACGTCTGCGGATGACAAGGAT
>NZ_JBWJVM010000199.1:0-675 GCF_056428985.1 Streptomyces sp. CA189 | reverse complement strand
CGAATTACGAGCGGGCGGGGAATTCGGCCGCGCCGAGCGCGAATTGCTCAACAATTCGGATTCGGAAAGGGTCAGCCGATTCGGCCAATCTCGAAAACAAATCCTCCCGAATATCGTAGCCGAATTGAATTCGTCTTGGAAAGGTTATCGGGCGGAAATTCGGGAGGTTATCCGCGGTCCGCCCTCGGCTCCCGGTGGCCGAGGGCGGACCGGACGGGCGGGCGGGTCAGGGGGCGCGCCTGCTCCCGGTCCGGGGCAGCGCGACCGAGGCGGGGGACGAATGGCAGCTCGGGAAGCGCCGGCGGTTCGGGTCGGCCCCGGGCCGCGGGCTGGTCCCGCGGTGGGGCGGTGAGGGCAGGGTGGCCCCCCCCGCTCCCCCTTCTATGGGGGGGCATTTCAGGGGGGACAGGGGGGGACAGGGGGGACATGCCTCTGACCTGCGGAAATGCCGCCAATCCTTGTCCCCCCTTGGTGGGGACAAGGGGGGACACCCGAGGGGGGACAGGGCCCCTGGCCCCGTGCCGGCCGATCCGGCAGTCTCCAGGCGGCCGGCAGGGGCCCGAGGCAGACGAGTCCTCCCGGCGGGACCTGGCCGTGGACGAGCGGGACGAGCTACCCGAGGCGGCCCGGTGGGGACGAGCGGGTCCTCCTGGCCGTGGACGAGCGGGACGAGCT
>NZ_JBWJVM010000198.1:0-713 GCF_056428985.1 Streptomyces sp. CA189 | reverse complement strand
GCACGCCCCACCCGCCGCGACCGCGCACGGTCCGGCAGATCAGATAGGCGGTGGTGTCGTCAGACACGACAGTCACCCGGCCGGTGCTTCCGACCGGGATCACACGGTGGTCTGTGGTGCCCTCGGGCTCGTCATGGGTACTCTTGGGGTTGTGCATTGAAAGTCCTTACTGGGGACTGGTGCCAAAGCCTCGGGCGTGAGATCCCGGGGCTTTCGGCATTTCTGGGGTGGGTTGGTGCCTGCGGCGCGACCCCCGCCGGAGCGGGGTGAGATGGTCACGGAGCGCGGGCCGGGGTGAGCCGGTGGCACCTCCTCTGAGGGGCCAGGACACGAGGGGCCGGAGCCGGGAGAGCTATCCCGGTCGGCCGAACCATGAGGGAGAGCAGGAGAGCCGCCAGGGCGGCCCGAACCTGCGGGCGCAGCGATGCGAAGGCGCGCACGAACGCGCGGCCCACGTCCTGCCGGGCGCGCGGGGTCATCCCCTGCACCATGGCGCAGATGAGCCGGTCCCGGTCCTGCGGTGGCGTCCCCTCGAACCCTCCGAATCGCCAGAGGATCATCACCTCGGCTTCGGACATGCTGAGGAACATCTCCAACAGGCGGTCTGGCTTGTGCATCGTGCTCACCTCCTTCGCGGTCGTCACGGACACGGGGTCAGTTCCCGAGGGGGAGAGGGATGGTCAGGGAGTTCGCGCCGACCGTGGCCCCGCTCG
>NZ_JBWJVM010000197.1:0-798 GCF_056428985.1 Streptomyces sp. CA189 | reverse complement strand
GAGGGGGGGTGGGTTCGGCGGGTAGACGCGGGACGACGACGCTCGGCAGACAGTCGCCGGACAGCGACGCTCGGACACGATCTGCCTGACCCCTGGAGCCCCACCACCATCGACTGGCGACACGGCGCGAGCCCCTACGGGCACCCCGGACGACCTGGGCACGAACGCCCAGACACTCGGGGGCTCGGATCTCAGGGGCTCCGGGCTCCGGGACTCCAGGGCTCCAGGGGCCCCAGGCTCAGGGGCTCGGGACTCAGAGACTCCGGGTTTCCAGGACTCCGGGGCTCGGACGCTCAGGGGCTCAGACGCTCAGGTACAGCGCGGGGCCGTACAACGACGGCCCTGACACTCGCCCGGCGCGGTACAGAGGCCGGGGGTGCGGAGCCGCGGGGCGAGGAACTCGGTCGCGGTCATGTCCCGGAGACTGCCAGCGCCCCCACTCCCGGTCAACCCCGCCGAGCACCCACCACGACCACCCGCGACCCCGGCCACACACCCCCCGCGACCTGCCCTTTCACCCATTTCCGCCGCTCCCTGAACGGCCCAAACCCATGGCCGGATTTCACGCCCCCGCAACGCACCCGCCACGCGACCCCAGCGGCGTTCGAGGCGCGGGGTCCAGCCCCGCACCACACACCCGGTACGAAAATCCAGCCCCGCCGGCGTTTGAGGCGCGGGGTCCGGGGCGGAGCCCCCGGGAGCGGCGCCGCACGCACCACACGGCCCCGCCCACCACCAGCCCCACCGGCGTTCAAGGCACGGGGTCCGGCGCCACACCACACACCCGGTACGAAATCC
>NZ_JBWJVM010000196.1:0-819 GCF_056428985.1 Streptomyces sp. CA189 | reverse complement strand
AGTACCCTGAGGAAAAGAAATCAACCGAGATTCCCTTAGTAGTGGCGAGCGAACGGGGATTAGCCCTTAAGCTTCATTGATTTTAGCGGAACGCTCTGGAAAGTGCGGCCATAGTGGGTGATAGCCCCGTACGCGAAAGGATCTTTGAAGTGAAATCGAGTAGGACGGAGCACGAGAAACTTTGTCTGAACATGGGGGGACCATCCTCCAAGGCTAAATACTACTGACTGACCGATAGTGAACCAGTACCGTGAGGGAAAGGCGAAAAGAACCCCGGAGAGGGGAGTGAAATAGAACCTGAAACCGTATGCGTACAAGCAGTGGGAGCCTACTTGTTAGGTGACTGCGTACCTTTTGTATAATGGGTCAGCGACTTATATTCAGTGGCAAGCTTAACCGTATAGGGTAGGCGTAGCGAAAGCGAGTCTTAATAGGGCGTTTAGTCGCTGGGTATAGACCCGAAACCGGGCGATCTATCCATGAGCAGGTTGAAGGTTAGGTAACACTGACTGGAGGACCGAACCCACTCCCGTTGAAAAGGTAGGGGATGACTTGTGGATCGGAGTGAAAGGCTAATCAAGCTCGGAGATAGCTGGTTCTCCTCGAAAGCTATTTAGGTAGCGCCTCATGTATCACTCTGGGGGGTAGAGCACTGTTTCGGCTAGGGGGTCATCCCGACTTACCAAACCGATGCAAACTCCGAATACCCAGAAGTGCCGAGCATGGGAGACACACGGCGGGTGCTAACGTCCGTCGTGAAAAGGGAAACAACCCAGACCGCCAGCTAAGGTCCCAAAGTTGTGGTTAAGTGGTAAACGA
>NZ_JBWJVM010000195.1:0-829 GCF_056428985.1 Streptomyces sp. CA189 | reverse complement strand
CCCCCACCCCCGTACTCCTAACCGAACCCACCCCAGGCGTCCTCCTCATCACCCTCAACAGGCCCCACGTCCGCAACGCCGTCGACCGGCCCCTCGCCGAGGCCCTGGACGCGGCGCTCACCCGGCTGGAGGACGATCCGGCGCTGGACGCCGGCATCCTCACCGGCGCGGAGGGCCACTTCTGCTCGGGCATGGACCTCAAGGCCTTCCCCACCGAAGGCGTCCCCGTCGTCGCCGGGCGCGGGCTGGCGGGGCTGACCCGGGCCCGGCTGCGCAAGCCGCTCATCGCCGCCGTCGAGGGGGCGGCCGTCGCCGGCGGCTTCGAGCTGGCCCTCGCCTGCGACCTCATCACCGCGGCCGATACCGCGTTCTTCGCCCTGCCCGAGGTGGCCCGCGGGCTCATCGCCTCCGAGGGCGGAGCGATCCGCCTGCCCGGCCGCCTCCCGTACCACGTGGCCATGGAGATGCTCCTGACCACGGCCCCCCTCTCCTCCGCCGACGCAGCCCGCTACGGGCTGGTCAACCGCCTGACCGGCGAAGGGAAGGCCCTGGAAGCGGCCCTCGACCTGAGCGCCCGCATCCAGGCCCACTCCCCCGCCGCCGTCCACCTCACGAAGCAGATCGTCCAGAACACCCGCGGCCTCGACGACCACGCCGCCTTCTCCGTCCAGGACCCGCTCAGCACGCCCGTGTTCGCCACCACCGCCGCCACTGAGGGCGCCCAGGCCTTCACCCAGAAGCGTTCTCCCGCCTGGGACCGGCCTCCCGCGTCCCGCCGCCTCTGATCCGCCGAGCCGGCCCACCACCCCTAACCCCTGCTCCCCCGGGC
>NZ_JBWJVM010000194.1:0-857 GCF_056428985.1 Streptomyces sp. CA189 | reverse complement strand
CTAGATGATTGATTCCGAGGTCAGTGGTCGTAGGCGGTCAGTGATCGGATGACGGGTCCACCGGTCTTGTGGTTGTGCCAGATCGCGGCGGTCAGGGCGAGGAGTCGTTGCAGGACTCGGACGGTGACCCCGGCGGGTGTGCGGCCACCGTGCCGTTCGAGGTCGAGCTGACCTTTCAGGGTCTGGTTGACCGACTCGATCAGCTGTCGTAACGGCTTGAACAGTGCTGCTCCGGCCCGCTCGGGTTCGCCCTTGCGGGCCGGCCGCAGCAGCCGGACTCCCAGTCCAGCCAGATCCCGTTCGAAATCGCGGCCGTAGTAGTTCTTGTCCGCGAGCAGAGTCGGCCTGCGGCGGTCGGCGAGCAGGCCGGGCTCGACGTGGAAGATGTCGAGCAGTACCTTGCGTTCGACGGCCTTCGCGCCGGTCAAAGCGAACGCAACGGGCAGGCCGTGCAGGGTGCAGACCAGATGCAGGCGCAGGCCCCAGAAGAACCGCGAGTGGCTGGCGCAGTAGCCATACTCGGCCCATCCGGCCAGGTCAGAGCGTTTTGCGGTCTCGCGGGAACGTCCGCACTCCACTGGCGTGGAGTCCACGATCCACACGTCATCCGTCCACAGGACGGTGTCGGTGGCCAGCTCCCGCAAGACCGCTTTGACCAGGCCGGCGGACCGTCGCAGACGCTTGTTCCAGCCCGGCTGCTGGGGCAGGTACGGGAAGAGATACCGCAGGTGGGCGTGGGCATGGCGTAGCCAGCGGGCCTCGGAGACGAAGCCCAGCAGGGCCTGCATCACCGCGAGGGTGACCAGCTCCGCGTCGCTGAGCTTCGGCTCCAGGCCCACTCGCGGCCGCCACGGAGC
>NZ_JBWJVM010000193.1:0-893 GCF_056428985.1 Streptomyces sp. CA189 | reverse complement strand
TCGTCTCGGTCCTCATCCTCCTCGCCCTCACCGTCGTGGGCGGGCTGCTGTTCGGCGGCGGCCTCGACGGGGTCGACGGCACCGGGGCCACGAGCTGGGGCTACCTGATCGTGTCGGCCATCGGCGTGGTCATCGGACTGACGATCACCATGCCGATCCAGGCGGGCGTCACCGTCCTGCTCTACATCGACCAGCGCATCCGCCGCGAGGCCCTCGACCTGGAGCTCGCGCGGGCGGCGGGCATCGAGAACTACGGCACCACCACGCCGCCGACCGGAGGCTGACGCGGGCATGAGGAGCACGGGGGGCCTGCTCACCCAGACACCACCACCCACACCACCCGTCAGCATCGGCCGTGAGGCCGCCCGCGAGGCGGCCCGCCACGAGCTGTCCAAGCCCGCGTACCACCAGAACGACCCGGGCCTGCTCCAAAGGGCCCTGGACCGCTTCTGGGAGTGGGTCGGGGACCTCTTCGACCGGGCCTCCGGCGCGACCCCCGGCGGCACGCTGGGCCTGATGGTGATCGCCCTGTTCGCCCTGCTCCTCCTCGCCGCCCTGTGGTGGCGCCTGGGCACCCCGAGCCGCACCGCCGCCCGCGCCGCGGGCACCCTCTTCGACGACGGCATCCGCAGCGCGGCGGACCACCGCACCGCAGCCGAGGCACTGGCCGGCGAGGGCCGCTGGAGCGAAGCCGTCCAGGAGCGCATGCGCGCCGTGGTCCGCTCCCTGGAGGAGCGCACCCTCCTCGACCCCCGCCCGGGCCGCACCGCGGACGAGGCGGCCGCCGAAGCCGCCCTCTCCCTGCCGTCCCACGCCGCGTCCCTCCGCACGGCCGCCCGCACCTTCGACGACGTCACCTACGGCGCCCACCCCGCCACCCCCGAGATGTACGC
>NZ_JBWJVM010000192.1:0-910 GCF_056428985.1 Streptomyces sp. CA189 | reverse complement strand
CGAGAGGGTTCTGCGGCTGGTGGGCGCGCATCAGGGTGCTCTGGCTTCCCGTGACCTCAAGCAGCGGTGCGTCGAGGGCCCCGACCATTCCGCCGACACGTGGGCGGCCCGCAAGCGGGGGCTGACGGGGGAGTCGTCGTCGCGGATCGCCGGGGCGATCACCAAGGCCAGCCACGATCAGTGGGCACTCGCCCGCCGCTGCCAGGCCGCGCACATCCAGAACCTGGTCGCTGGCATCAAGACACTCAAGCGCCGTCTCGCCCTGCCCATCAGGGAGAAGGGCAGCAAGCGTGCTGCGGGCGGCTACCGCTCCAAGAGCGAGTGGTTCAACAAGTCCCGCCGTCTGGTCGTCTTGGAGGCCCGCCATGAAGCCGCTCTCACAGACTGGCAGGCCGGTCGGGTCCGGGTGGTCCGGGGCGGGAAACGGCTGGCGAACACCCGGCACAATCTGGCCGAAGCGCAGCTCACCGAGGAGCAGTGGCGTGCCCGATGGGAAGCCGAACGATGGTTTCTCGCCGCTGATGGTGAGTCCGGGAAACGGTTCGGGAACGAGACGATCCGCGTCACTGCGGACGGGGAGATCAGCATCAAGCTGCCCGTCCCGCTCGCGTATCTGGCCAACAGTAAGCATGGTCGGTACGTCCTGGCCTGCCGTATCGCGTTCGCGCACCGGGGCGCGGAATGGGCTGAGCGCATCGAAGCGAACCGGGCCGTGGCCTACCGCATCCACCTGGATGCCGCACGCGTCCGCTGGTACCTGACCGCATCCTGGCAACGCCCCGTCATTCAGACGATCCCGCTAGCCACCGCGCGCGCGAAGGGCATGGTGGGTGTCGATACCAACGCCGACCACTTCGCCGCCTACCGACTCGACCCGCACGGCAACCCCATCGGCGAGCCACACCGCTTC
>NZ_JBWJVM010000191.1:0-918 GCF_056428985.1 Streptomyces sp. CA189 | reverse complement strand
TGCGGGCGGCGATCGGGGAGTTGCGGGAGTCGGGGGACGCGGCCGGTGCGTCGATGGGTGCGGGCTTCGAGAACCTGGCGATGACGGGCATGGAGGCCGGGCACGCCGGGCTCGCCACCGACTTCGAGGATTTCTGCGAGCGCTGGGAGTGGGGCGTTCGGAGTCTGGTCCAGGACGCGAGTACCCTCGCGCGGTCGTTGGGGATCGCGGCGGGCACGGTGTGGGAGGAGGAGCAGTATCTCCACGGCACGTTCCGGGTGGTGGCGAACGCCGCGTACGGCAATCCGCACGCCAGTGAGGATGAGATCGAGAAGAAGCCGTGGGGTGAGATTTTCTCTGCGGACGTCTACAAGCCTGATTACAGCCGGGAGTCTTTCGAGAAGAGCAGCGAGGACATCAAGAAGACCTGGTCGGATACCGGGGACACGCTTACCTCGACGGGGCGGATCGGTTCGTTGAAGGACCTGTTGGAGCAGGCGAAGCGTGATGGGGACGGTCACTGATGGGGTGGCGGGATTTCGTTCCGGACGGGGTCGAGGACTGGGCCGAGGACCGGGTCGAGGACGTCGGTGACGCCGTCGAGTGGACCGGCGACAAGGCGGCCGGGCTGGCGGAGGACGTCGGGCTGGACGGTGCGGGGGACTGGATCCGTGACAAGAGCCGCTCGGCCGCCAACCGGCTGGGTGCGGATGTCGCGGAGTTGGAGCTGGGCCAGACCGAGGATCCGAACAAGCTGGTCTACGGCAGTGTGTCGAAGATCCGCGCGCAGGTCTCCCACCTGAATGATTTCAAGGCCTCCTTCGACAAGGTCGGCAATGGCCTGAAGGGGGTGGGGGAGCCGGATGGCCTGAAGGGCGCGACGGCTGATTCGTTCAGGGAGTCGGTGGCGAAGGAGCCGCCGCGCTGGTTCAAGGCGGC
>NZ_JBWJVM010000190.1:0-971 GCF_056428985.1 Streptomyces sp. CA189 | reverse complement strand
AGAACGTCCGCCAGTAGGTGCCCGACTGGGCGGCAGTAGTAGGGCAGGCACGGTTCGCCCGATCATGGAGTTCTCTACGCTTCATGATCACCGGGGGATCCGTGCCTGCCGTCCCATCATGCATTCTCGACCCGATCCGCGACCAGTTCCTCGCGCTACTGCCCACTCGTGAGGACCGCCATCCGTGGGGCTGCCACAACCCGCGCATCAGCGACGCGGTGGTCTTCGACCGCCTGGTGCAGGTCCTGGTCTTCGGATGCGGATACGAGCGGGCGGCCGACCACCTGTGCTCCGCCACTACCCTGCGCCGCCGCCGCGATGAATGGATCGCTACCGGCGCGATGGAGACCCTGCGGCTGCTCGCACTCGCCTGCTACGACCGCATGATCGGCCTCGAACTCGACCAGCTGTCCGCCGACGGCTGCATAGCAAAAGCGCCCTCCGGTGGAGAGTGCGCCGGAAAGAGCCCGGTCGACCGAGCCAAACTCGGCATGAAACGTTCACAGTTGACGGACGGGTACGGCATACCGCTGGTCACCGACCCGGCGCCGGCCAACGTCCGTGACCACACACTGCTGCCCGCGACCCTCGACCACTTCGCCGACCTGGAAGCAGCCCTGGGGCCGCTGCCCGACCACCCGCGCCTGAGCCTGGACGCCGGATACGACTACAGCATGGTCCATCAAGATCTCCTCGCCCGGCAGATCACCGGCCGGATCGCCGAGCGCGGCGCGAAGACCCCGATCCAGGCCGGCGGACGGTGGGTAGTCGAGCGCACGAACTCGTGGATGAACAACTTCGGCAAGCTCCGCCGGTGCACCGAGCGGCGAAGAGCCCCCGTTGAGTTCTTCATCGCTCTGGCCAGCACAGTCATCACTGTCCGCTGCCTGATCCGACGCGCCTGGACCCTCTACCGCTGGGACACCCGCCCTCGAAACCCCCGCATCCGATGACCTACTGGCGGACACCCT
>NZ_JBWJVM010000189.1:0-1050 GCF_056428985.1 Streptomyces sp. CA189 | reverse complement strand
GCGGTGGAGCCGCCTTCCGTGCCCTCGCGGTACTTGCGCGAGGCCGACCGCATCCACATCGCCGACCGCCTGCGGGAGAAGGCCACGATCCGCGCGATAGCGGCGGAGCTGGGCCGCAGCCCCTCCACGGTCAGCCGTGAAGTCCGCCGCAACCGCCACCCCGGAAACGGGCAGTACCGGCCGCACGCGGCCCAGGCCCGCGCCGATGCCCGCCGGCCCCGCCCCAAGCCCGGGAAGATCGGACAGAACCCCGAACTGCGGGCCGCGATCCAAGCGGGCCTGGACGAGCGGTGGAGTCCGGAGCAGATCTGCCACGCTCTGCGCAGTCAGTTCCCCGACCGGCCGGAGATGCACGTGGTCCACGAAACCGTCTACCAGGCCCTCTACGTCCAAGGACGCGGAGAGCTACGGCGAGAGCTCGCCGGCGCCCTGCGCAGTGGCCGAGCCCGCCGCAAGCCCCACCGTCAGGCCAACTGCCGCCAGCCCCGCTTCACCGAGCCGATGGTCATGATCAGCGACCGCCCGGCCGAAGTTGAGGACCGGGCGGTGCCCGGCCACTGGGAAGGCGACCTGATCATCGGCAAGGACAGCGGCTCCGCGATCGGCACCCTCGTCGAACGCGCCACCAGATACGTCATGCTCCTGCACCTGCCGAACGGCCGTAGTGCCGAGCAGGTCCGTGACGCGCTCCAGGAGACCGTGCAGCGGCTGCCCGCCCACCTCAAACGGTCCCTGACCTGGGACCAGGGCAGCGAGATGGCCGAACACCGCTCCTTCAGCATCGCCACTGACGTCCCGGTCTACTTCTGTGATCCGGGCAGTCCCTGGCAGCGCGGCTCGAACGAGAACACGAACGGTCTGCTGCGGCAGTACTTTCCCAAGGGCACCGACCTGGCCGTCCACAGCCGCGAACACCTCGACGCCGTCGCCGCCCAGCTCAACGGCCGACCACGCAAAACGCTCGGCTGGGAAACCCCAGCCGAGCGCCTGCATAAACTCCTCGCGGCCTGAACAACCAACCACGTGTTGCGACGACCCCTAGAAACCGCC
>NZ_JBWJVM010000188.1:0-1099 GCF_056428985.1 Streptomyces sp. CA189 | reverse complement strand
AGAGGGCGTTAAGAGATTGTATGTGCCGATATGCAGGTTTCGCGGCTGCCAGGTTTGAGGTGTTTACCCCTTACGCGCCCCATCGCGCCCGTGAAGCTGTCGACTCGGACGTCCGTTTGCTCCGCTCCTCGGGTGCAAAGTCCGTCTGGTTCGAAGATGAGACAGAAACGCCCAGTAGTGGCGGAACGGCATCGTCCACCGCAGGCATGATCACGCTACTGCGTGAGCCAGCGGAAGCCGTACCCCAGCGACCTGTCCGACGCCCGATGGGCCTTGATCGAGCCGACGTTGACGGCCTGGCGGAACGCCCGGCTCGATCGCAGGCCCACAGGGCAGCCACCCAAAGTCGAACTCCGTGACGTATTCAACGCGATTCTCTACATCAACCGCACAGGAATCCCCTGGAAATACCTCCCGCACGACTTCCCGGGCCACGGCACGGTCTATTTCTACTACGCGGCCTGGCGCGACGAGGGAATCTTCGTTCAGCTCAACTACGACCTCACCGGACTGGCCCGCGCCAAGGAGGGCCGCACGCCCGAGCCGACCGCCTCGGTGATGGACACCCAGAGCGTCAAGACCTCCACCAACGTGCCTGTGACCAGCCAGGGAACCGACGCCGCGAAGAAGATCGTCGGACGGAAGCGGGGCATCCTCACCGACACGATCGGCCTAATCCTCGCCGTGACCGTCGCCGGCGCCGGCCTCTCCGAGAACGCCATGGGAATACGTCTCCTCGACCAGGCGAAAGCGACCTACCCGACCCTTGCGAAAAGCTGGGTCGACACCGGATTCAAGAACGCTGTCGTCGAGCACGGCGCCCGCCTCGGAATCGACGTCGAGGTCGTCAACCGAAACCCGGAAAAGCGCGGCTTCCATGTCGTGAAAAGGCGCTGGGTAGTAGAGCGGAGCATCGGATGGATCATGATGCACCGCCGCCTCGCCCGCGACTACGAGACCCTCACCAGCAGCTCCGAAGCCATGATCCACATCGCCTCCATCGACAACCTCAGCAAGCGCATAACGGACGAGACCACACCAACCTGGCGAGGAACCTACTAGGAGATAAAGGGCAATCCGCCTAGATCAAACGCCCTCT
>NZ_JBWJVM010000187.1:0-1142 GCF_056428985.1 Streptomyces sp. CA189 | reverse complement strand
AGGTCGGTGCCCTTGGGGAAGTACTGCCGCAGCAGGCCGTTCGTGTTCTCGTTCGAGCCGCGCTGCCAGGGGCTGGCCGGGTCGCAGAAGTAGACCGGGACGTCGGTGGCGATGCTGAATCCCTTGTGGGCTGCCATCTCGGAGCCCTGGTCCCAGGTGAGTGAGCGGACCAGGTGTCCGGGCAGGGTCTGGACCGTTTCCACGAGGGCGTCGCGGACGTGTTCCGCGGTGCGGCCGTCAGGCAGGTGCAGGAGCATCACGTAGCGGGTGGCGCGCTCGACCAGCGTGCCGATCGCCGAGTTGCCGTCCTTGCCGATGATCAGGTCGCCTTCCCAGTGGCCGGGCACGGCCCGGTCCTCCGCCTCGGCAGGACGCTCGCTGATCATGACCATCGGGTCGATGAACCGGGGCTGGCGGGAGGCGGCCTGGCGGTGCGGGCGGCGGCGGGCACGTCCCGAGCGCAGAGCGCGGGCCAGCTCACGGCGGAGCTCACCGCGGCCCTGGACGTAGAGGGCCTGGTAGATCGTTTCGTGGACCACGTGCATCTCCGGCCGGTCGGGGAACTGTGCCCGCAGAGCCTGGCAGATCTGTTCCGGGCTCCACCGCTTGGCCAGATGGTCCTGAATGAAGTCCCGTAGTGCCGGGTTGGGGCCGATCTTCCCTCTCTTGGGGCGGGGCCGGCGGGCATCGGCGCGGGCCTGGGCGGCGTGCGGCCGGTACTGGCCGCCTGTCGGGTGGCGGTTTCGGCGGATCTCCCGGCTGACGGTGGACGGGCTGCGGCCCAGCTCCGCGGCGATGGCCCGGACCGTTGCCTTCTCCCGCAGCCGGTCGGCGATATGGATCCGGTCCGCCTCGCACAAGTACCGCGACGACGCAGGCGGCGGCACCACCGCGTGAACCGGTGGTGCCGCCTTGTTCCTGCCGGACGCGTTACGTCCGTTGCGCCAGCGTCTGCCGGTCTTCGGGTTGATCCCGACGATCCGGCACGCTTCCTTGTTGCTCACACCCTGCTGCATGAGCTGGAAGTATCCAGCCCGCTCCGCAGAGAGCTTCCTGGGCCCCTGGGGGCTCCGCACCTCACGGATCCGGAAGTCCATCGCATCCCCTGAACTGGGGTGTTGCGACAACCACTAGAACCCAAG
>NZ_JBWJVM010000186.1:0-1171 GCF_056428985.1 Streptomyces sp. CA189 | reverse complement strand
ATCCAGGGCCGGGCGTCTGGACACCCTTCCCGTGACCGTCGACCGCCACCACGAGCAAGAGGGGGACGGGAACGACCTCAGGGTCGGTGGGCGCGACAGATCGCTACACACTCCCACTCGGCTTAGCGACTACCGACCGTCTGTGGCCGAGGAAGCAAGAAGGGGCGCTATTCAAGTTTGACTAGCGAGGGTGGATGGTCCTACGGTCGGAGGATGAGCGAGAAACTGGCGGCGATGCTCCCGTGCAGGTCCATCCCCGAGACAGTCGACTTCTACAAAGCCATAGGTTTCGAGGTCACGTTCTATCAAGAACGTCCGTACGCCTATGCCGTCGTGCAGCACGGTGACGTCGAGTTGCAGTTCGCGGCACTGAAGGGGTTCGAGCCGGCCGAGTCGTACGGCGCGTGCTACATCACGACCGACGACGTCGATGCTTTGTACGCGAAGTTCCGTAGCGGACTGAAGCAAGAACTGGGCAAGATCCCGACCCGTGGCATCCCTCGGATCGGTCCGCTGAAGGACACCACCTACGGGATGCGGCAGTTCATCATGGCCGACCCGGGCGGCAACAGCATTCGCATCGGCCAACCGATCAGCGAAGACCTCCACCACTCCCCGGTTCCCAAGGAACCGGTGGCCAAGGCCCTCCACATGGCCTCACTCCTCGGCGATTCCAAAGAGGACTACGCAGCCGCCGCCAAGATCCTCGACCGCCTCCTGTCTTCCGACGTCCCTCCCCCGAACCGCGTCAAAGCCCTGATCCTCCGAGCCGCCATGGCCATGCACATGGACGACACCCTCCTAGCCGACCGCCTGCTGTCCGAGGCCGGCCATATCCCCCTCTCGGCCTCCGACCGCACCTCCTTGGCCGACGACCTCCTCCGCGCCGAAGACCTCCGCGACAACCTCCCCACTCCCATTTCCCCCTCAGGATCCGAGAACTGATCACCCCCGGCCCACGACCCACCTACCGCAGTCGCTAAGCCGAGTGGGAGGAGAAGTGACCGTGTGCGGCCTATGCCCAGCCACAGACGGTCGGTAGTCGCTAAGCCGAGATGGACTGTGTAGCGATCTGTCGCGCCCACCGACCCTGAGGGGCTGGTCGTCACCCTCTTGCTCGTGGTGGCGGTCGACGGTCACGGGAAGGGTGTCCAGACGCCCGGCCCTGGAG
>NZ_JBWJVM010000185.1:0-1171 GCF_056428985.1 Streptomyces sp. CA189 | reverse complement strand
ACTGAACTTGATTGGGTGATGTCGGGGCTGTTCGCCTGACAGCGTCCGGGTCGTTCCGGTAGCCCTGATGCTGTGAGGTACGCGCAGGGCGGCGGTTTGACCGACGCCGAGAGGGCCGCGCGGGAGCGGATCCGGCTGCAGGCCGTGGAACGCTTCGCGGGCGGGGAGAAGAACCGGCAGATCGCGGCCGCGTTGCGGGTGAGCGAGCGGTCGGTGGAGCGATGGCGCCGGCAGTGGCGGGAGGGCGGCCAGGCCGGGGTCCACTCGAAGGGCTCTCCGGGACGGCCGAGGCTGAGCGAGAGACAAATTGCCAGGCTTGAGCGGGAGTTGGAGCGAGGTCCGCTGGTCCACGGCTGGGAGGACCAGCGGTGGACACTGGCCCGGGTCAAGACGCTGATCGGCCGCCTGTTCCACGTCACTTACACGGTGGAGGGAACGTGGCGGCTACTCAAGCGCCACGGCTGGTCCTGGCAGCAGCCGGCCCGCCGGGCGATCGAGCGCGACGATGCAGCCGTCGAGCTGTGGAAGAAGGAGGTCTGGCCGCGGGTAAAAGCGTCGCGGCGGCTCGCGGAGCCTGGATCGTCTTCGAAGACGAGGCCGGGCAGTCGCTGAGACCGCCGCGCGCCAGGAGCTGGGGCCGAATAGGCCGGACGCCCGTGGTCCGTGTTCGCGGCCGGGGCTCCGGCCGGGTCTCGATGGCCGGGATGACCTGCTTCAAGCGGGGCGAACGGTCCCGGATGTTCTACAGCTTCCACGTCTACCGGGGCCGCAAGAACGACCCCAAGGGCTTCACCTGGCGGGACTACCGGGACCTCATCGTGCGCGCGCACATCCAGCTCGGGGCCCCGGTCGTGCTCGTCTGGGACAACCTTCGCGCTCACCTGATGCCGCAGATGAGAGCGTTCATCGAAGCGAACGCCGACTGGCTGACGGTCTTCCAGTTCCCCTCCTACGCACCCGACCTCAACCCCCAGGAAGGCATCTGGTCGCTGGTCAAACGCACCATCGGCAACCTCGCCGCCGCGAACCTCGACCAGCTGGCCAAAGCCGTGAAGCGAAGCCTCAAGCAGATCCAGTACCGACCACACCTCGTCGACGGATGCCTCGCAGGAACCGGTCTGATCATGGACGACTGACCACGATCAACCCGACATCACCCAATCAAGTTCAG
>NZ_JBWJVM010000184.1:0-1284 GCF_056428985.1 Streptomyces sp. CA189 | reverse complement strand
GCTGCTGATCACCGCCGATGCCGGCGGCTCGAACAGCTACCGGTTCCGGATGTGGAAGTCCGAGCTGGCCGTCCTGGCGGCCGATACCGGACTGTCCATCACGGTCTGCCACTTCCCTCCAGGAACCTCGAAGTGGAACAAGATCGAACACCGGTTGTTCTCCCACATCACGATGAACTGGCGCGGCAGGCCGCTAACCAGCCACGAAGTAGTGGTGAACAGCATCGCCGCCACCCGCACCCGGACCGGGTTGCGCGTCGAGTCCGCCCTGGACAGCAACCCCTATCCGACCGGCGTGACCGTCAGCCGGGAGCACGTGGCCGCGCTCCCGATCGAACCTCACACCACGCACGGAGTGTGGAACTACACCATTCACCCCGCCGACGGCGCCGCGGCCGCGACGCTCATCCGCGCCGACGACCAGGTGATCGCCAGGCAGCAGGCCCTGGCCCTGCTGGCTGACCCCCTCGTCACCGGGATGAGCGCACAAGAGTTCGCGGACCTGGCGACCCAACTGGCTCCCGCCCAGGCGGCTTCCAAGGAACGGCGCAACTACCTGCGACGCGGCGGAATGCGACGCCGCCCACCCAGCACCTACGGCCGGCCCCTGCTCACCGACGCCGAGCGCGTCCTGGTCACCGTCGCCTTCCTACGGAAGGTCTGCCTGCAGAAATGCCTCGTTGAACTACTGGGCATCAGCGGCGTCTCGATCAGCCACATCATTTCCGACACCAGGCTCCTGATGGCCAACAACAAGATCACCTTCACGCCGGACACGCCCTGCTTCTCCCATGCCCAGGACTTCCGGACCTGGCTCGCGCTCCAGCAGGCCCAGGAGGGCCGGACCACCATCGCGGACGTGCTGGCGGACCCAGCCCTGACCGGCATGCCCCGCGCAAACCTGCAGGCGATGGCCCAGCATCTGGCCGTCCCCTACGCGGCCAGACTCGAGGAACGCTGGCATCGTCAGCGCGGCGAACGCGACCGCATCCATGAGGCCAGCGGTGTCGGTGTCTTCCGGCAGAAGATCTGTGATGCCGACCGGTTCCTCGTCGCTGTGCTCTACCAGCGAGGTCTCTGCGGGCGGCAGGTGCTGGCCGACCTCTTCGGCGTCACCCGCGGCACCATCCGCACCATCAGCGAGGACGTGCTTCCCCTGCTCGAAAAGCACGGCTACAGCGTCCAGCCCGCCGGAATGCGCTTCACGACCGCCACCGCGATGCTCAACGCCGTCGCCCCGCCCGATGCCCCGGCGACACCCGCACCTTGATTCTTTACGGCTTC
>NZ_JBWJVM010000183.1:0-1293 GCF_056428985.1 Streptomyces sp. CA189 | reverse complement strand
TGGAACTCGCGCCGCGCGTCGGCCACCCGCGCGTGAGCGCGGGCGACCTTGATACGGGCCTTGGCCCGGTTGCTGGAGCCCTTGGCCTTGCGGGACAGACGGCGCTGTTCCCGCTTCAGTTTCTTCTCCGCCCGGCGCAGGAAGCGCGGGGATTCGATCTTCGTGCCGTCCGAGAGGATCGCGAAGTGGGTGAGCCCCAGGTCTATGCCGACCTCGGGCGTCAGCTCGGGCAGCGTCTCGTCCGTCTCGGTCTCGACCACGAACGAGCAGAAGTACCGCCCGGCCGCATCCTTGATCACGGTCACCGTGGACGGCGTGGACGGCAGGCTGCGGGACCACTTCACCCGGACATCACCGATCTTCGGCAACGACAGGTCACCGCCCGTGGTGACCTTCCACCGGGCGTTCGCCGTGAAGCGGACAGCCTGCCGGTTGTCCTTACGGCTCTTGAACCGGGGCGCACCCGTGCTCGGGCGCTTGCCCTTCAAGCCGTCGAAGAAGTTCCGGTACGCGGTATCCAGGTCCCGAAGGGACTGCTGGAGAACGACGGCGGAGACCTCACCGAGCCAGGCGCGTTCCCCGGTCTTCTTCGCCTCGGTGATCAGCAGCTTCGACAGATCCCCGGTCTTCGGGAACGCCTCACCCCCGGCTCGGGCGGTCTCACGAGCGCGGAGCGCATCGTTATAGATCACCCGCGAGCACCCGAACGCCCTGGCCAGCGCCGAGCGCTGAGGACCGTTCGGATACATCCGGAAGGAGTACCTGAGCTGCATGAGAACGACCGTACTACAGTTGGTTTATGGCTGAGTATCAGAACATTCGTACAGGTCGTCACTGCACCTTCGTCCTGCACGCCCACTTGGTTTTCGTGACGAAGTACCGGCACAAGATCTTCACCGACGCCCACCTCAAGCGCATGGAAGAGATCATGCGCGCCGTCTGCGCCGACTTCGAATGCGAGCTGGTCGAGTTCAACGGCGAGAACAACCACGTCCACCTACTCGTGAACTTTCCGCCGAAGGTCGCCCTGTCCAAGCTGGTCAACAGCCTCAAGGGCGTCAGCTCCCGCCGGCTCCGCCAGGAGTACCCGGAACTGGTCCGGCACTACTGGCGAGCACAGCGACTGTGGTCCGGCTCGTACTTCGCCGGGTCAGTCGGCGGGGCTCCGCTGTCGATCGTCCGTCAGTACATTGAGCAGCAGAATCGTCCACTGTGACCTGCGGGTCAGAGCAGTTCTGAGAATCGCTTCACCACCGGGCTGAAGCCCGATGCACTGCGATTAGTCCCGGTAGC
>NZ_JBWJVM010000182.1:0-1306 GCF_056428985.1 Streptomyces sp. CA189 | reverse complement strand
CTTGGGTTCTAGTGGTCGTCGCAACACCCCAGCTCAAGGGGTGCGATGGACTTCGAGGTCCGTAAGGTCCGGACGGCGCAGGGGCCCAGGAAGCTCCGTGCTGAGCGGGCGGAATACTTCCGGCTCGTGCAACAGGGCTACAGCAACAAAGAGGCATCCCGACTTGTCGGCGTGCATGAGCGGACCGGTCGCGAGTGGCGCAATGGCCGGACGGATCCGCTGAGGTACCGGGCGCCCGCTCACCATGAGCGGGCGCCCGTTGCCGCGTCGTCCCGGTACTTGAGCGAGACCGAGCGCATCCACATCGCCGACCGGGTGCGGGAGAAGGCCACCGTCCGGGCGATCGCCGCCGAGCTGGGCCGCAGCCCCTCGACGGTCAGCCGGGAGATCCGCCGCAACCGGACCGTGGATCCCCGTGGCCGGTGGCACTACCGTCCGCACGCCGCTCAGGCCCGGGCCGATGCCCGCCGGCCCCGCCCCAAGCCCGGCAAGATCGGCCAGAACACCGCGCTGCGGGACTTCATCCAGGACGGCCTGGACCGGAAATGGAGCCCGGAACAGATATGCGAGAGTCTGCGCCGGACCTTCCCCGACCAGGCGGAGATGCACGTGGTGCACGAGACGATCTACCAGGCCCTCTACGTCCAGGGCCGCGGAGAACTGCGCCGCGAACTGGCCCGGGCGCTTCGCTCGGGACGCGCACGCCGCCGGCCCCAACGCCAGGCGGCCTGCCGCCAGCCGCGCTTCACGCACCCGATGGTCATGATCAGCGAACGTCCCGCCGAGGCAGAGGACCGGGCGGTGCCCGGCCACTGGGAAGGAGACTTGATCATCGGCAAGGACGGCGGCTCGGCGATCGGCACCCTCGTCGAGCGAGCGACCCGCTACGTGATGCTGGTGCACCTGCCCGACGGCCGCAGCGCCGATCACATGCACCAGGCGCTGGTGAAGACCGTCAAGACCCTTCCATCACACCTGACGCGCTCGCTGACCTGGGACCAGGGCTCCGAAATGGCCGCCCACCACGCCTTCACCGTCGCCACCGACGTCCCCGTCTACTTCTGTGACCCGGCCAGCCCCTGGCAACGCGGCTCGAACGAGAACACGAACGGCCTGCTGCGGCAGTACTTCCCCAAGGGCACCGACCTGTCCGCCCACACCCGTGAACACCTGACCGCCGTCGCCGCCGAACTCAACGGCCGACCACGCAAAACGCTCGGCTGGGAAACCCCAGCCGAGCGCCTGCATAAACTACTCGCCGCCTAACACAAACGATCACGTGTTGCGACGATCCCTAGAAACCGCC
>NZ_JBWJVM010000181.1:0-1320 GCF_056428985.1 Streptomyces sp. CA189 | reverse complement strand
CTAGTAGGGCTTTGTTACGTGCTGTCGTAGGGCTGCCATGGGGTGGGTTGTCGGCAGGTTGGGCATGTGCCGGTCCAGGTGGCGATGAGGTGTTGGAGGAGGTCCAGGGCCTGGTAGAGGGTCAGGCCCTGGCAGGGGCTTTTGGGGTCCTCCGCTGTTCGGTGAGGAACAGGTGGGCGGCGGTGACGAGGGTGACGTGGCGGTGCCAGCCGGTGAACGAGCGGCCTTCGAAGTGGTCGAGGCCCAGAGCTGTTTTCAGCTCGCGGTAGTCGTGCTCGATCCGCCAGCGGGTCTTCGCGAGGCGGACCAGGTCCTTCGCCGGGATGTCGGCGGGCAGGTTGGAGATCCAGTACTTCACCGGCTCTGTTTCACCCTCCGGCCACTGGGCGACCAGCCAGCTGAGGGGGATCGTTCCGTCATCTGCGGGCTTGGGCCGACGGCCCGCGAGGCGGACCCGCAGGAGTAAGAAATGCGAGCTCATTGCCGCTTTCGAGCCCTTGCGCCAGGTCAGGGTGCGTCCCGCCCGGCGGCCTGTGGCCAGCACGTGGTCGCGTAAGGAGAGGGGCCGGGTGCGGTAGCGGGGCAGCGGCCGGGGGCCCAGCCCGCTGTATGCGGGCTGGTGTGGTTCAGCCTCCTCGCCGTGGGCGGTCATCTCGGCTTTGGCCTGCAGGACGTAGGCCAGGCCCCGGTCTTCCAGGCCGTGGCGGAAGTCCGCGTTCGCTCCGTAGCCGGTGTCCGCGACCAGGACGGCGGGCCGCAGGCCGATGCCGTCGAGTTCGTCGAGCATGTCCAGCGCGAGCTGCCACTTGGGGCGGTGGTGCTCGGTATCGGGAATCCGGCAGGCCTCGCGACGGGCGGCCGCCTGGGGCCCGTCCCATGCGGCAGGCAGGAACAAACGCCAGGACAGCGGGCAGGAGGCTGTGTCCGAGGCGGCGTGGACGCTGACGCCGATCTGGCAGTTGCCGACCTTTCCCAAAGTGCCCGAGTACTGGCGGGCCACCCCGGGCGAGGCGGTGCCGTCCTTGGGGAAGCCGGTGTCGTCCACGACCCAGACCTCGGGCCGCACCGCGGCCACGGCCCGCCATGCGAGCCGGGCCCTCACGTCCTCGACCGGCCAGGTCGAGGACGTCATGAACTGCTGCAACCGTTGGTGATCAATGCCGAGGCGTTCGGCCATCGGCTGCATCGACTTGCGCCGGCCGTCCAGCAACAGGCCCCGCAGATAGAGCAAGCCCTTCTCGCGCTGGTCCCGCCGCACCAACGGCGCGAACACCTCGGAGGCGAACTCCTCCAACCGGACCCGAAACGCAGCAAGCTCCC
>NZ_JBWJVM010000180.1:0-1330 GCF_056428985.1 Streptomyces sp. CA189 | reverse complement strand
TGAACCGTTCCGGGTTCGGTAGAGACTCGATTCCATGAAAGGATCGAGTCATGGCACGCCCCTCCTCCTATCCCGCTGAATTGCGTAAACGAGCGGTCCGTATGGTCGCCGAGGTCCTCAGCGACTACCCGACCGAGTCCGCTGCGATCAAGGCGGTCGCCGAGAAGCTCGGTATCGGCTCGACCGAGACGCTGCGCAAGTGGGTCCGTCAGGACCAGGTCGACTCCGGTACCCGCCCTGGCGTGACCAGCGAGGAATCCGCGCAGGTCAAGGCGATGAAGAAAGAGATCGCCGAGTTGAAGCGGGCGAACGAGATCCTGAAGGCGGCGGCGAGTTTCTTCGCGGCCGAGCTCGACCGGCCACATCTTCGCTCGTAGCGTTCATCGACGAGCACCGGGACCGCTTCGGCGGCGTCGAGCCGATCTGCAGGACGCTCACCGAGCACGACTGCAGGATCGCCCCCTCCACCTATTACGCCCACCACAAACGCCTGGCCGAACCGTCCGCGCGGACTGTGCGGGACGAGGAACTAAAGCCCCTGATCCACCAGGTGTTCAAGGACAACTACCGTGTTTACGGGGCCCGGAAGATCTGGCGGGAGCTGAACCGGCAAGGCCACATCGTGGCCCGCTGCACCGTCGAACGCCTCATGCGCGAGAGCGGCATCGCCGGCGCCGTCCGCGGCAAGAGGGTGATCACCACGATTCCGGACGGATCGGTCGATCGGGCCCCGGACCTGGTGGACCGGAACTTCGTCGCGAGCGCGCCGAACCGCTGCTGGGTGGCCGACTTCACGCACGTCGCCACCTGGGCCGGGGTCGTCTATGTCGCGTTCGTCGTGGACACCTTCTCCCGCCGGATCGTCGGCTGGTCCGCCGCCACCTCGAAGGAGACCAGGCTCGTCCTGGACGCTCTGGAGATGGCCCTGTGGCAGCGCGATCGTGACGGATTCCCTTACCAGCGGGGCGAGTTGATACATCACTCCGACGCCGGGTCGCAATACACGAGTTTCCGGCTCGCCGAACACCTGGACGCCGCCGGCATCGCGGCCTCGATCGGCAGCGTCGGCGATGCCTACGACAACGCTCTGATGGAGTCCGCCATCGGGCTGTTCAAGACCGAGCTTGTGAAACCGGGACGACCCTGGAAGACACTCGCCCAGGTCGAACTGGCCAGCGCGGAATGGGTGGACTGGTACTGCCACCGCCGCCTCCACGGTGAGATAGGCCACGTCCCACCCGTCGAGTACGAGACCGCCTACTACCTCACGACCACAAAACCGCAGGTCACAACCAACAACTGAGATCTCTACCGAACCCGGAACGGTTCA
>NZ_JBWJVM010000179.1:0-1389 GCF_056428985.1 Streptomyces sp. CA189 | reverse complement strand
GGGTGGGTGGGGTGGGTGGGGTGGTCAGGTCCGTACGACGGGCAGCGCGGCCAGTCCGCGCATGACGCGGGCCGGCCGCCAGGGCAGCTCGTCGGCGGGCTTGGCCAGCGCGACGCTGCCCAGGCGCCGGAACAGGAGGGGGAGCGCGACGGTGCCTTCGAGGCGGGCCAGGGCGGCGCCGATGCAGAAGTGGGGCCCGTAGCCGAAGGCGAGGTGGTCATTGGGCGTCCGCCCGAGATCGAGCCGGTCCGGCTCGGGGAAACGGTCGCCGTCCCGGTTCGCCGAACCGATCAGGAGGCTGACGATGTCCCCCGCGCCGATCACCTGCCCGTGGAGAGGGATCGATTCTGCCGCGCAGCGGAAGGTCGCGTCACGCACCGGGGAGTCGTAGCGCAGGAGCTCCTCGACGGCAGTGGTGACGAGGTCCGGTGAGGTGACGAGGTCCGGTGAGGTGACGAGGTCCGGTGAGGTGAGCCGGGCCGCCTCGCCGGGGTTGCGGAGCAGGGTGAGGGTGCCGTTTCCGATGAGGTTCATGGTGGTGTCGTGTCCGACCAGCAGCAGGAGGTACGCGGTGGACCGCAGCTCCTCCTCGCTCATCGCGCCGCTCTCGTCGCTGGCCCGTACGAGAGCGCCCAGCAGGTCCGCTCCGTTCTGCTCGCCCCCCGTGCGTTTCGTGGTGACGAGCCGGTCGAGCAGGGCGTGCAGGTCGTTCTCCACCCGGGCCGGATCGAGACCCGGAGCGGGCGCGATGGTGGCCATGAGGGTGTCGCGGGTCTCCGCGTTGTCCAGTTCCTCGGGGACGCCGAGGATCGCGCAGATCATCCGGAAGGTCAGGGGCGCGGCGAAGTCCCCGATCACGTCCAGGTGCGCGTGGCCTTCGATCCGGTCCAGCAGCAGGTGTGCGGTGTCCGCGATGAAAGGTTCCAGCTGGGCGATGCGGCGGGGCACGAAGGCGGTGTTCACCAGGGTCCGCAGCCGCGTGTGATCCGGCGGATCGGCGTGGACCAGATGCCGGTTCAGCCCGGCCGGCCCCGCAACGTAGCCGGGCACCCGACCCGGGTCCTTGCTCAGCCGCTCGTCGGTGAGCAGCGCCCGGACGTCCTCGTAGCGGGAGATCTGCCACACGGTGGGACGCCCGGCCCGGCGCTCCGCCCGGGCGGGTGCATGCCGGCGCAGCCAAGCGAAGTAGGGGTACGGGTCCCGAACCCGCGCGGCCAACAGGTCGGGCGGCGGGGAGGGCAGGGCGGGAGCGGGCACAGGAACTCCGGAATCGGTAACCAATACGGACACCGGTTCAACGGACGTGTGAGGGGAGGGTGCGGAACGGACATGGGTTCGACGGGGGTTGGGCACCTCTTGCCGACGGGGGGTGGGAGGGGAAGCGGTTTT
>NZ_JBWJVM010000178.1:0-1438 GCF_056428985.1 Streptomyces sp. CA189 | reverse complement strand
CTAGTAGGACTGCGTTAGGTCGTGCTGGGTCTGGTGCGTTCGCGCAGGTGGGTGGTCTCGGGCAGGGGGCGGTGACAGGTGGTGCAGATGCCGGTCCAGCACCGCAGCAGGTCCTGGAGTGCGTCCAGGACCTGGTAGAGGGTCAGGCCGGCGTGACGGCTTTTGGGTGGAGCCGGTGCTGCGTGAGGAAGGCATGGGCGGCGGTGACCAGGGTGACGTGGTGATGCCAGCCGGCCCAGGAGCGTCCCTCGAAGTGGTCCAGGCCCAGGCCGTGCTTCATTTCCCGGTAGTCGTGCTCGATGCGCCATCTGATCTTCGCGAGCCGGATCAGCTCGGCCATCGGCGTGGATTCGGGCAGGTTGGACAGCCAGTAGCCGGTGGGCGCCTCCTCGTCCTGGGGCCACTCGAACAGCAACCACTGTGCGGGCAGCACCCCGTCCCAGCTGCCCTCGCGAGCGACGGCGGCCTGCTGCACCAGGCGGCGGGCCCGCACGCCGGCCGGGCGGACCCGTAATGCCAGGAAGCGGGAACGCATCGGACCGCGGGAACCCTCACGCCAGGTGACCTCGGTGAACGCCTTCCGGCCGGCTTCGGTGGCCAGCGCCGCGACCCGCTTGGGCGCCTGCCGGTAGCGCGCTTGCGGACGCCTCCCGTTGCCTGACCAGGGCGGCGTGACCGGCTCAGCGTTGCCGGGGTGGACGGTCACGTCGCTGCGGACCGCGACCACGTAGCCCAGATGGCGCGTGTCCAAGCCGGCCCGGAACTCGGCGTTCTGCCCGTAGCCCGCATCGGCGACCACAACCGGCGGAGTCAGGCCCCAGCCGGCCAGTTCGTCGATCTCGTCCAGGGCCAGGCGCCACTTCTCGCGGTGCCCGACCTCGACGGGCATACCGGTCTTCGTGCGCCGGCCGTCATCGGCCGCCCACTCCTCGGGGACGAACAGACGCCAGTCCAGGGGGCACGACGCAGCGTCGGTGACCGCGTGCACGCTGACCGCGACCTGGCAGTTCGCCTGCTTGCCCAGGGCCCCGCAGTACTGGTGGGCGACCGCGACCGACATCCGGCCGTCCTTCGGGAAGGACACGTCGTCGACCACCCAGGCATCCGGGCCGATCAGCGGCACCATCCGCTCCGCGATCCGCCGCCGTACCGGCACCGGGTCCCACGGGGACTGGTTCACGAACTGCTGCAAGTTCTGCTCGTCGCCGTCCGGCAGCCGTCCCACCATCGCACTGATCGACTTGCGGCGACCCTCCAGCATGAGTCCACGCAGGTAGCAGTCACCCTTCTCCCGCTGGTCCCGGCGGGGCACCGACGCGAACACATCCGCCACGAACCCCGCCAACTCAACCTGCAGACCCCTGATCTGACGCATATCCACACGTTCAACGTGCTACCGGAAAGCTTGATCGGGAAGAGCTAACGGAGTCCTACTAGT
>NZ_JBWJVM010000177.1:0-1492 GCF_056428985.1 Streptomyces sp. CA189 | reverse complement strand
CTGCTGGAGGATCTGAATCGGCGCCCGTTCAAGCGGCTCGATGGCTGCCGGCGCGACTGGTTCGAGCGTCTGGATCGCCCGGCCTTGCGAGCGCTGCCGGTGCATCCCTACGAGGTCGCCACCTTCAAGCGCTGCAAGGTCAGCATCGACTACCACATCGAGGTCAATGGCAGCTTCTACAGCGTGCCCTCCGCCCTGGCCCGGCAGAACGTGGACGTGCGACTGACGGCACACACCCTGGAAGTGCTGCATGGCAACCGGCGGGTGGCCAGCCACCTGCTGCTGGGGCGACGCGGCGCTTACAGTACCCAGCGCGAACACATGCCCGCAGCGCACCAGGCGCATCGTGAGTGGACGCCGCAACGCCTGCTCGACTGGGGCGAGCGGATCGGCCCCTACACGCGCCAACTGATCGATCACCAACTGACCCACAAGCCGCACCCGGAGATGGGCTACCGCGCCTGCCTCGGCCTGCTCTCGCTGGCCCGGCGCTATGGCAATGCACGCCTGGAAGCCGCTGCCGAACGTGCCGTACACCTGCGCGCCTTCACCGGGCGCAGCGTGCGCAACCTGCTCCAGCAAGGCCTGGATCAACAGCCGCTGCCCCAGCGTGCCGCCGAAACGACCTTACCCGGCGACCACGAGAACGTCCGTGGCGCCGACTACTACCAACCCCCGCAACAGGAGCTGTTCGATGATGCCGCAACACACCCTGAATCAACTGCACCAGCTACGCCTGGACGGCATGGCCCGCGCCCTGGAAGAGCAATGGACGCTGCCGGCCAGCCACAGCCTGAGCTTCGATGAACGCCTCGGCCTACTGCTCGACCGCGAACTGGCCTGGCGTGACAACCAGCGCCTGGTACGGCTGCGCAAGAAGGCCAAGCTCAAGTACGCCAACGCCTGCCTGGAAGATCTCGACCGCCGCTCCGGACGCGCCCTGGACGAGCGTCTGATCGCCACCCTGGCCAGTGGCGACTGGATCCGCCAGCAGCACAACCTGCTGCTGACCGGCCCGACCGGTGCCGGCAAAACCTGGCTGGCCTGCGCCCTGGGCAACCAGGCCTGCCGCCAGGGCTATAGCACCCTGTACCTGCGCACCCCGCGCCTGCTGGAACAACTGCGCATCGCTCATGGCGACGGCAGCTTCGGCCGTACCCTGCAACAGCTGGCAAAGGTCGACGTCCTGGTGCTGGACGACTGGGCGCTAGCCCCGCTGGAGGAAGGAGCCCGGCATGACCTGCTGGAGGTGATCGACGACCGCGCTGGCAGCCGCTCCACCATCCTGACGAGCCAACTGCCCATCGAGCACTGGCACGGCTGGATCAACGACCCGACCCTGGCCGATGCCATCCTCGACCGCCTGGTGCACAACGCCTACCGACTGACGATGAAAGGCGAGTCGCTGCGCCGAAAAAAAGCCGAGGAACAAGCCGCATCGTGACCGATGCGATTACAATCCAGAACCCGCGCACCCGGGGTGGAAGCACCG
>NZ_JBWJVM010000176.1:0-1511 GCF_056428985.1 Streptomyces sp. CA189 | reverse complement strand
GTGACTGCTCAGGTCCTTGAGTGACCTGCGCGTGCTCGCCTCGTTGGTCTGTCCGTGGGACTCGCGAAGCGTCAGCCGTCGTACGACGATCTCGTGCGCGTGATCGCGGATCTGCAGCGGGACGTGGCCCAGCTCAGGAGCGAGAACGCCGAGTTGCGGGCGGAGAACGCCGAGTTGAAGCGCCGCCTGGCCCAGGATTCCTCGAATTCCTCGAAGCCGCCGTCGTCGGACAACCCATTCCGCAAGCCCGCGCCACGCTCGCAGCGCCGCGCCTCGGGCCGCAGGCCCGGTGGCCAGGCCGGGCACGAGGGGGCGAACCTGGAGCGGGTCGCCGACCCCGACGCCGTCATCGAGCACCGGCCGGTCGCATGCGGCGGCTGCGAAGCCGACCTGGCTGATGATGCCGTGCCGGTCGGATTCTCGGTCTCGCAGGTCTTCGACCTGCCCGATCCGCGACTGGTAGTCACCGAACACCGGATGCTGAAGGTCCGTTGCCGGTGCGGGCACATCACGCGCGCCGCTGAACCGCAGACAGCGGGCGCGCCGACCCAGTACGGGCCCGGCGTGCACGCGCTGGCGGTCTATCAACTCGTCCACCAGCATGTTCCGTCGTTGAGGACCGCGCTCGGAGCGGCCGATCTGCATGACGCGCACCTCTCGGAGGGCTTCGTCCACACTGCCCTGCTGCGAGCCGCCGCCGCGTTGATCCCGTTCAGTGAACGCGTCGTGGCGCTGCTGCAGTTGGCTCCCGTGGCGCACTTCGACGAGTCCGGGATTCGCGTCAGCTCCTCGCTGCACTGGGTCCACGTCGCCTGCACCACCCGTCTGACCTGGTACAAGGCACACGCCAAACGCGGCAAGGCCGCCATGGCCGATGCCGGAGTACTGCCGCATTTCACCGGCACCACCGTCACCGACGCCTGGTCCTCCTACCTCGGCTACGGCCGCGCCGGCGCGTTGTGCAACGCGCACATCCTGCGCGACTTGGACGGCGTTCACCACGCCGACCCCACCGGACAGCAGTGGGCCAAGGCCGTCATCGATGCGCTTACCGCCGCCAACGATGCCGCTCATGCTGCCCGCGAGGACGGACGCGCAGCCCTGACCAGCGAGGAAATCACCCTGCTGGAAGCAGAGTTCGACCGGGCGGTCCGGGTCGGGCGCTCCGCCAACCCCGATCCGCCGCCGAAGGCGAAGAAGACCTTCGCCCGGCAGCTCATCGACCGCCTGATCCGGCGCCGCGAGGACATCCTGCGCTTCCTGCACGACCTGACGGTGCCCTTCACCAACAACCAGGCCGAGCAGGACATCCGCATGGCCAAAATCCAGATGAAAGTCTCCGGCGGCTGGCGCACCCTCGACGGCGCCAACCGCTGGCTCCTCGTGCGCTCCTACCTCTCCACCGCCCGCAAACACGGCCTCAACCCCATGACCGTCCTCCGCGACCTCTTCGCCGGAAACGTCTGGCTGCCGCCTGCCGCTCACGCGTAATCAAGCACCTGAGTAGTCAC
>NZ_JBWJVM010000174.1:0-1628 GCF_056428985.1 Streptomyces sp. CA189 | reverse complement strand
CTCCTGCGTCGCGTCGCTACGCGATGGCCTCCGGCCACCCTTGACGGACCGTCCCACCACGGAAAAACACAAGACTTCCGGGATCCCCCCGGGGAATGGCCGGGGGGAGGAGTGGGGAGGAGCGGCCTGGTCGGAGATGCGCAGCCCTTCTCCGGCCGGCGGTCATCCGCACACCGCTCCGGCAGGACAGTGACCTCAGCCGGAACGGACGCGCGGGGCGATCAGAGCATCCAGGGCCGGGCGTCTGGACACCCTTCCCGTGACCGTCGACCGCCACCACGAGCAAGAGGGGGACGACCAGCCCCTCAGGGTCGGTGGGCGCGACAGATCGCTACACACTCCCACTCGGCTTAGCGACTACCGACCGTCCGTGGCTGGGCATAGGCCGCACACGACCACTTCCCCTCCCACTCGGCTTAGCGACTGCGGCAAGTGGGCGGAGGACGAGACGGTCGTCTTCCGACGACCTCAGGGATCGGTCTGGGCAGTGGGTCCCGTGGGGCGCAGGGCGGTGTCGAGCTCTCGGATGAACTCCCCTACGCGGCCGCCTCCGGCGGGTGGGGCGGGCATGCGGCCGAGTACG
The DNA here is from genome assembly GCF_056428985.1 of Streptomyces sp. CA189. NCBI lineage: Bacteria > Bacillati > Actinomycetota > Actinomycetes > Kitasatosporales > Streptomycetaceae > Streptomyces > Streptomyces sp. CA189. Next base: position 1,045 of record NZ_JBWJVM010000174.1, on the reverse strand, counting down.
CGGGAGACCGCTGGGGGTGCGTGATGGCGCGCCCATTCAAGCGTCTGGGCAGCGATCTGGTCGTTCTCTCCGGATGCCAGTTCTTCCGCCCGCGCCGTGTGCGCTGCGGCACCGAGAATGTGCTTGATCTGATGGGAACTTGCCTTCGGATGAAGGTACGCCGCACCGGCCGCATGGCTCGCCGCTCGTGCCGCGTCGATCGCCGCAGGCGAATCGGCTTCCTGCGCCGCCTTGTAGGCCGCCCACCCGCACTGCCGCAAAGCGGCCGTCCGCCGCCCGCCCCCGGCAAACACCTCTGCCGCCTCGATGGCCTCACGCGGGCGGGCATCGCCAGGATGGTCCTGCTCGAAGACCGACAGGACCCTACGCGCGCATTCAGCCGCGTAGCCCGTGATCTCACGCAGTTCGTCTTCGCTCAGCTCGATCTCGTCCGACTCACTTGGCATGACCCCATCCTCCCGTCCCTCCGATCACCTCACGACTCCCATTTCCCCCTCAGGATCCGAGAACTGATCGTTTACCGCTTCCCCACCCGATCCAGCGCAGGTCCCAGCCCAGTCACGTGTCCGGTCCGGATCCCATTCCTCCCTTCCGGTCCCCCTTCCCCTCCCGCTTCTCGTCCCCCTTCCGGTCCCGCTTCCTGTCCCCCTTCTGGTCCGGATCCCAGTCCGGATCCCGGTCCGGATCCCGGTCCCGCGCGCCCCACTCACCCCCTCACCCCCTCACCCCCTCACCCCCTCGCGTCCCCTCCCCTTCCCCTCCCCTTCCCTGCCTCCACGCCTTCCCCTCCCCTCTCACTACCCGCAGTCGCTAAGCCGAGTGGGAGGGGAAGTGGTCGTGTGCGGCCTATGCCCAGCCACAGACGGTCGGTAGTCGCTAAGCCGAGTGGGAGTGTGTAGCGATCTGTCGCGCCCACCGACCCTGAGGTCCTTCTCGCCACCCTCTTGCTCGTGGTGGCGGTCGACGGTCACGGGAAGGGTGTCCAGACGCCCGGCCCTGGATGCTCTGACCGCCCCGCGCGTCCGTTCCGGCTGAGGTCACTGTC
>NZ_JBWJVM010000173.1:0-1664 GCF_056428985.1 Streptomyces sp. CA189 | reverse complement strand
AGAAGCCGTTGTCTTACCGGATGTGATCGTTGAGTTTCTGCTGGTCAGCATGGTTTCGGTCGGGTGAGGGATGCTCTCGACGTTCTGTTTCCGCTTGATCGTCGAGGGGTGTGCGGTGGCGTCGATGCTGGGGTTGCTGGAGGCGCGGGAAATGGCTGCCCGCGAGCGGGTGGAGGACCTGCGGGAGGAGGCGTCCCGTATGGCCGCGGCGTTGGAGGCAGCCGAGATCGAGCTGGACCGGCGAGTGATCGCGCGCGAAGAGCTCGTCGACGCCCTGGCCGCATCTGCTGAAGAGACCACCGTCGTGACGGAGGCCGAAGGCGAACAAGCGCCTGCTCCTGTGCCGGTGTCCGCGTCGGTGCCGGGAGCGGTCGTGCCGCCCTGGCGGGAAGGGATGTCGGTGTCGGTGCTCTCGCTGGACAACCAGCGGATTTTGAACGTGCTTCAGGACCGGCCGGGCCACGAGCCGGTGCGGGCCAAGGACATCGCGGCGGCACTGGGCATCGACAACGCGGTTGCGGCGAAGGTCGAAGGTGTGCGGTCGAAAGCCAAGCGCCTGGCCGAGCGCGGGTGGTTGCTCCAGGAGGCCTCGGGGGCGTTCAGTGCCGGCCGTCGGCTCGTGGCCGGGCCAGCCGGCGGCTCATCCGCGTGATCATCGAGAACAGGATCATCGCCTCACTGGTCACGGTCAGCGTTTCGTAGTCCCGGCACAAACGGCGCGAATGCATCAGCCAGCTCAGGGTTCGCTCGACCACCCAGCGTCTCGGCAGCACCACGAACCCCTCCATGTCGTCGGTGCGCTTGACGACTTCGAGAGCGAAGGCGAGTTTCTGACGGCACCAGTCGACGAGTCCGCCGGTGTAGCCGCCGTCGGCCCAGACCAGGCAGATGTCCCGGTGCAGCCGGCGCAGCCGCAGAAACAGGGGCACGGCCGCTTCGCGGTCGCCCACGTTCGCGGCGGTCACCGCGACGACCAGGAGCAGGCCGAGGCAGTCTGTGATGATGTGCCGCTTGCGGCCGTTGATCTGCTTGCCGCCGTCGTAGCCGCGTGAGTTGGCGGGCACCGTCGCGGCGGCCTTCACCGACTGCGCGTCGACGATCCCGGCCGTCGGTTCCGCCTCGTGGCCCTCGCGCTCGCGGACCCGCCCGCGCAGCCGGTCGTGGAACTCGGTGATCAGTCCGTGCTGCCGCCAGCGGCGGAAGAAGGCGTAGACGCGGTCCCAGCCGGGGAAGTCCACGGGCATCGACCGCCAGGAGATCCCGCCCGCGACCAGGTAACGGATCGCATCCAGCATCTGCCGGTGGCAATACGCTTCGGGCTGCCCGCCGCGGCCCTCCAGCCAGGCCGGGGTGGGCAACAACGGCCGCACCGCCGACCACTCCGCATCCGTCATGTCCGAGGGATAGCGGCGCACCCGGTCCGGGTGATCGGCCGCGTTCCCGTGCACGTGTGCGAGGCAATCGCACGACACGCCAGGCGAGTTGAAGTCCACGGGCGCGAGCGCGTACACATGTGACAACGGGGCCTCCTCGGGCCGCTCGGTGAGGTTCGCACCCCCGAGCTACCAAGAGGCCCCGCCTTCATGTCCGCACCACCGCAAGATCACCCGACCAGGAACCTTGTTCGACCTGCACGTTCCATGATCGGTACGACAACGGCTTCT
>NZ_JBWJVM010000172.1:0-1743 GCF_056428985.1 Streptomyces sp. CA189 | reverse complement strand
AGCGGCCACGGCAGCCATGACCAGCGCAACAGCCGCACCGCACAGCAGCATCACAAGTGGCCATGCCAGCGGGCCGCGCCCGGTACGCCTGCGCCACAGCACCAGCCACAGCGCACATGCCGCCACGAACACGACCGTCACACCGCTCAGCTCGCCCTCTCGCCACGCCACCCGCACGGCGCCGGGGTCAGCACCCCATACAAGGAGCGCAATGAGGACGCCCACGGTCAGCGCACACACCGCTTCCAGCAGCCTGCTCATACGTTGCCCTTCTCCTCTGGCGCGCCCGTCAGGTCAGTGTGGAGCCGGAACGGACGGCTTGACTTCGACGGTCTCCGTCCTGCGGCCTTCTGCGTCCGTGCTGATGGTAAGAAAAGACCGCCACGATCGACCCGGTCGGACTCCACATCGCAGGCATCTTCCTGCGGTCAGCCCGATGATCCAAACGAAACGGCAGAGTTAGTTCACCTCACCAAAGATCTGCTCAGTCCGAGGTCGCGAGGAGGTGGCGCATGACGGCGGTGGCGGACACCACTCCCAGCAGCCTGGCCTCGTTGCCATCGCCGTGTTCCACCACGGCCACGAGCGGGATCTGCTTGCGGGCCATGACGGCAACCATCTGAGCGGCGCTCGCGTCCGGCCCCACATACTGCGGGCCGAATTCGCGACGGGGCAGCCAGTCCCCGATGGACCGCTGCCCGAGGTTCGCTGCCAGCCGTTCCGCCGGCTCGTCCCGGAGGACGGCCGCGCGCAGCGGGTCGTCCAGAGCTGGGTCGGGGACGAGCTGCTGCATCAGCTGGGACACGGGAACCACGGCGTACGGCATCCCGTGCGCATCGAGTACGAGCAGCGCGGGGAGGCCGTGCTCGCTCAGCAGCCGGACGGCGGCGTACGTGCTGTCGCCCGTCGTGACGTACGGATAGGGGCGGCGAGGTCACGTGCGGACGCGAGCGGTCTCCTGGGCGTGTGCGGCTGCTTCGGCCGGTGTGCCGCCGGGGATTCCCGTGATGTCCTCGACGTGGAAGAGCCGGGCCACCGGGACGTCGGTGCTGCTGTGCGCGATGATCGAGAAGGCGATGCACACCGCGATGAGTGTGTAGGCCTGCTCACCCTGGGGGATTCCGGCCTGAAGGACGAGCAGGCCGTACACGACCGAGGCGAAGCCCTTGGGACCGAACCAGGCGGCGACCAGCTTCTCCCGGCGTTCCAGCCGCGTACCGAGCAGCGACAGGAGAAGCGATGCCGGCCGGATCAGGAAGATCGCCAGGAGTACGGCCACGTATCCGCCCAGGGACAGGTAGCCGAACAACTGCGGGGTCAGCAGAGCGCCGAAGACCAACAGCGCCGCAAACTTCGCCAGTTCTGCCAGAGACTCGCCCAAGGGCTCGAAAGCGGCCTTCGGCTCCGGCGAGACCGTGGCGAGCACAGCTCCGGCGGAGAAGGCCGCAAGGTACGGGTTGGCGTGCGTGAGTACCTGTTTGTGACCCGTCGATGACAGTGTCCGAAGAAGTCTTCATTCGGACTGTGCAACGTGGACGGGGGTTCTTGGTTTGGGCAGCCGTTGCGGCCGCGATCATGCTGTCGGCAGGACCGGAATCCCCGGGTGTGGAGCGTTGGTACTGAACTTGATTGGGTGATGTCGGGTTGATCGTGGTCAGTCGTCCATGATCAGACCGGTTCCTGCGAGGCATCCGTCGACGAGGTGTGGTCGGTACTGGATCTGCTTGAGGCTTCGCTTCACGG
>NZ_JBWJVM010000171.1:0-1800 GCF_056428985.1 Streptomyces sp. CA189 | reverse complement strand
TGATTTTTGGCACGCTGTTGAGTTCTCAAGGAACGGACGCTTCCTTTGTACTCACCCTCAGTAATAATTACTGGGGCTTTCCTCCGGGCTTTCGTTCTGTTCTTGCGTTTCAGACTCTATCAGAGTCTGTCTCGCTTGTTTTCCGCCTTCCAGTTCTTCGCTTTCGCGTTTCCCTTTCCGGCGAGTCCGACTCTATCAGATCCTTTCGGGCCTGACTCCCAGTCAGCGGGGTTTGTCGTTTGGACTGTTGGGCCCTTGCGACGAGTGAGACAGTAGCGGATTCCTTGCCCCCGAACCTAATCGGCGGCTGCGTCCGTGGACGCGGATTCCTCATTCGCAAATACGCATGAAAACGGGACGACAAAGTGAGTCGTTCGTTCGAATGTGTAGTGCGGGATGGCTGTCCGGGGACCGACCGGGGTCGGATGCTCACTTCGGACAACTCGAAGAACCTTACGGATCGGGCACAGGTGTGTCAACCCCTGGCTGACCCGCCCCGCGGAGCGCGCAAACCTGACGCCTCCTTCACCCCTCAGGGTCTAGCCTCTCCCCCATGACTACGTGTGCGCTCACGCTCGACCTTCGCTGGTGGGCCGCCTGACGGCGGCCGACCATCCACGCGAGCACGCACGCGCTCGACGGCCGCCGATCACGGCGGCCGTTTCTGTTTCTCCCCTCCCGGGAGTGGCTCGGTCGCCCGACGCGGTGGCGTCGACGCCCACACCGACACGAGCAGGGAGCAGGGACATGACGAGGATCTTCAGCGGGGTCAAGCCGACGGGGCATCTGACGCTGGGGAACTACCTGGGGGCCGTACGGCAGTGGGTCGCCGCCGAGCAGGCGCCCGACGAGGCGTTGTTCTGCGTGGTCGACCTGCACGCCCTGACCGTCGACCACGATCCGGCGCGGGTGCGCCGCCTCAGCCGGCAGGCGGCGACGCTGCTGCTCGCCGCCGGGCTGACTCCCGAGAAGTGCACGCTGTTCGTGCAGAGCCACGTGGACGAGCACGCCCGGCTCGCGTACCTGCTGGAGTGCACGGCTTCGGACGGGGAGCTGCGGCGGATGGTGCAGTACAAGGAGAAGGCGGCGAAGGCGCAGGCCTCGGGTGACGGCGTGCGGCTGTCGCTGCTTACCTATCCCGTGCTGATGGCCGCCGACATTTTGGCGTACCGGACCGGTGAGGTGCCGGTCGGCGAGGACCAGCGGCAGCACGTCGAGCTGGCCCGGGATCTGGCGGTGCGGTTCAACCAGCGGTACGGGCACACCTTCACCGTGCCCAAGGCCACGCATCCGGTGGTGGCGGCGCGGGTCATGGACCTGCAGGACCCCCGGTTGAAGATGGGGAAGTCGGGGGACGCGGGGCCCGGGGTGGTGTTCCTCCTCGACGAGCCCGAGGCGGTGCGGAGGAAGGTCATGAGGGCCGTCACGGACAGCGGGGACGGAGGGGTCGTCTACGACCGGGCGGCGCGGCCCGGGGTCGCGAACCTGCTGGACGTCCTCGCGGCCTGCACCGGGGGTGATCCGGCCGCGCTCGCCGACGGGTACACCGGGTACGGGGCGCTCAAGCGGGACGTGGCCGACGCCGTCGTGGAGCTGCTGCGGCCGGTCCGCGTACGGCACGCGGAGCTGGCGGCCGATCCGGGGACCGTGGAGGCGGTGCTGCGCGCGGGTGCCGGGCGGGCGCGGGCGATGGCGCGGCCCGTGGTCGACTCGGCGTACCGGGCCATCGGGCTGCTGGAGCCCTGAGGAGGGGAAGTGGGGCGGGCGGTGGTTACGGGGCTGCGCGCGCAGCCCCGTAAC
>NZ_JBWJVM010000170.1:0-1840 GCF_056428985.1 Streptomyces sp. CA189 | reverse complement strand
GCACCGCCCGCCCGCCCGCCGCAGCCGCCGCCCGCCGGCCCGCCGCACCCCTTCTCCGGATCGGACGCCCGAGCCATGAACCCCACCACCCCCGCCGCCCGCCGCAGCCGCCGCCCGCCGGCCCGCCGCACCCCTTCTCCGGATCGGACGCCCGAGCCATGAACCCCACCACCCCCGCCGCCCGGCGCGGCCGCCGCCCCGGCCCGCCTGCCGCGGCCGCCCCGCTCCTCGCGCTTCTCCTCGTCCTCCTCCTCGCACTGCTCGCGCTGGTCTTCGCGGCGCCGGCCCGGGCCGCGGCCTCGGCCCCGGCCGCTCCGGGGGAGGACCGCAAGTCCACCTTCGGCGTGCAGCCCGCCGGACCCAAGGGGCCCGACGCCCGGCCCCACTTCTCCTACGGGGTCACCGGCGGAGCCACGACGCGCGACCAGATCGCCATCTGGAACTACGGCGAGGAACCGCTCACCCTCGCCGTCTACGCGAGCGACGCGGTCAACACCGCCGACGGCGGCTTCGACCTGCTCCCGGCCGGCCAGACCCCGAAGGACGCGGGCAGTTGGATCAAGCTGGAGAAGGACAAGGTGACCGTCCCGCCCAAGGGCAACGTCATCGTCCCCTTCACCGTCACCGTCCCCCGCGAGGTCACCCCCGGGGACCACACCGGCGGCATCGTCGCCTCGCTCGCCGCCGGAGCCCAGGACGCCCAGGGCAACAAGGTCAAGCTCGACCAGCGGGTCGGCGCCCGCGTCTACGTACGCGCCGCCGGAACCCTCACCCCGCGCCTCGAAGTCCAGCAGGTCGCCGCCTCGTACGAAGGAAGCGCGAACCCCTTCGCCGAGGGCTCGGCGACCGTCACGTACACCCTGAGCAACACCGGGAACGTGCGGCTCGGCGCCCGGCAGGCCGTACGCGTCAACGGCCTGTTCGGCACCTCCGTCACCGCGGACGGCGTGAAGGACCTCGGCGACCTGCTGCCCGGCACCTCGCTGACGATCACCGCCAAGGCCGACGGGGTGGCCCAGGTGCTGCGGTCCTCCGCCGTGGTCTCGGTCCAGCCGGTCGCCGCCCGCGACGGCGTGGACCCCAAGCTCCCCTCCCTGACCCGATCGGTGTCGCTGTGGACGGTCCCGTGGGCGCTGCTCGCGATGGTCCTCGTGATCACCGGGGGCGGGCTGTGGGTCTGGCGCCGCAGGCGCCTGGCCCGGGCCGCGGCCGCCGTGTCGGCCCGCCGGCGCGCCACCTCAGAGACGAACGAACGCCAGAACGCCAAGAAGGAGTCCATCGTGCAGTTCACCCGCCCCAGCCGGCGATCCGCGGCAGGCGTCGCGACCGCGGCCGCCGCCGCCCTCGTAGGTCTGGCCCTGACCGTGCCGACGGCGGCCCACGCCGCCCCGGCCGGCTCGGCGAAGATCAACCCGGCCACCGGCGACGACGGCAGCAGCGTCGACGTGACCACCTCGGCCGCCTGCCCGGAGCCCGCCACGAACATCCTGGTCACGGTGGCCGGCAAGGGCTTCCCGGCCGAGGGCCTCAACGTGGTCGGCAACTCGCCCGTCACCAGCTACCCGCCGACGGAGTCGGGCGGCATGAGCGTCCCGCTGACGATGACCATGCGGGACTACGCGAACCAGGCCGGCTTCACCACCCTCGAAGGCCGCTACGACCTGACGGTCGTGTGCCGCAAGGCCTTCGGCACGGAGACCTACGGGACGTTCGCGGCCTCCCTGTGGTTCACCTCCAACACCGAGTACCAGACGACGGACCCGGGGACGGGGAACCCGACGCCCACCCCCACGCCGACCCCGACTCCCACCCCGACCCCGACGCCCACCCCCTCGGAGTC
>NZ_JBWJVM010000169.1:0-1921 GCF_056428985.1 Streptomyces sp. CA189 | reverse complement strand
TTCATCGCTCTGGCCAGCACAGTCATCACTGTCCGCTGCCTGATCCGACGCGCCTGGACCCTCTACCGCTGGGACACCCGCCCTCGAAACCCCCGCATCCGATGACCTACTGGCGGACACCCTTAGCGCGCTCGAACGCGAACCGTACGGGAAAGTTACGACTCTTCACCCCTTCCGGTGGCGCGACGGACAACCGTCCGTCGCGCCTTCGGCATATCCGCTTGAGTTCGTACCCGGCGGGTCGCCGGACCGACGGAGACCGCCTGAAACGGGAGATCGGGGGTGCCACTCGTGCGGATCGGACTGCTCACGGAAGGTGGTTATCCGTATGCGACGGGGGAAGCGAGGCTGTGGTGCGACCGGCTCGTGCGCGGGCTTCCCCAGCACGAGTTCGAGCTCTACGCCCTGAGCCGCAGCGCCGAGCAGGAGGAGCGCGGCCGGGTGCCGCTGCCCTCCCACGTCACCCGGGTGCGGACCGCCCCGCTGTGGGCACCGGCCGACGACGGGCGCAGCTACCGGCGCCGCGAGCGCCGCCGCTTCGCCGCCGCCTTCACGGAACTGGTCCGCGGGATCTGCGGAGCCGACCCCGCGCGGTTCGCGGACGGGCTGTACGGGCTGGCCGATCTCGCCTCGGAACAGGGCGGGCTGTGCGCGGCACTGCGCTCGGAGACGGCCGTACGGGCGGTGGAGTCCGCCTGTCGCGCGCCGGAGGCGAGCAGGGCCGTACAGCGGGCGCAGGTCGCGGACCTGCTGGAGTTCGTGGACGAACTGGAGCGGATGCTGCGGCCGTTGTCCCTGGACTGGTACGAGGACCTGCGCGAGGTCGACGTCTGCCACGCGGCCGCGGGCGGGGTGGCGGCGCTGCCCGGACTCCTGGCCAAACGCTTCTTCGGAGTGCCGCTCCTGGTCACCGAGTACGGGGTCCAGCTACGGGCCCACTACCTCGCGCACTCGGCGCACTCCGCGCGGGACGAGCGGCCGGCCGTACGGGCCCTGCTCGCGGCCTTCCACACCCGGCTGGCCGGCGAGATCTACTCCCAGGCCGACCTGCTCACCCCCGGCAACGCGCACGCCCGGCGCTGGCAGGAACGCTGCGGCGCCTCCCGCGACCGGCTGCGCACGGTCTACCCCGGGATGGAGGCGGACCGATTCGCCGGGGTCGGCGAGGACCCCGCGTGCGGGGACCCGCACACGCTCGTCTGGGTCGGCCGGGTGGACCCCGCCAAGGACCTGATCGCCCTGCTGCACGCCTTTGCCGAAGTGCGCAGGGCCGAACCGCGCGCGCGGCTGCGGATCTTCGCGACGCCGGTCGGAACGGGGACCGCGGGCTCCGCCGGTGCGGCCGGGGCGGGGAACCACGCGGTCGGGCACGGGTACCTGGCCGACTGCCGCTCGCTCGCCGCGCAGCTCTTCCCCGACGAGGCCGCCGACGCGCACGCGGTCGGCGAGAACCCGGTCACCTTCGAGGAGATCGGCGGCCCCGACGCGCCGTCACCGGCCCACGCGTACGGCTCCGGGCGGGTGGTGGTGCTCTCCTCCGTCATCGAGGGCTTCCCCATCACCCTGGCCGAGGCGATGTTCTGCGCCCGGGCCACCGTGTCCACCGACGTCGGCGCCGTCGTCGAGGTGATCGGCGGGACCGGGCTCGTGGTGCCGCCGCGCAACCCGCGCGCGCTCGCCGAGGCCTGCGTCTCGCTGCTGCGGGACCCCGAGCGGGCCCAGCGGCTCGGGTCGGCCGCCCGGGCCCGGGCCCTCGAACTCTTCACCGTCGAGCAGAACGTCGCCGCCTTCCAGGAGTCCTACCTGCGGCTGCTCGCCCGCGGCCCGGCCCGCCCCGACGGCACCGGGGTGCCCTTCGAGCAGCCGCCCGAGGCCCGGGTCCCGGGCCACTGGGCCACCCCCACCTGGGCCACCCCCCACC
>NZ_JBWJVM010000168.1:0-1999 GCF_056428985.1 Streptomyces sp. CA189 | reverse complement strand
CCCGGCCCCCGCTCCCCCGGCCCCGAAACCAGCCCCCGAACCGGTCCCGAAACCCGCCGCGGAGCCACCCGCACCGCCGGCTCCGGCGCCGCCCCGGGCGATCCCCGCGGCCGCGCCCCCCAAGAAGCCGGTCGCACGCCCCGCGTACCACGCGACGGTCCGCAAGCCGGTCGAGCGTCACATCTCGCCGGTGACCTTCACCTTGATGACCGCGATCCCCGCGGTGCTCGCGATCATCGCGCTGCGCCCGCGCTAGCGCCGCCGCATTCCACCCCGTAATCGATTGGGAGTCATCTTGTCGGAATGGCTCGTCCTGTCCCTCGCGATGGCCGCCGCGTGTGCCGTGGTGCTGTCCATCGCCTTCTTCAACCAGCGCCGGATCGGTGAGGACGACGATCCCAGCGAGACCCCGGACGTCATCGAGTACATGACGATGATGATCGGCGTGATCTACGCGATCGTGCTGGGCCTGGCGATCGCCGGCGTCTGGGAGGGCCGCGGGGCCGCCCAGGAGTACGTGCGCCAGGAATCGCAGGCCCTGCACGAGATCAGCGTCCGCTCCGAGGTCTATCCGGACGACGTGCGCAACAAGATCAGGTCCGGCGTGGACGCCTACGTGACCTACGTCGTCGACACCGAATGGAAGGAGATGGCCGAGAACGGCGAGCTGACGGACCGCAGCGCGGAACTGCTGGAACGCATCCGCCGCGATGTGACGGACTACGAACCGCAGACCGACCACGAGGGCCAGGCGTACCAGCCGCTCGTGGACCAGGTCGCCGTGGCCGACGACGCGCGCAACGCGCGCGGCCTCAGCGCCGGGGCCACCATGCCCGGGGTGGTCTGGTTCGGCCTGATCGCCGGGGCCCTGGTGACGGTGGGGCTGATCTTCACCCTGCAGATCAGGCGCTCGTTCCGGGAACTGCTGCTGGCCGGGCTGTTCAGCGCGCTGATCGCGTTCCTGCTGTTCCTCATCTGGGACTTCGACGCGCCCTTCGGCCGGGGCATCGCCGCCACCGCCGAGCCGTTCTTCTCCCAGTTCCCGCATCTGGGTCCGGACGACTGACGACGACTGGCACCGTCGGGGACCGACCGCCCCCGACCGCGGCCCGGCAAACCGGGGACGGGCCTCCCGTCCCCGGTTCGGCCTATCGCCATGCCCCATTCGCCCGTTCCTGATCGCGGGTCACCGCGCACGGACCTAGCGTGGCGGACATCGAGGCGCACGACCCCCCACGTGCGGAAACCGTTCCGCGGCTGCTCCTCGGGGATCCGGAGAATCAACCATGGGCGCGATACGCACCTCCCCCACAGTCCTGTTGGGCGCCGCCGCCGCGGGCGCCCTGCTCGTCTTCGGCGCGGCGGCCGCGCCCGCCGCGCACGCGGCAGAGGCCGCACCCATCACCTCCTTCGGTTTCGCCATCACCCCCTCGACGGTCGCCCCCGGCGGCCAGGTGGTGCTGTCCGTGACCGGCTGCAACGCCGCCTTCGCCACCGTCTCCTCCGGCGTCTTCGACACCGTGAGCATCGACCGGGGCAAGACCGCACGGGTCACCGTGGACCGGGACGCGCGGCGCGGAGCCCAGTACTCCGTCTCCTTCACCTGCGCGGGCGAGACCGGCTCGGCCGACCTCACGATCACCGGCGGCACCGGCAGACCCACGACCAGTTCCACCGTGGGTACCCGTACGAGCGCCAGCGTGGTCACCGGCACGAGCTCGGGTACCGGAACCGGTACCGGTACCGGTACCGGTACCGGCACCGGCACGGGCGCTTCGCGCGGCGCCACCCTCGGCGTGCGCGGCGGTCTCGGCGGCAGTGTGGCCGGGCTCGATCCCCTGGAACTCGGCGTCGGCGTGGGGCTCGTCCTCGGCGGGCTGGTCGGTCTCGGCTACGCCCTGCGCCGCCGGGACATCCGCCGCATCCACTGACCGCGTCGCGGCACCGGCCCTCCGACACCCGATCTCCCCGAAAACGCCGGTCGCCCCGTTTCCTGGAC
>NZ_JBWJVM010000167.1:0-2333 GCF_056428985.1 Streptomyces sp. CA189 | reverse complement strand
GAGCTGGAAGTATCCAGCCCGCTCCGCAGAGAGCTTCCTGGGCCCCTGGGGGCTCCGCACCTCACGGATCCGGAAGTCCATCGCATCCCCTGAACTGGGGTGTTGCGACAACCACTAGAACCCAAGGTTCGCGGCGGGGGGCCTTTTGCGTGTGGTCGGGGTGGGGTGGCCCGGGCGGGGGGCGTCGGGTGGTGACGGGGTGTTCGTGGGGCGGGATAGTGGGGGTATGTGTCGATCGATTAAGACGTTGCGTCCGCCCGCGATTCCGGAGAAGGCAACCGAGGAGGAGATAAGGGCCGCCGCCTTGCAGTACGTGCGGAAGGTGTCCGGTTTCAGGGCGCCCGCCGCGCACAACCAGGAGGTATTCGCCGCCGCCGTCGACGCGGTCGCGGAGGCTACGAGGGAGCTGCTGGAGGGGATTCACGTCAGAGGGGCCGGGGCGGCGGCAGCCGAGGCCGGGTAAGGGCTGGGCGGGCGGTCATGCTGCCGCCGGGACGGCGTTCTCCTTCAGGGGGACCACCGCGACCGGGCAGCCGGTGTGGAGGAGTACCGCGTTGGTGACGGAGCCCAGGCGCGGGGAGAGCGGGCGCTTGCGGTGGCGGCCGATGACGATCAGGTCCGCGGCCTGGGAGGCGGCCACCAGGTGGCCCGCCGCGTCGCCGGGCGCCGACACCTGCTCGATCTCCACCTCCGGGAACCGCTCGGCGTACGGGCGCAGGTGCGCGGCGGTCAGGGCCGCGACCTCGTGGGCGTTGGCGGTCTCCCCGTGCGAGGCCGTGGCGATGGCGCCGGCGGTGGTGAAGGTCCGGCCGGGCCAGGCGTGCGCGGCGACGACCTGGAGCCGGGCCCCGCGCCGGGCCGCCTCGCGGAAGGCGAAGTAGGTGGTGCTCGCGTCGGGGGCCGCGCTGTTGAGGCCGAGTACGACCTGCCCGTACGGGTCGCGCAGGGGCGGCTCGGCGCGCGGCACGACCACCACGGGGCAGGCGGCCTGGGCGGCGCAGGCTATGCCGTTCGAGCCGAGGAGGAGGCTGGCGAAGCCGCCGCGGCCGCGCGAGCCGAGGACCATGAGCTGGGCGTCCTCGCCGAGGCCGGGCAGTACGTGGTCGGGGGCGCCGGGGTACGAGGCGTACTCGATCGGAGGGAGCCCGGCGCGGCCGTCGAGGGCCTCGCGGACCCGGATCAGTACGGGGTCGTCGTCGAGGCCGGGCGCGTCGAAGGCCCCGGACAGGGCCGCGCCGACGGTGTCCATGTAGAGGCGGGCGTGCACGATGCGCAGCGGGGCTCCGGCCATCAGGGCCTGGGAGACGGCCCATTCCAGGGCCCGGTTGCCGTTCGCGGAACCGTCTACGGCGGCGATCACGGGGCGCGGGCTCTGGTCCATGGCGGGCTCCTTGGGGGGCAGCGGTGCGTGGACTCAGCCTTGCGGGAGGGGGCTCCGGGCGGGAGTGGGGAAAGTCCCGAACGGGGCGGGACCATCGGCCACTCCCGTGGCGGGGGAGGGGAGTACGGGTCGGGGCGGCTCAGGAGGCGTGGCCCGTGCGGCGGCGCAGGATCCAGGCGCCGGCACCCAGCGCACAGGCCACGAGGGAGCCTCCGATCGCGATCTGGCCCGTGCTCATGGAGCCGACGCTGCCGCCGAGTCCACCGCGGGCGGCGCCAGGGGTGATGTTCAGCGCCACGGTGACGCGCTCGCCGCCGGGTCCGCCGCACTCGAAGGTGACGGGGTGTGAGCCCGCGCTGATGTTCCGGGAGGTGATGGCGGAGCCGAAGAGGTTGGTGGCCTCGGCGTTGCCGGGGGTCAGCCAGACGTCGCCGAAGGCGCGGGAGGTGGCCTTGCCGGTGCGGGTGCCGCAGCCGGTGACGTTGAGGCTGACCCGGCCCCCGGGGGCGACGTTGGTCGGGGAGACGCTGCCGGAGGGCTGGGCCTGGGCGAGGGTCGGTGGAGCGGCCGCGGCGAAGGCGACGGTCACGGCGGCGACGGCCAGCAGGCGGGGGAGGGGGCGGTACCGGCGGGGGCTGTGGGGGGTGGCGGACATGGAGAGGACTCCTCGGGCTCCGGGAACGGCGCGGCGCGGATTCGAGTGCGCACCGTTCTCTGGACGCTAGGAGCCCGGCGCGGCCGCGGCGATCGCTGCCGGGTGAACGGGTGAGCCACTGCTCCGCCCGGGGGAGGCGGGGTGGGGCGGGGAGGGGAAGGGCGTGGTGAAGGCCGGGCGTGGTGCGGGGCCTGGCGTGGGACGGGGCCTGGTGTGGTGCGGGGCGTGGTGTGGGACGGGGCCTGGTGTGGTGCGGGGCCTGGTGTGGGGCGGGCCTGGTGTGGGGCGGAGCGGGCG
>NZ_JBWJVM010000166.1:0-2380 GCF_056428985.1 Streptomyces sp. CA189 | reverse complement strand
GGCTCTGTCGCGAGTTCCGTGAAACTCGAGATGTTGATCTCTGTAGGTCGTGATCATGCCGGGTGTCCGTCGCTGATCTTCTCGCCGTTTTGTTCCCGCACTTCGCCCGTCTGCACATCGAGTTTGTCCGTGTGGTCGGTCGGACGGTCCGTATCCAGGCGCGAGGGCGGGAGCCCTCGGCAGTTTGCCCGGCGTGCGGAACGGTGGCCTTGCGGGTGCACAGCCGGTACGAGCGCAAACTGGCCGACACCGCGGTCTCGAACCAGCAGACGGTCCTCCACCTGCGGGTTCGCCGGTTCTTCTGCGACACCTCCGGCTGCGGCAAGCGGACCTTCGCCGAACAGATACCCGATCTGACGTTCCGGTACGGCCGCTGCACCGCTCTGTTGCGCACACTCCGCGAGGCGATCGCCCTGGCGCTGGGTGGCCGGGCCGGAGCGCGCTTGACCGAGCTGCAGGCCATCGGGCTGGGCAAGGACGCCCTGCTGCGACTGATCCGCGCCTTGCCCGATCCGGACGTGCAGACGGTCCGGGTCCTCGGAGTCGACGACTTTGCCCTCAAGAGGGGCCACCACTACGGAACGGTCCTCGTGGACATGGAGAAGCGGCGCCCTGTCGACGTGCTGCCCGAGCGTTCCGCCGATGCCCTCGCGGCGTGGCTCACCGCTCACCCCGGCACCGAGATCATCTGCCGCGACCGCGCCGCCTGCTACGCCGAAGGCGCCGACCGGGGCGCCGGCACCGCCACTCAGATCGCCGATCGATTTCACCTCTGGCAGAACATCGGCGACGCCACCGAACGTCTGGTCAAACGTCTCCGTGCCCAGTGGACCCCACCGCCGCCCATGAAGGAACAGGCCGCCCTGCCCGAGGAACCCGAGGGCGTGCGGGTCCGGCAGGCTCGCGAACGGCACGCCGCCGTGCATGCGCTCATGGCCAAGGGCGTCAACCTCACCGGCATCGTCGCCGAGCTCGGCCTGGACCCCAAGACCGTCCGAAAGTTCATGCGCGCCGCCGCGCCGGACGAGCTGATCAACGGCGGTCCCACCGGTCGCCGCAGCATCCTCGACACCCACGCCGCCTACCTGATCTCCCGCTTCTCCGAGGGCTGCACCAGTTCCGACCGCCTCCACGGAGAACTCACCGAACGCGGTGTTGCCGTCAGCGAGCGCACCGTCCGGCGCTTCGTCCACGCCCTCAAGAAGAACAACTGGCCCACCACCCGTCCGCCCGTCCCCAAGGCCCGTGAGGTCACCACTGTCGTCCTGACCCACCCCGAACACCGCAGCGAGGACAATCGCGTCACCCTCAAAGAACTCCGCGACCGCTGCCCCGACCTGGACGCCGCCTGCGACCTCATCGCCCGGTTCGCCGACATCCTGGTCAACCTCCGCGGCCAGCAGCTGCTCGGTCAATGGGCCGTGGACGCCGAAGCCAGCGACCTGCCCGAGCTGCGGAGCTTCGCCTCCGGCCTCCGCAAGGACTGGGACGCCGTCCTGGCCGGCCTCTCCCTGCACTGGAACTCCGGCCCAGTCGAAGGCCACGTCAACCGGATCAAAATGCTGAAGCGCCAAATGTACGGCCGGGCCAAAACCGACCTCCTCCGCAAACGCGTGCTCCTCTGCCACTGAAGATCAATGCCCTCTGACAGGTGATCTTGGCCGATTGACAAGTGATCTTGACTGGAGCCGGGTCGTCCCTGCTGGTGCGTCGGAAACTGCGATGCGTGTGGGCCGGGCGGCGACCGGCTTACGCCCCGTCGGCGAGGATCAGTTCGGCCATCGCAAGCGAGCCTCTGAAGACCCTGAGTCCCTCTCGGTACTCCGCCGAACGCGCCAGCAGTGCTACGGCCGCACGGAGCTCCGGTAGGCAGTCCCGGAGAACCTCGACGTCGCCCGGGCCGGGAACGCCATCGTTCCTGAGGTAGGTCATGACGCAGCCGGCCATGTTGAAATCCAGGTACGCCAGATCGTGTCTGTGATCAAACGGCACGTCGGGGAACGGCCCGGGGTGGTGCGCGGCCCACACGAGGGCCACCTCGCTGACAATCGCCCGGTGTCGGTCGGGCCCGGGAGGCGGGATGAGAGTGGTCACGAAGCGATCCTCCCGCACACGCTGGGCCCCACCCGCCGCCGGGCCTCCTTCGACCTGGCCGACATGCTGATCAAACATGACCACTCGGCTGAGGCCCTGGCCGCCATCCCCACGATCGTCAAGGAACGCGCGGCCGCCGAGCGGCAGACCGGCCCCCGCCCCTTGCTCGATGGCACATCAGAGCACTCAGGGGCTGAGAGCCGGTCAATATCGCCTGTCAATCGGTCAAGATCGCCTGTCAGAGGACAATCAACAACGGGGTAGTCACGGAACTCGCGACAGAGCC
>NZ_JBWJVM010000165.1:0-2415 GCF_056428985.1 Streptomyces sp. CA189 | reverse complement strand
CGTCGTGCGACGACGTAACCAGCCCTCCAACACAGCACGCTGGGCATCGGTCACCGACAACGGCGGAATCTTCGGACCCGGACGACTCATACCGAACTAACGCCAAACCTAAGACTCAGGTCACTAGGCTCCGCTGATGCAACGCGTACTCGTGGTCGGCATCAGCGGAGCCGGCAAGTCGACCCTGGCCCGGGAGTTGGGACGGCTGCTCGCGCTGCCGTACCACGAGATGGACGGGCTGCACTTCTCCGGGCCGGGGTGGGCCGTCAGCCCGTCCTACGTCGCGGACCTGGCGGGGATCGCGGAGGGCGACCGGTGGATCCTCGACTCCCACGGACCCGAGGCCGCGCGCGAGCTCCTGTGGCGGCGGGCCGACACCGTGGTGTGGCTGGACCAGCCTCGCCGTACGGTCATGCGCCGGGTGCTGGTGCGGTCGCTGCGCCGGAGCCTGCTGCGGGAGCGGCTGTTCGGCGGCAACCGGGAGCGGTGGCGGGAGTGGCTGCTCGCCGACCATCCCGCGTGGTGGGCCTGGTCCCGGTACGGGTCCCGGCGTGCGGAGATCGGCGGGCTGGCCGGCGACGCGCGGTTCGCTCCGCTGCGGGTGGTGCGGCTGCGCTCCCCGAAGACCGCCGAAGCCTGGCTGCGGTCTCAGCGACCGGCCGGGCGGCCGCCCGTCACGTAGGCACGACCCCGTGCGGCACCCCGTACGGCACCCCGTACGGCACCCCGAACCGTTCCGCGCCGGGCCGTGCGCAGCCGGCGCATCGTGGCGTGCCCGCGACGGCGCCACTCCGCCCGCGGCAGACCGGCGCGCTGGCCGCCACCGGTGATCAGGGCGTTGACCGGTGCGTGCGGGTCGGCGGCGAGCCCCTTGGCCACCAGGACCCCGATCACGAGCGGGACCAGGGCCACGGCGAGCGCCGAGCCGGCGGTGGTCACGTGCTGCTGCATGCGCGGGCGGCTCGCGCTGGGCGCGATGGCAGTGGCATTGGCAGTGGCCGCAGCGGTGCCGGTCTCGAAGGTCATGCCCCCATTCGATCAGCGGGAGCGGTCCCGGGAATCGGGCCGGATACTCAGGCCGTTGGGTGTGAGGTACTCAGAAGCGGACCGGACGGGCCCGCACGGACCGGACGAGGGGACAGCCTTACGTGAACACACCCGGGCACGGCTTCGAACCGGCGAGCGGCGACGGCCCCGCGCCCTCCGGGGCGGGGCGGGCGGCGGAACTCGGTACCGCCTACGAAGGCCTGTTGCAGATCCGGCGGCTCGTCAACGGCCCGTCGGGCGCCGGAGTTCCCTCCCCGTGGGAACTCCGGCTGATGCCGCGCGCGGTGGCCCTCGTACTGGAGGCGGCGGGCCTGCCGCCGTCGGCGCGGGATCCGCAGGACCCCGGCGGGCCGCGCATCCGGACCGGGTACCGGGTGGGGCCCGCCGCGTCCGGGGAGGGCCGGGTCGAGGTGACCTGGCTCGGCCCGCCGGGCGGCGGCGCGGCCGAGGAGGAGCAGGAACGGTTGACGGCCTGCGCGTCCGCGCTCGAACGGCTCGGCTGGGTCTGCCTGCTGTACCGCGGCCCCCGCCGCCGCCGTTTCCTGGAGGTCGAGCCGCCGCCGGCTCCCTGAGGCCGCCGCCGAAATCCGGTACCCCCGCGGCACGGCACCGGGGCACACTCGCCCGATGGGAATGCTCGACGTCCAGGCAGACCGTGTCCGCGCGGGCGCGACGGTGGAGTTCCGGCCCACCGGCACGTCCATGGTCCCGCTCGTCCACAGCCGGCAGCGCGTCCGCGTCGCCCCGGCCGACCCGTGCCTGCTGGAACCCGGCGATATCGTGCTGGCCCGGGTGTCCGGCACGGTGTACCTGCACCTCGTCACGGCCGTGGACGCCCCGCGCCGCCGGGTCCAGATCTCCAACAACCGGGGCCGCGTCAACGGCTGGACCGGCCACGACCGGGTCTTCGGCATCTGCCTCGCGGTGGACGACGTCCCCCGCCCCGGCGCGGCGGGCAAGGTACGCGCGGCCGGCCCGCCGGAGGCACCCGGCACGCGCGGGCCGGGCTAGGTCGTCTCTTTCGGATCTTGCCGGTCAGGCCCGCGTCGTCCGGTGCCGTGCCTCGTCGCGCTGCCGGGGCTTCCGCGTACTGGACGTACTCGGGTGCCCCGGCAGTGCGGCGAGGTGCGGTGCTGGGCGGCGCGGGCCAGGCAAGATCCGAAAGAGACGGCCTAGTAGGGCTTTGTTAGCTGGGTCTTGTCACGTCGGGTGTGCGGTAGTTCGCTGGTTGTATGAGGGCTGGGAGCTTGCTGCGTTTCGGGTCCGGTTGGAGGAGTTCGCCTCCGAGGTGTTCGCGCCGTTGGTGCGGCGGGACCAGCGCGAGAAGGGCTTGCTCTATCTGCGGGGCCTGTTGCTGGACGGCCGGCG
>NZ_JBWJVM010000164.1:0-2534 GCF_056428985.1 Streptomyces sp. CA189 | reverse complement strand
CCAGTGCGACACGAAGTCGCTCCACCCAAGCGGACGACCTGCACGAGGAAGGAACTGAATACGTAGGCCGTCCCAGACCAGTGTCCAAGGTCTGTCCCCACGCTCGCATGCGTCGCTGGCAACGGCGGGGTGTGAAGCCGAGCGGGTCAAGCCCAAGAAGCGATCTGTGCCATCAGAGAGCAACAGGCGAAGGGGAATGACTGGCCGGGCTAATGAAAATGAACCCTTGATGACGTCTCGTCACTCCTAGGCCGCACAGATGGCATGTTTTGGCGGTTTTAGGGCCTAGCGCGGAGGAGCGCGATGTGGCCCCCTCGGTTGGTGGGGAGGGGAGCGGACACCACAGGCCCCGGGATTAAGAGGGAGCCCAACCCAGTCGCATCTTGATGGAGCGGAACGTGGAAACCCTGTTGAGGTCCGGAAGCAAACCGGTAAGCCGGAGGTAACAATGGCCCAATCCCTCAGCAGGAAAGGATGATCCAAGAAGCGAACGCCGGCAGGGCGAAAGCCCAGGGGAAAACAGAGAGGAATCCTCGATCTCTCCTATAACCCGCCGGATACGGGACTGTTGCCCGGCCCGAAAGGGAGCCCACGTGGATCAGGTAGGCCCGCGCAGACGAACGGCAAGGAAGCCCTAACCCAAGGACAAGTTGG
The DNA here is from genome assembly GCF_056428985.1 of Streptomyces sp. CA189. Taxonomy (NCBI): domain Bacteria; kingdom Bacillati; phylum Actinomycetota; class Actinomycetes; order Kitasatosporales; family Streptomycetaceae; genus Streptomyces; species Streptomyces sp. CA189. The sequence continues at coordinate 1,880 of NZ_JBWJVM010000164.1, read as the reverse complement.
ATGCAGGAGGACGGTGTGACGACGGAAACCTTCGCGCTCATGTCGCCCGTTCCGGCGAACGGACTGAGGGACTACGCGCAAGAGTGGCACAGTATCGACTGGGCCACGACTGAGGCGACGGTAAGGCGACTAAGGCAGAGGATCTTCGCAGCCGCGAAGGATGGGGACCTGAAACGGGTCCGCAATCTGCAAAAGCTCATGCTCCGATCACACTCGAACACGCTCGTGAGCGTCAAGAGGGTTACGCAGCAGAGCCAAGGCCGCCGGACGGCTGGAATCGACCGGGAAACTGCCCTTACCCCGCGCGATCGGGGAATGGTAGCTGCGCAGGTTGCTGCGGAGGAGAATCCCGGGCGCGCTCTCCCAGTCCGGCGCGTGTACATACCCAAGGCGAATGGAAAGCAGCGCCCGCTAGGAATTCCAGTTATTCGAGATCGGATCAGTCAAGCCCGTGTCAAGAATGCCCTGGAGCCCGAGTGGGAAGCCCGGTTCGATCAACGGAGCTACGGCTTCCGTCCGGGTCGGGGCTGTCATGACGCAATCGGGCAGATCTTCAACGTCACAGGCCAGAAGCGGGCCAGGCGCTTGTGGGTGCTCGATGCGGACCTGACAGCGGCGTTCGACCGAATTTCACACACCCATCTCCTGAATAGCCTCGGAACATTTCCCGGCAGGGAAGCTGTGCGAGGGTGGATGAAGGCGGGGGTGATGGATAACGGCCGGTTTACGCCCACCTACGAGGGCACTCCTCAAGGTGGGGTAATCAGTCCACTGCTACTGAATATAGCCTTGCACGGAATGGAAGATGCCGCCGGGTGTGCCAATGAGGGTAAGGGTAATAGGTCCCGCCCTGGAGCACCCATCCTAGTTCGCTACGCTGACGACTTCGCTGTGTTCTGTCACAGCGCTGAGGAAGCAAATGCGGTCAAGGGGAGGCTGTCGCTATGGATGAACCCGAGGGGACTTTCCTTCAATGAGGAAAAGACGTCCATCGTCCATCTCGAAGAAGGATTCGACTTCCTTGGATTCAATATCCGCCGCTACAGCGGGAAGCTTCTGATCAAGCCGAGCAAGCAAGCCGTCAAGAGGATCAGGGAGCGGCTTCGAGCTGAGATGCTCGCTCTGCGAGGGGCGAACTCTCGTGCAGTGGTAAAGAAGCTGAACCCGATCATAAAAGGGTGGGCTACGTATTATCGGACGGTGGTGTCCAAGGAGATCTTCAGCGCCTTGGACCTGCATATGTGGAAGCTCACTCAGAAGTGGGCCAAGCACTCTCATCCGAAGAAGTCGAGAACCTGGTATATCGCCAAGTATTTCGACCGGTTCAACCGCTCCAGGCAAGACCGATGGGTGTTCGGAGATCGGGAAACTGGTATCTACATCTACAAGTTTGTCTGGACCAGTATCGAACGGCACGTCATCGTAAAAGGGGCTAGTTCCCCGGATGATCCGGGCCTGGAAACGTACTGGGCAAGTCGCCGCCGTAAGATTATTCCGGCAACATTCGACAAAATGTCGATCACGCTGGCTGCCCGCCAGAAGGGGATCTGTCCGCTGTGTAAACAGCCTCTGATCTCTGGCGCTGAATACGAACCCGACAGCCCTGGAGAATGGGCCGCCTGGTTTGCGGCGTCGATGAAACCGCTACATAAGCACCACTTCATCTACCGGCGGGACGGCGGTTCTGACGAGCGAACGAACCTACGCCTCGTACACGCCGAATGTCACCGCCAGCAGCACGCTGGCGACCACAGAAGGGCCAAGCAAGCATGACTATCCCGAGCGACTCCAGGGGCCCGCTTGAGCCGGATGCGAGGACGACTCGCAAGTCCGGTTCTGAGGGGGCTGGAGTGCGGCAACGCACTCCAGCTACCCGACTG
>NZ_JBWJVM010000163.1:0-2584 GCF_056428985.1 Streptomyces sp. CA189 | reverse complement strand
CCCCCCCCCCCCCCACCACCCGGGGTGGAGCGGGGTCGTACGGGTCAGGCGATCGAGAAGGTGACGACCGACTGGTAGCTGTCCGCGAACATGAACGGCGGGAGCTGGATCATTCCGGCTCCGCCGATCTCGAACTCGCCACCGGTCAGGTCGTCGCCGCCCGCGGCCGCCGAGGCGACCTTCAGCGGGACGTCGGAGATCGCACCGGGCGTACCGGCGGTGCAGGTGCTCGGGCTGTCCGCGTTGGTCACCTTGCAGGTCGGCTGGATGCCGATCTGCGCCGTGGCCATGGAGTGGCCGGTGACCGAGTTCAGGAACGGCGTCCGGGTCGCCGAGACGTCCCAGCCGAGGGTCCCGCCGCGGAAGTCCTGGACGGCCATCGCGGTGAACTGGCCGACGACCGACTGGGACTTGCCGTTGATGGTGACCGAACCGAAGCTGACGGCGGGGTTGCCCGCCTGCGGGCCGATGGCCAGCGGGCCGGGCAGGACCTCTACGTCGACCGGGTTCTGCACGCCCGGCTGCGGAACGATGAAGATGTAGTCCTTGTACGGGAGGATCGCGCCGTCGATCCGGATCTTGTCGGCGGGCTGGTTGACGACGATGTTGCAGGTCGCGACGCCGGCCGCGGTGGCCGTGCCGGTACCCGTGTCACCCGTGGCCGTACCGTTCTTGAGCGCGGAGCAGGTGACCGCGCCCGCCGGGAAGTTGGCGCCCGTGACGACGACTTCCTGGCCCGCCTCGCCGCTGTTGGGCGTCAGCTTGGTGGTGATCGGGTCCTTGGGCAGGGCCTCCACTGCCACCGAGCCGAGCGAGGCGCTCGGGCGGGGGTTCGGCGTACAGGTGGTGGTGAAGACCGAGCCCATGAGGCTCGCGTCGGTCACCGCCAGGTCCAGGGCCACCTGCACGGTGGCGCCCTCGGAGCCGTCCGGAATCGTGACGGTGCCGGAGAAGGCCGAGGGGTCGAGAGGCACGCCGGGCGTCACGTTGACCGTCTCGGGCGGGCTGACCACCGTCTGGAGGGTCGATCCGACCTTGAGGGTGATCTTGGAGACGTTGGTGGTCGTCACCGCGAAGCCGGGGATGACCGGGCTCGGACCCGGGTCGATGGTGATCGGGACCACGTCGCCGGCCTTGGCGCTGTCGGGCAGCGTGATCGTGTAGTTCTGGGTGCCCGAACCGCCCGGCTGGGGCGCGGGCGCCACGCAGTCCATCGGGACGGGCGTCGTCTTGGTCGCGGCCTGCGCGGTGCCCGACAGACCCACCAGGGCGCCCGTCAGGGCCAGGGACAGAGCGCCCGTCCCGGCCAGAACTCTTCGTCGAAACGTTGTACTCACTGGGTCGCGACTCCTTCGTCATACGAACCCTCCCCCCACCCGCTGTGTGGGGGAGGTCGAGCCGGTGCGGTGGCCGACATTGACGCGTCGCGGTGATGAGAAGTCAATGACTTGCTTTCGCCCGAAGCACACAGAAATTGATGTGCCATCAGGCCGGGTGGAGCGGAGGGGCGGATACCTGCGGCCGGTGGGCAGTGCGGGTGGGACGGGTGGGGTTGTCGGATGGCCCGCCCAGGGGCCGGACCGGGCCTTCGGCGTGGGGTTTTCGGGCATGCCCTCTGGGTGGGGCCGGCCGGGGCCCGCCGGCGGGGCGGGCGCCGCCGGCGGAGGGCCCCGTACGGGCTACTTGTCGGTCGGTACGTGCAGCAACAGGTTCGGTGTCCCGGACGGCAGGGCGGTGATCAGGTCCCGCACGGAGTCCCGTACGAGGGTTTCGGCCACCTGCGCGGGCGTCTGGCGCGGGCCGCCGGCGGCCAGGCCGCGCGCCAGCAGCAGCGCGGCGGCGCCCGCCACGTGCGGGGCCGCCATCGAGGTGCCGGAGGCGCGGGCGGTGGCGGTGGCGGAGCCCTTCCAGGCGGAGGTGACGGCCACGCCGGGGGCGGAGAGGTCCACGCAGGCACCGTAGTTGGAGAAGGCGGGCCGGCGGTCCTGCGCGTCCGTCGCGCCCACGGTGAGCGCCTGCGGGACGCCGGCGGGAGAGCCGGTGCAGGCGTTCTCGCCGGAGTTGCCCGCCGCCACGGCGAAGGTGATCCCGGACGCGATCGCCCGCGTCACCGCCCGGTTGAGGGCGAAGCTGTAGCCGCCGCCCAGGCTCATGTTGGCCACGGCCGGGGTGGCGGGCGACTTGAGGGCGTCCTTCACCATCCAGTCGATACCGCGGGTGATGGCCGACAGGGTCGCGTCCCCGCGGCAGTCCGCCACCTTCACGGCGACGAGCGAAACCCCTTTGGCCACCCCGTAGGTGGCTCCGCCGACGGTCCCCGCAACGTGCGTGCCGTGGCCGTTGCAGTCCGTGGCGCGTTCCATGAACACCGCGTTGGCGCCCCAGCGGGCCCGGCCGCCGAACTCCTGGTGCAGGGTGTTGATCCCGGTGTCCACGATGTACGCGGTGATCCCCTCGGCCTTGGCCGGATACGCGTACGAGCCGTCGAGGGGCAACGCGCCCTGGTCGAGCCGGTCCAGGGACCAGGGCGCGGGGGTCTGCACGAGGGGCGGGACGAGGGGCGGGGCGAGGGGCTGGGCGGGGG
>NZ_JBWJVM010000162.1:0-3179 GCF_056428985.1 Streptomyces sp. CA189 | reverse complement strand
GGCATGGTGGCTTCATACTGCCCCTCCTGCTGTGAGTGTTCGGGTTGTGTGGTCGAATTTCGTGCTCTGGGCGGCGAGTTGGAGACAGATGGCCTCGTTGTCGCTGGTCCAGGGGATGCTGAGGCGGCCGTCGGCGGCACGGTGGGCGTCCAGGCGGCCGCGGGCGATCCAGTAGTAGACCGCGCCGGCGCGGACGCCGAGCTGTGCGGCGACCTGCTGGACGCTCAGTTCGCCGCGCGCGGTGGCGGTGTCGGGCAGTGGGTGGCTGCCGGGGCCGGTGGGACCGGGGTGTTTGGGCCGGTCCAGGTCAGCCCGGAGTGTGGCCTCGACCTGATCGTTCCAGGGGATGGCGATACGGCCGGCGGGGGTGCGGTGCGCGGGCAGACGCCCGACACGCACTTGGTAGCGAACGGCCGCGTCGAGGACTCCGAGGCGGGCTGCCGCTTCGGGAATGCTGATCTCGCCGGCGTGGGCGGCCTCGGCGGGCAGGGGGCGGCGCCCGGTGGGCATGAACTGCTCGGGGTGGGTGATCCAGTCCCGGCAGTCGGCTTCGACCTGCTCGTTCCAAGGAATGCACCAGCGTCCCCCGACGTCCTTGCGGGCCCTGAGCCGGCCGCAGCGGATCCAGTAGTAGAGGGCGTGCTCGACCACGCCCAGGCGGGCGGCGCCCTGCTGGACGCTGACCTCGCCGGGCATCGTCTGCGGCGGTGCGGCGGGCCGGGGGGTGAGGTGGCCGGATGTGTCGATCTGGCGGCGGCAGTCGGCTTCGACCTGATCATTCCAGGGAATGCACCAACGGCCGCCGGAGTCCTTGCGAGCGTCAAGGCGCCCGTGAGTGAGCCAGTAGTAGACGGCGTCCGCGGTGATGCCCAGGATCTGGGCTGCCTCGTTGACGCAGATCTCCCCGTCCCGGAACGGGACCGGCGCGGGAATCTTGTAGGTGTAGCTCACCCATTTGACGGCCGCCACGTCGAACGGGCGCCCGGTCCCGGTGGTCAGCTGGGCGGCGGCGAGCGCGGCGACGACCTGTTCGTCGGTGTGGCTCGGACGCAGGGCCGCGATCAACTCCCGCGCCGCCGCAGGGGTCCGCCTAATATCGGCCGAGAGCCGGGGGCGGGTCAGGGCGAGTTCGTCGGTGGCGCCGGTGTGCCAGCGCACCCCGACCCGCGCGTGGGCCCGGTCGGGCTCGGGCAGCAGTGTCACATCCGAGATCAGCGTCCGCAGGAGGCGTTTGCGGTCACGGTCTTTGGTTTCGGCCGCGTGCCACAATCCGGGCAGGTCAGCGGCCAGGGCTTGCAGCGCGGAGCGGTCCGGCAGGGCCGGCTTGGCTTCACGGGCCGTGTTCAGGGCGGTCTGGGCCTGGTCGAGTGCGGCGAGTCTGGCCTCCCAGCGGGCCTCCAGGGTGCGGGCGACCATGCGGTTGTCCGGATCGACGGCGCTGAACGTCCGCTCGGCGCGGTCCGCGTCGTACTGGGCTCGCTCCACCGCGAGCTCGGCGGCACGGTGCGAGCGGGTGTGCCGGCCGGCGACCTCGTCGGCTGCGGCCAGGGCCAGCTCGATCTGCCCGGGACCGAGTGTTTCCAGCAGTGCGGCCACCACGGCGTCGTCCACGATGTCGGCGCGGATCGAGCGGCAGGTCGCCGTGGCCTCGTGGTCGGCCCGTGAAATCGAGCACCCGTAGGCGGCCTGGCCGTCGTGGCAATAGCGGGTGGTCATCGGGCGCCCGCACGAACCGCAGAACATGATCCCCTGACACAGGGCCAGTCCCTCACGCGCCGACCTGGCTCCGTCGTGGGTGCAGTTGGCCTTTAGCTTCGCCTCGGCTGCCACGAAGTCGGCCCAGGTCCAGTAGCCCTCGTGGTGATCGTGCAGGACCACCGGCCACTTCTCCCGGGGCACCCGCGTCAGGCTCGTGCGCACGCTGCCGTCCGGCTGGACCCTGCGCCGGGTGATGTTGCGGCCGTAGACGTAGGTGCCCGCGTAACAGGGGTTGCTCAGTACCCCCAGTGCCCGGGCGTGGGTGAGTTTGCCCCACCGCAACTGGCCTGCCCACGCTCCTCCGTAGGCGCGGAGCGGGAAGCGCCGGCCGACGAACGCCGCGACGACCTGGTAGGCGGAACCGCCGGCCGCGAACGCGGCGAAGACGTCACGGATCGCGGCCTGCACCTCCGCATCCGGGTCGATCACGCAGTCGCCTTCGTCGTCGTAGACGTAGCCCACCGGCAGCGGGGACCGCAGGTCGCCGCGCTCGGCGGCGGCCCGCTTCGCGCCCTGCAGCCGGCTCGAAAGGATGTGCAGCTCGGCCTCGCTCATCGATCCTTTTAGACCGAGCAGGAGCCTGTCGTTGAAGTTGGTGAGGTCGTAGACCCCGTCGTCGTCGATCAGGAGGACGTCCGTCAGCCGCGCGAGTTCCAGCAGCCGGGCGAAGTCGGCGGAGGACCGAGCGAGCCTGGAGACCTCCAGGCCGAAGATCGCCCCGACCTCGCCCAGGCAGACCTTGGCGACCAGGTCGCGGAAGCCCTCGCGGACCTGCCCGAACTTCCCCGACAGCCCCAGGTCCGCGTCGATGACCAGCACGTCCTCGCGGTCCCAGCCCAGCCGGACCGCCTCGTCGCCCAGCGCGTACTGCCGCAGCGTGGACTCGGTGTTGTCCCTCACCTGGACCAACGTGCTCTGCCGCAGATAGACCGCCGCCGTCCTCGAGCGGTGGGACGCGGTGATCTTCGAGGTCCCGTTCACGATCACGGCCGCCTCCCAACCCGGACTCGACCATGTTGGCCAGCACCATCACCATCTCGACGCGGCACGGTGATGACGGCACGGCCCCTCGCTTCCGCCCGCCCCGGGGCTGGTGCGCGACACAACTGTCGTGGCATCAGGATCCGCCCCCGTCCGTGTCGGCACCACGGCTCACCAGGGCATCCACCAGCGCACGAAGAGCACTCAGCCCCTCGACCGCGAGCCGGTCCGCACCTGGCTCCCCGCCGCGATCCGTCCACTCCTGCGGCAGCGTCACGCTCCGGCTCGCGCCGTACGCGCAGACGAAGACGAGTGCACCACTGCGCCGCTTGACGAACAGAATGTCCAACTGCATGCCCGACAGGGCGTGGAACGGGTGGGTCACCGTCAAGGAACCCAAGGACTGCCTGGACGCTGCGGCACTATGCCGTGTCCGTCGG
>NZ_JBWJVM010000161.1:0-3264 GCF_056428985.1 Streptomyces sp. CA189 | reverse complement strand
CTTCAGAACTAACACAGTGGACGCGAGCAACTGAGGACAAGCCCTCGGCCTATTAGTACCAGTCAGCTCCACCCGTTACCGGGCTTCCACATCTGGCCTATCAACCCAGTCGTCTACTGGGAGCCTTACCCTCTCAAGGAGGTGGGAATACTCATCTTGAAGCAGGCTTCCCGCTTAGATGCTTTCAGCGGTTATCCCTCCCGAACGTAGCCAACCAGCCATGCCCTTGGCAGGACAACTGGCACACCAGAGGTTCGTCCGTCCCGGTCCTCTCGTACTAGGGACAGCCCTTCTCAATATTCCTACGCGCACAGCGGATAGGGACCGAACTGTCTCACGACGTTCTAAACCCAGCTCGCGTACCGCTTTAATGGGCGAACAGCCCAACCCTTGGGACCGACTCCAGCCCCAGGATGCGACGAGCCGACATCGAGGTGCCAAACCATCCCGTCGATATGGACTCTTGGGGAAGATCAGCCTGTTATCCCCGGGGTACCTTTTATCCGTTGAGCGACGGCGCTTCCACAAGCCACCGCCGGATCACTAGTCCCGACTTTCGTCCCTGCTCGACCCGTCGGTCTCACAGTCAAGCTCCCTTGTGCACTTACACTCAACACCTGATTGCCAACCAGGCTGAGGGAACCTTTGGGCGCCTCCGTTACTTTTTGGGAGGCAACCGCCCCAGTTAAACTACCCATCAGACACTGTCCCTGATCCGGATCACGGACCGAGGTTAGACATCCAGCACGACCAGAGTGGTATTTCAACGACGACTCCACAACCACTGGCGTGGCCGCTTCAAAGTCTCCCACCTATCCTACACAAGCCGAACCGAACACCAATATCAAACTATAGTAAAGGTCCCGGGGTCTTTCCGTCCTGCTGCGCGAAACGAGCATCTTTACTCGTAGTGCAATTTCACCGGGCCTATGGTTGAGACAGTCGAGAAGTCGTTACGCCATTCGTGCAGGTCGGAACTTACCCGACAAGGAATTTCGCTACCTTAGGATGGTTATAGTTACCACCGCCGTTTACTGGCGCTTAAGTTCTCAGCTTCGCCACACCGAAATGTGACTAACCGGTCCCCTTAACGTTCCAGCACCGGGCAGGCGTCAGTCCGTATACATCGCCTTACGGCTTCGCACGGACCTGTGTTTTTAGTAAACAGTCGCTTCTCGCTGGTCTCTGCGGCCACCCCCAGCTCACGGAGTAAATCCGATCACCAGTGATGGCCCCCCTTCTCCCGAAGTTACGGGGGCATTTTGCCGAGTTCCTTAACCATAGTTCACCCGAACGCCTCGGTATTCTCTACCTGACCACCTGAGTCGGTTTAGGGTACGGGCCGCCATGAAACTCGCTAGAGGCTTTTCTCGACAGCATAGGATCATCCACTTCACCACAATCGGCTCGGCATCAGGTCTCAGCCTTATATGAGGGACGGATTTGCCTACCCCTCGGCCTACACCCTTACCCCGGGACTACCACCGCCCGGGTTGGACTACCTTCCTGCGTCACCCCATCGCTTACCTACTACAAGTCTGGGTCACCGGCTCCACCACTTTCCTTTCCCCGAAGGGTCCGGAACGGCTTCACGGGCTTAGCATCGCCTGATTCGATATTGGGCGTTTCAAAGCGGGTACCGGAATATCAACCGGTTGTCCATCGACTACGCCTGTCGGCCTCGCCTTAGGTCCCGACTTACCCTGGGCAGATCAGCTTGACCCAGGAACCCTTAGTCAATCGGCGCACACGTTTCTCACGTGTGTATCGCTACTCATGCCTGCATTCTCACTCGTGAACCGTCCACAACTAGCTTCCGCTGCTGCTTCACCCGGCACACGACGCTCCCCTACCCATCACAGCGGGCGTTGGCCCTATTGCTGCAATGACACGACTTCGGCGGTACGCTTGAGCCCCGCTACATTGTCGGCGCGGAATCACTTGACCAGTGAGCTATTACGCACTCTTTCAAGGGTGGCTGCTTCTAAGCCAACCTCCTGGTTGTCTCTGCGACTCCACATCCTTTCCCACTTAGCGTACGCTTAGGGGCCTTAGTCGATGCTCTGGGCTGTTTCCCTCTCGACCATGGAGCTTATCCCCCACAGTCTCACTGCCACGCTCTCACTTACCGGCATTCGGAGTTTGGCTAAGGTCAGTAACCCGGTAGGGCCCATCGCCTATCCAGTGCTCTACCTCCGGCAAGAAACACGTGACGCTGCACCTAAATGCATTTCGGGGAGAACCAGCTATCACGGAGTTTGATTGGCCTTTCACCCCTAACCACAGGTCATCCCCCAGGTTTTCAACCCTGGTGGGTTCGGTCCTCCACGAAGTCTTACCTCCGCTTCAACCTGCCCATGGCTAGATCACTCCGCTTCGGGTCTAGAGCGTGCAACTCAATCGCCCTATTCGGACTCGCTTTCGCTACGGCTTCCCCACACGGGTTAACCTCGCTACACACCGCTAACTCGCAGGCTCATTCTTCAAAAGGCACGCAGTCACGACCGTTATTCCGAAGAATAACGGCGACGCTCCCACGGCTTGTAGGCACACGGTTTCAGGTACTATTTCACTCCGCTCCCGCGGTACTTTTCACCATTCCCTCACGGTACTATCCGCTATCGGTCACCAGGGAATATTTAGGCTTAGCGGGTGGTCCCGCCAGATTCACACGGGATTTCTCGGGCCCCGTGCTACTTGGGAGATTCTTAAGCAAGCCGCTGATGTTTCGTCTACGGGGGTCTTACCCTCTACGCCGGACCTTTCGCATGTCCTTCGACTACATCAACGGTTTCTGACTCGCCGACCGGCCGGCAGACCGATCAAAAGAATTCCCACAACCCCGCATGCGCAACCCCTGCCGGGTATCACACGCATACGGTTTGGCCTCATCCGGTTTCGCTCGCCACTACTCCCGGAATCACGGTTGTTTTCTCTTCCTGCGGGTACTGAGATGTTTCACTTCCCCGCGTTCCCTCCACACTGCCTATGTGTTCAGCAGTGGGTGACAGCCCATGACGACTGCCGGGTTTCCCCATTCGGACACCCCCGGATCAAAGCTCAGTTGGCAGCTCCCCGGGGCCTATCGCGGCCTCTCACGTCCTTCATCGGTTCCTGGTGCCAAGGCATCCACCGTGCGCCCTTAAAAACTTGGCCTACAGATGCTCGCGTCCACTGTGTAGTTCTCAAGCAACGACCAGCCACCCATCACCCTCATCCAAAGGACGAAGTTCACTGGGGCCGGCATCGCGAAGATAAAGCCTT
>NZ_JBWJVM010000160.1:0-3374 GCF_056428985.1 Streptomyces sp. CA189 | reverse complement strand
ATGCATGATGGGACGGCAGGCACGGATCCCCCGGTGATCATGAAGCGTAGAGAACTCCATGATCGGGCGAACCGTGCCTGCCCTACTACTGCCGCCCAGTCGGGCACCTACTGGCGGACGTTCTTAGTGGTCGGCTCCGGAAGTCCTTCGGGGGTTGATCAGGCTGCCAGGGCGACGGAGGATTCTTCTTGTCGGTCGGCGGGTGTGTGTCGGTCGAGCCGGGCCAGTAGATCGTCCAGGTCGGAGGTGGTGAACTTCCAATGGAACGGCTGTGCCGTGGCGTTGTAGCGGTCTTCGAATGCTCGGAGCCGGTCCCGGACCTGGGTCAGGTCGGTGAAGTCGTTGGGTCGGACGACCTTGCGCTGGACGATCGAGAAGAAGATCTCGATTTGGTTCGTCCAGGAGGCGTGCACGGGGGTGTGGACTATGACCGCGTTCGGAAACGCCGTGGTCAGACGGTCTATGGCCTTCTTCCCCCGGTGGGAGGAACCGTTGTCGACGATCCAGAAGACGCGTTTCGCGCTGGCGTAGGGCTCGGCGACCATGACTTGGGCGACCAGTGCCATGAAGGGCACGATGCCGGTCTTCGGTTCGCAGCGGCCGAAGACCTTCGCGCGGTGGACGTCGTAGGCGGCCAGGTAGGTCAGCGCGCCGCCGCGGCCGTACTCGTGGTTGACGCGCATCGCCCGGGCCCGGCCCGGGGCCAGGGTCGGATGGCAGCGGCAGCGGGCCTGGACGGAGGTCTTCTCGTCGCTGGACAGGACGTACTCGTCCTCGCCCAGCGGGACACCCTTGAACGTGCGGGCGTAGAGGTCCAGGACACGCTGGGCCTTGGCGCGGAAGTCGGGATCGCGGATGAAGATCCAGGACCGGTACTGCCAGGGCTTGAGCGCGTCCTCGCGCAGCCAGCGGCGCACCGTGGACGCGGAGACGGTATCGGTGATCCCGCGCGCGGTCAGCTCGGCAGCCAACTCCGGGCACGACCAGCGGGACAGCGGTACGCCGGTCTCGGTGGGTAACTGGCAGGCCAGCGCCTTGGCCTCGGCGACCTGCACGGGCGTGAAACGGGTGGGGCGCCCTGAACGCTTGCGGTCGGCCAGGGTCGGCAGCCCGCCGTCGGCGAACCGGCCCCGCCAAGCGCGAACCGTGTCCAGGTGCAGACCCGTCTCGCGGGCGATGCGCGCGTTGGAGCGCCCCCGCGCCGCGTGCAGGACGACCTGCGCGCGGACCCGTAGCCGGTACTCGGTCTTGTGACCGTAGGCCATCTTCTTCAGCCGCTCACGCTCGGCGGCGGTCAGGAGCAGGGGCGGGCGCAGGGTATGCGCATGGCAGGTAGAACGGCCGATCTCGCGAAGTGGATCACTGACGGTTGTGCAGTCTGCCGCGCCGCGGTGGCGTCGCCGGCTGGCCTAACGATGCCCTGGACTGTGCCTGCGGCCTGCACCGCGCCGGGCCGGACCTGCGGCCCGAGTCGCGTGCGCGGTGCAGGCGACAGGCGGTCAGGCGTCCCCGGCGGACTGCTTTCCCTTCAGTTCCTCGTGGTCGGCCAGCAACGTGTCGAGGACGTTCAGGGCGCGCCAGGTCCGGGTCATCCCGAACGTCGCGGTGGCGCGGACGGCGGCGCGAACCTCGTCGGGCGTGGCTCCCGCACCCAGCGCGCGGCCGACGTGGGCGCGGAAGCTCTCCTGGAGCGTTTGGTAGAGGACGTCCACTGTCATGGTGGCGAACGCCCGCTCGCGGACGCTGATCCGGGACATGCCGGCGCGCATCCGCGACTGCAGGTCCATGTAGTCGGCGAAGCCCGGGTCGAGGGCCCGCACCTCGGCGCGCATCGCCGTGGGGATGGGGCTGCCCGTGCCGCCCGCGTTCACTTGGTGGCCCTGACCTGTCGGCCCTGGCAGGCCGTGTTTGCGCTCGACCTCAGCCAGCCGCTCCAAGGCGGCCAGCGCCGCCGGGTAGCCGCTGTCGTAGGAGATGAAACGGAGCAGTTCGCGTAGGTCATCGGCGTCGAGGCCGTTGTCCAGGGCGGCCCGCACGTGCAGTTCGAACGGCAGCCCAAGGGCCTGTTCGCAGACGTCGGCAACGAGGCTGAGCAGAGCGAGCTCGCGCGGCGTCAGCTCCGTTCCTGACTCGGCGAGTTGGAAGCTTGCGGTGGCCATCTCCGCGAACACCGGGTCGAGTTCCTTGACCGTGGTCTGGGTCGGCAGCGTCATGGTGACTCCCCTTAAGTGAACAGCTGTAGGGCTACGAATGTAGCCCTACAGGCGGTCCAATACAATGGCTGATCATGGATGCGACCACTCCGGCCCGAACGACCGCCCGCACTGCGCCGCGCGGCCGCAACCCGCGTGGCCAGGGCGAGCGGCTGCGCGCCGAGATCGTCGATGCGGCGCTGCGGCTGCTGGACGAACTCGCCGACGACCAGGCGCTGTCGCTTCGCGCGGTCGCCCGCGAGGTGGGCATCGCCGCGACCTCCGTCTACATCCACTTCGCCGACCGCGACGCGCTGGTGCTGGCCGCGCTGGAGCACTGCCATGCGGGCCTGTTGCGCGCGGTGGACGACGCGGAGTCGGGCACCGCCGACCCGGTGGCCGCGCTGCGCGCCCGAACAGCCCTGCTCGGCGCGTGGTCCCGCGAGCACCCGGGGCTGTACAAGGTGCTGCACGAGAGCACGCTCAACCGGCGCACGGACATGTCCTTCAAGGAGGAGATGGCCAAGCGCACGACCGCGGCGATCCGCCGCTGCATGGACGCCGGGCTGGCGACGCGCGGCGACGCGGAGATCGTCTCCCTGGATCTGCGCACGGCGGTCCACGGTGCGGTCTCGCTGCGCGTCAACCAGCCCGAGCTGCCCTGGCCCCCGCTGGAGGAACAGGTGGACCGGTTCCTGGTGAAACTGGTTGGCGTCCCGCCCGCGGAGGGGTGACGGCGGTGTGGTGTGTGGCGGAATGGCTCGGTGCCGCGCCACGGTAGCCGGTCCCGGAAGGCCGGGCTCCGCGCCCCGGACCCGGCGCAGGGCTTGATGTGTCGTGGGCGGCTGGCGCACGCCGGAGGCGGAGACCGGGGGAAGAGATGCAGCGCGCAGTGAGTTTCCGCAGCCGGTTTCGGGCAACTCCAGTGCGACAGCGGAGTGTCGGTCTCCGCGGCTTCGCCGGCCCTCTCGGCGGGTGCCCCGGAATGCACCTGCGACCTCTACCTGGCCGGACCGAACCTGCGATCCGCACCCCGCACACGGCCTGACCTCGCGTCAACCCCCGAAGGACTTCCGGAGCCGACCACTTAGAACGTCCGCCAGTAGGTGCCCGACTGGGCGGCAGTAGTAGGGCAGGCACGGTTCGCCCGATCATGGAGTTCTCTACGCTTCATGATCACCG
>NZ_JBWJVM010000159.1:0-3554 GCF_056428985.1 Streptomyces sp. CA189 | reverse complement strand
CCCCCTCCCCTCCCCGCCCCCCTCCCCCTCACCAGGCCCGCTGTCAGTGGCCTGGTGCAGCATCGGTATGTCGGACCGCCGACAGAACCATGGGGGATCACCGTGTCGATCAAGAACGAGCAAGTGGCAGCCCGCTCCTTCCTGGAGCCGCTCTACCGGGACGCGTACTACCCGAACCACGTCCTCGACTTGGGCCGGGCCGTCCTGCTTCGCCTGTGCGCGCGCATCGAGGCGGAGCGGCCCTCGGACCTGGCCGCGCTGTACGTGCTGACGGGGGCGGCGACGGAGGAGTTCAACCTGCTGGAGGCGGAGTTCGAGGCCGCCGGGAGCGAAATCGAGACCGTGGCGCGCGAGGAGATAGCCGAGGAATTCGCGTTCGTGGCCGAGGCGTACGGATTCGCGGACGCGGACATCGAGGAGCTGATCGCCCCGCGGGAGTGGTGAGGAGCCCCGGCAGCGGCGAAGCCGGCCGGGCGGGGCCGACCGTCCCCGCAGGGCCGCCCCGGCCCCCTGACCTCGGCCGAATACTGGTCTGGACCGGCCCCCTCCGATCTGAGACCGTTCCCTGAACGGCCCCGGAAGCCGTGCCGGAAGCCGCCTCGGGTCCGCCCCGAGGCGTGCCCGTGAGCCGGGCGGCGAGCGTTCCACACATCACCTCCACCAGCTTTCCTGTGCATCCCTGTTCCTGACGGCACGTCAGTTCAGTAATCTGACTACGCGTCAGTTATTGAGATTCGTCGAGGTTCATCGAGCAGGAGCGGGCGGAACGATGCTTGGATCTACTCACGGCACCCTCACCACCGACTTCCGCGCACGTGTCGAGGCCTGCGGGGAGACCCCCAGGACGGCCGTCCACTCCACAGCGGCTCCGTCCGCCGAGGACACGGTCGCGCTGGACGTCAGCGGTCGGCCCCTGCACGCCGACGCCCCCGACCTGGACCGGTTCTTCCGGCCCGAGTCCGTGGCGGTCATCGGCGCCTCGGACGCCGACGGCAGACCGAACACCGGCATCACCCGCCAGCTCATCGCCTGGGCGGAACGCGTCGGTGCCCGGCTGCACCCCGTGCACCCCACCCGGGCCACGGTCTTCGGGCTGCCCTGCCACGCCTCCGTGGCCGAGCTGCCCGAACAGGTGGACCTCGCGGTTCTCCTCGTAGCCGATCCGCTCCCCATCGTGGAGCAACTCGCGGAAGCCAAGGTGAAGTTCGCGGTCGCCTTCGCCTCGGGCTTCGCCGAGACCGGCGACGAGGGCGCCGCCGCGCAGGCCCGCCTGGGAGCCGCCGTACGGCGCTCCGGGCTGCGCCTCCTCGGCCCCAACACGAACCTCAACGCCTTCGAGAAGTTCCGCGAGGACCTCGACGGCCCGGCCATCGCGCTCATCACCCAGTCCGGCCACCAGGGCCGGCCGGTCTACACCCTCCAGGAGCTGGGCATCCGCCTCTCCCACTGGGCGCCCACCGGCAACGAGGCCGACCTCGAAACCTCCGACTTCATCTCCTACTTCGCCGAACAGCCCGAGGTCGGGGCCATCGCCTGCTACGTGGAGGGCCTCAAGGACGGCCGGCAGTTCCTCCTCGCCGCCGACCGGGCCGCCCGCAACGGCGTGCCCGTCGTCGCCGTCAAGGTCGGCCGCACCGAGACCGGCGCCCGCATGGCCGCCTCGCACACCGGGAAGCTGACCGGCGCGGACACCGTCGTGGACGCCGCCATGCGGCAGTTCGGTGTCATCCGGGTCGACGGCCTCGACGAACTCCAGGACACCGCGGCGCTCCTCGCCCGGGCCCGAAAGCCCCTCGCCGACGGAGTGGTCGTCTACTCCATCTCCGGCGGCACCGGAGCCCACTTCTCCGACCTGGCCACCGAGGCGGGGCTCAGCATCCCCACCCTCTCCCAGGCGAAGCAGGACGAACTGCACCAGTGGATCCCCTCCTACCTGGGCGTCTCCAACCCCGTGGACAACGGCGGCCACCCGGTCGGCGACTGGCGCGGCCGCAAGATCATCGACGCGATCCTCGCGGACCCCTCGGTAGGCGTCCTGATCTGCCCGATAACGGGCCCCTTCCCCCCGATGAGCGACAAACTCGCCCAGGACCTGGTGGACGCGGCCGAACAAACAGACAAACTGATCTGCGTGATCTGGGGCTCCCCGGTCGGCACGGAGGAGGCCTACCGCACCACGCTCCTCGGCTCCTCCAGGGTCGCGACCTTCCGCACCTTCGGCAACTGCATCACCGCCGTCCGCGCGTACCTCGGCCACCACCGCTTCACCGCCGCCTACCGCTCCCCCTTCGAGGACGCCCCGCGCACCACCTCGCCCTCCTTCCGCAAGGCCCAGGCCCTCATGCGCCCTGGCCAGCAGCTCAGCGAGCACGCCGCGAAGCAGCTCCTGCGCGCCTACGGGATCCGCGTGCCCCGGGAGCAGCTGGTGACCAGCGCCGCAGCGGCCGTACGGGCGGCCGGGCTGGTCGGCTACCCGGTGGTCATGAAGGCCTCGGGCCCCCAGCTCGCCCACAAGACCGAGCTGGGCCTGGTCAAGATCGGCCTGACCTCGGCGAGCCAGATCCGCGACGCCTACCGCGAGTTGACGGACATCGCCCGCTACGAGAACGTCCCGCTGGACGGGATCCTCGTCTGCCAGATGGTGGAGCGCGGCGTCGAAATGGTCGTCGGGGTCACCCAGGACGAGCTGTTCGGTCCCACGGTGACGGTAGGACTGGGCGGTGTCCTGGTGGAGGTGCTGCACGACGTGGCCGTCCGGGTACCGCCGTTCGGCGAGGACCAGGCGCGGGCGATGCTCGGGGAACTCCGCGGGCACGCGCTGCTGGAGGGCGTACGGGGGGCGCCCCCCGCCGACGTCGACGCGCTGGTGGAGGTCATCCTCCGGGTGCAGCGGATGGCGATGGAACTGGGCGACGAACTCTCGGAGCTGGACATCAACCCCCTGATGGTCCTCCCCCGGGGCCAGGGGGCGGTGGCGCTGGACGCCCTCGCCATCTGCCACTAGCCCCCCGGCGCCCCGGGGGAGCCGCCCCCGGGCGCACCGCCACCCCCGGGACCCACCGGCCCCGGACCCCCGGTGCGCAGGGCGGAGTTCCCCTACCCGCCCTTCCACCGTTCCCAGGGCCAGCCCTGACCCGCGCCTCAAACGCCGGCGAGGCTGAAAACGGGGTCCCCGGCTGCGCCCGAACCCCCTGGGGCTCCGCCCCAGACCCCGGTCCTCAAACGCCGGACGGCTGAAAAGCCAAACCCCGGCGGCTGAAGAGAGCCAACGCCCGGCGGCTGGCTGGAGGGACCCATAACCGGGGGCTGAAGGGACCCAAGACCAGGCGGCTGAAGGGGCCCAACGCCGGACGGCCGAAGAGACCCAACATCGGGCGGCTAAAAAGGCCCAACGTCGGGCGGCGGAGGAGACTCACCCTCCGGCGGGGCTGGAGGCGGCGGACGGGGACGGGGGCGGGGTGGGGTGTCGGCCGGGACGTAAAGCGTGATTTGTGGCGCAGCAACACCCCGCACCCTGTCGAAGCTGCGCACAGGGCGCCTAAATCATGCAGTCC
>NZ_JBWJVM010000158.1:0-3876 GCF_056428985.1 Streptomyces sp. CA189 | reverse complement strand
CGAAGCCTTCAAAAGGTCATCGACCCGCACGTACAGTGCAGTTGCGAGGGTGTCTATCTCGGTCGTCACAAACTGAGAGTGGGCACCCTCGCGTCCGTACAGCTACCCCTTGGAATCAATCATCTAGTCCTTGAGGGCGTCCTTGGCCTTCTCCTTGGCCTGGCGGGCGTCACCCTTCATCTGTTCCGCGCGCCCCTCTGCGGTGAGGCGTTCGTTGCCGACGGTGCGGCCCATCGCTTCCTTGGCCTTGCCCTTGGCCTGTTCCTTCTTGGCCTTCATCTTCTGCTCACCCGACACGGCTCTCACTCCGATCGCTGGCGATCATCTGACGGCCCGCGTCTGTCCGATTGCCCGTCCGGTAAACGTACGTCCCGCCCGGTGGCCGGAGCGCCGTCCGCGGTGCGCACGGCTCCGCGCGTTAGCCGCGTGCGACGCGGGGCAGGAGCGGTGGGGCGGCGAGCGGACGGAGACAGCGGTGGAGACCTCGAAGATCGTCTACAAACCCGTGGGTCTGGCGCTCGGCGCCACCGGCGGACTGCTGGCCGGCCTGGCCTTCAAGCAGCTCTGGAAGCGGCTCGGTCACGAGGACGATGCACCGAGCGCGACCGACGAGGACCGGTCGTGGCGGGAGATCCTCATCGCCGCGGCACTCCAGGGCGCCGTGTTCGCCGCGGTCAAGGCCGCCATCGACCGCAGCGGCGCGGTGGCCGCCAAACGCCTGACCGGTACCTGGCCCGCTTGAGCCCGACCGGTACCGGGCCCGCTCGACTCTGCGCCCGCCGGACTCGGCGCCGGCCGTCGTCCGGGGATCTTAGTGGTCTGCTCCGCAAGTCCTTCGGGGGTTGATCAAGCTGCCGGGGCGACGGAGGATTCTTCGTGTCGGTCAGCTTGATGCCGGTCGAGTCGGGCCAGTAGATCGTCCAGGTCGGTGATGGTGAACTTCCACTGGAACGGCTGTGCCGTGGCGTTGTAGCGGTCTTCGAACGCTCGGAGCCGGTTCCGGACTTCGTCGAGGTCCGTGAAGTCGTTGGGTGAGACGACCTTGCGCTGCACGATGGAGAAGAAGATCTCTATTTGGTTCAGCCAGGATGCGTGGACGGGTGTGTGGACCATGACGGCGTTCGGGAACCGGGAGGCCAGGCGGTCGGCTGCCTTCTTGCCGCGATGCGAGGAGCCGTTGTCGACGATCCAGAAGACGCGTTTCGCGCTGGAGTAGGGCTCTCTGGCCATCACCTGCTCGACCAGGTTCATGAACGGCACGATGCCTGTGGTCTGTTCGCAGCGTCCGCGGACTTCGGCCCGCTGGATGTCGTAGGCGGCCAGGTAGGCCAGGGCCCCGCCGCGCCCGTAGGTGTGGTTGACGCGCATTGCTCGCGCCTGGCCCGGGGCCAGGGTCGGGTGGCAGCGGCAGCGGGCTTGGATGGAGGTCTTCTCATCCGCGGAGATGACGTACTCGCCTTCGCCGAGCGGGGCACCGTCAAAGGTGCGCGCATACAGGTCCAGGATCCGCTGGGCCGTGGCTCGGAAGTTCGGGTCGCGAATGAAGATCCAGGAGCGGTGTTGCCAGGGCTTGAGTGCGTCGTCCTTGAGCCAGCGGCGCACCGTGGAGGCGGAAATCGTGTCGGTGATGGCCCGGGTGACGGCCTCGCGCGCGAGCTCGGCGCATGACCAGCGTGAAAGCGGGGTTCCGGACTCGGTGGGCAACTGGCAGGCCAGGGCCTTGACTTCGGTGATCTGCAGCGCGGTGAACGTCGGTGGCCGCCCGGATCGTTTGCGGTCGGCCAGGGCGGGCATCCGGCTGGCCGCGAACCGGCCGCGCCAGCGGCGCACGGTGTCCACATGCAGGCGGGTTTCGGTGGCGATCCGGGCGTTGGAGCGGCCTTGCGCCGCCAGGAGCACGATCGTCGCCCGCTGGCGTGCCTGGTGCGGGGTCTTGTGGCCGTAAGCCATCTTCTTGAGCCGGTGGCGCTCGGAAGCGGTCAGTTCCACGGGCACGGCGGAACACACGGGCATGGACGGAGGCGGCCCACCTTTTGGAGACTGTGTGGGGCACCGGCAGGGCTGGGCAGCGCCCAAGGCCGCTGCCCAGCACGGATGCCGTCAGGCGATGCGGAGGATGCTCTTGCCGTGGGTCGCGCCCTCCGCGAGGCGCTGCACGGCCATGGTCAGCTCCCCGAGGTCGTACTCGGCGGTGATGTCCATGCGGACCTGGCCGTCGGCAACGAGGCCGAGCGCACGGCGGGCACTGTCGGCGAGCCGCTCGGGATGGGTCTGGCTGAGCAGGTTGCTGTTGTAGGTCAGGAGCGATTTGCCGTGCATGAGCAGGTCGTTGGCGTTGGCCAGGACCGGCTCGTACGTGGCGAGGTTGCCGTATGCCACCAGTCGGCCGTGTGGTGCGAGCTGCTCGACGAGGCCGGCCTGGCGGGTCGAGCCGCCGACGGGGTCGAGGATCACGTCGAACTTGTCGTCGCCGAGCTTGGCCAGGAATTCCTCGCGCAGCAGGACCTGGTCGCACCCGAACTGCGCGGCGTAGTCGGCCCTGTCGGCAGTGCCGACCACACCGACGATCCGGTCGGCTCCAGCCAGTCGGGCGAACTGGGTGGCGAGGGTGCCGACCGAGCCGGCGGCGGCGTGGATCAGCACGCGCTCGCCGGGCCGCACCTGTGCGGCGGTGTTGATCAGGTCGTAGGCGGTCGGTGCGCCCCACCCGAGACCTGCGGCCGTCCGCAGCGGCATGTCACCGATGCTCAACGTGAGCACGGCGGGCGCCAGGACCACCTCGGCGTAGGCGCCTGCCATGGTCAGCGCAGTGACGGACTCACCGACACGGCTTGCGTCGACGCCCTCGCCGACCGCGGTGATGTGCCCGGACGCCTCGAAGCCCGGGACGAAGGGGCGCGGCACGGGGAAGTGGCCGTCCCGGACCATGGTGTCGCCCCACTGGATCCCTGCGTAGGCGACCCGGATCGCCACCTGGCCGGGGCCAGGGGTGGGCTCGTCAAGTTCGGCGACCCGGTAGTGGTCATCAGTGTCGAGAACGACAGCCTTCATGATTACAGCCCCCTGCGTTGACTCAGTATCCTTACAGTCGAGGACCGTATGCATATAAGGTCCCTGAGTCAACCCATGAACCTGTTAATTGAGGGAGTGTGCCGTGGAAGCCCCGATCGAGAACGACCTCTGCACCCGGATCAGGCGGTCGGAGCAGGCGTTGATGGCGCACCACGAGGCAGTACTGCGCGCCTACGGGCTGACCATGACGCAGTACACCGTGCTGCTGATCCTCTTGCGCGAAGGCGGCATGTCCGGCGCCCAGCTGGCCCGCTCCTGCGGGGTGACGCAGCAGAGCATGAGCAGCGTGCTGACCAACATGGAGACCAAGGAACTCATCCACCGCGAGACGTCCCCCGTGCACGCCAAGGTGCAGATCGCCACCCTCACCGATGAGGGCCAGGCACTGCTGGACCGCGCCTACCAGGAGGTGATCATCCTTGAGCGCGCACTCACCGACGCGTTCACACCCTCCGAACACGCCTCACTCTGCGAACTCCTGGAACGGGCCACCACCGTTCTGATCCAGCAGACTCGCCACACGACAGCCCCGCCCACCACCTGAGACCGCAGTCACCACAAGCGCCGCCGCCCCGTCACCGTGAAGCCGCTCCGTAGGCGCCCCCGTCGGTCGACAAGAAAACCCTCCGTCGCCCTGGCTGCCTGATCAACCCCCGAAGGACTTCCGGAGCCGACCACTTAGAACGTCCGCCAGTAGGTGCCCGACTGGGCGGCAGTAGTAGGGCAGGCACGGTTCGCCCGATCATGGAGTTCTCTACGCTTCATGATCACCGGGGGATCCGTGCCTGCCGTCCCATCATGCAT
>NZ_JBWJVM010000157.1:0-4060 GCF_056428985.1 Streptomyces sp. CA189 | reverse complement strand
CCGGCGGGGCAGGATTCGGCTGATGCCGGACGCGACGCGCGGCTGAAATTGCCCGCAGGGCAATTTCAGCCCCGCCCGGGGGCACCTCCCAGCGGTAGCTGGGGGAGTTTGAGGCGCGGGCGCGCAGCGCCCGTACGGGTCTGGGGCGGAGCCCCAGTTTCGGGAAGGGGTGGGGTGGGGGAAGAGCCCCCGCAGGGTCCCCGCCCACCACACACCAAGCCGAAGGGCACCGGACATGCACCGCGCACTGATCGTCGTCGACGTACAGAACGACTTCTGCGAGGGCGGCAGCCTCGCGGTCACCGGCGGAGCCGATATCGCCGCCGCCATCACCGAGCTCATCGGCCAGGCCACCGCCGGGTACCGGCACGTCGTCGCCACCCGCGACCACCACATCGACCCCGGGTCGCACTTCGCACACCCCCCGGCCCAGCCGGACTACGAGACCTCCTGGCCGGTGCACTGCGTCGCCGGGACCGAGGGCGTCGGCTTCCACCCGAACTTCGCGCCCGCCGTCGCCTCGGGGGCCGTGGCCGCCGTCTTCGACAAGGGCGCGTACGAGGCCGCGTACAGCGGTTTCGAGGGCGCGGACGAGAACGGCCGCGGGCTCACGGAGTGGCTGCGCGACCGGCAGGTCACCGAGGTCGACGTGGTCGGCATCGCCACCGACCACTGCGTCAAGGCCACCGCCCTGGACGCGGCCCGCGCGGGGTTCCGTACCCACGTGCTGCTGGACCTGACGGCCGGAGTGGCCCCGCACACCACGACCCGTGCGCTGGCCGAGCTCCGGGAAGCCGGGGTGGAGCTGAGCGGGACCCCGGTGGTGGCCGGCTGACGCCGGGCACCGGCGGGGCCGCCTGCGGGGCTCCTGCGGGGCGGCTCAGCCCCGCCCGCTCGGCCCCGCCCGCTCACCCCAGCAGGGCCCTGATCGGGTGCCACAGCTCCGCCGCCCGGTCCGGCGCACAGCGCCAGAGCAGGCCGTCGGGGTGGTGCAGGACGGCGGTGATCTCGTCCGGGGTGGGCGGCTGGGCGTTGCCGCGCAGGTAGACGGCGCGCAGTCCGAGGTTCCGCAGCCTGGTCAGGGCGCGGGCCCGGTTCACCGCGTGCACCAGCACGCGGACGTTTCCACCGTCGACGCCGCCGTCGACGGCGCGCTCGATACCGCCCCCGACACCGCCCTGGACGGCACCTTCCACGGACGGTCTGGGCAGCGTGAGCGCGACGACCACGCTGCCGCCTGGCAATCGGACGAAACCTCCACCGGGCATGTCTTCATCTCCCCCGTCAATAAGAAACTCAGCCCACGCATCTAAACGCGATCGGCCGCCGCCCGCTAGAGGGCGACGGCCGATCATGCTTTGACCTGCGGTTTTACTGAATTACTTAACGGAGGGGCCGACCTCGACCGTCATGACGAGACCGTCGTAGGTCTCCTTCAGGATCTTGATCTTGGTGTTGGTGTCAGTGACCTTCACCGAGCCGGTCGGGTTCTCGTCGTAGTAGTACTTGCCCTTGTGGTCGTCGAAGACCAGCTGCGCGGCCTTCGGCTTCAGGAACAGCTCCTCACCGTTCTTGTGCAGGGTGATGGCGTCCGTCTTGTACGCGCTGAAGGCGGCGTCGTACGGCTGGATCTTGTTCCGCAGCAGGGTGCCGTCCGACCACTTCATCGGCTTGGCGTTGGCGTCGATCGGGAGGATTAGACCGGAGCCGGGGTGCTGGCTGGTGTTGTTGTCCTTCTGGGAGGTGTCCCACTGCCAGATCAGGAGACCGTCCTGGTAGGCGTAGTGCTCGACCCAGTTCGGCTTGGTGTTGGCGAAGCCGAAGTTGTACGGACCGACCTTGAGGGTCTTGTCGTACGAGACGTAGCGGCGGTTCTCGGCCAGGTAGTACTGGGCGTACTCCTTGGTGAAGCCGCTGCCGACACGGGAGAAGCCCTTGCCGGTCCAGCCGTTGTCGCCGTTCTCGGCACCGTCGGTGAACAGCGTGGCGCCGTCCGCCGTGATGCTGAGCGCGTCGCCCGTGAAGCCCTTGCCGCCCGCGCCGCCGTCCGTCTGGTAGCGGAAGCGGAGGTCGACCTTCTTGCCCGCGTAGGCGTTCAGCGAGTAGTTCAGGTTCTTCCAGCTGCCCGAGACGCCGGTGAGCGACGGGCTGTTGGAGGCGTCGACCGGGATGTCCACGCCGTCGGCGGTGCCGGCCAGCGCGGTCCAGGTGGCGCCACCGTCGGTGGAGACCTCGGTGTACAGGTAGTCGTACTCCGCCTCGATGTCCCACCAGCCCTTGAGGGACAGGGCCGCGGAGGACTTGCCGGTCAGGTCGACCGAGCGGGTGAGGGTGTTCTTGAGGTCGTCACCCATGTTGCTCCACCACTGCGAGGAACCCTCGGCGGGAGCGACGATCTCGGTGGTGACCTTCTTCTTCGGCAGCTCGACGAGGAGCGCCTGCTTGTCCTTGGTGTTGTACGCGGAGACGCCCAGCTTGTGGGTGGACTTCGTCGCGGCCTTGGCCACGTCGTAGTTCAGCCAGCCCAGCTGGAATTTGTCCCAGGCGGTCATGTCGCCCGGGAGGTCGCCTATGGAGTCCTTGCCCTCGCCGAGCCAGGAGCCGGCCGACATCAGGGACCAGAAGCCGACCGAGTTCTCGCCGCCACCGGAGGTGTCGTAGAGGTCGGGCAGGCCCAGGTCGTGGCCGTACTCGTGCGCGAAGACGCCGAGGCCGCCGTTCTCGGGCTGCATCGTGTAGTCGCCGACCCAGATGCCGGTGTTGCCGATCTGGGTGCCGCCGGCCTTGTTGTTGGCCGGGCCGTTCTTGCCGGCCTCGGTGCCGTAGGCGTACCAGCGGTGCGCCCACAGGGCGTTGGTGCCCTGCACGCCGCCGCCGGCCGACTCGTCCTCGCCCGCGTGGACGATCTGGAAGTGGTCGATGTAGCCGTCGGACTCGTTGAAGTTGCCGTCGCCGTCGAAGTCGTAGCGGTCCCAGAGGTCGTACTGGGCCATCTGCGCCTTGATCTGGGCGTCGGTCTTCCCGGCCTTCTTCTGGGCCTCGGCCCAGGCGGTCACGCCGTCCTTGACCGTGTCCCAGACGTTGGAGCAGTTGGACTGGCCGCAGTAGTTCGAGCCGTAACGGGCCTCGTTGTACGGGACCTTGACCCAGTCGGCCACCTCGCCCTCGACCGAGTAGCGGCCCGAGGAGGTCTTCTCGTAGTAGGTCTTCAGCGAGTTCTTGCCGACGCCGGTACCGAAGTACAGGTCCTGGAAGTACGCGCGGTTGAAGTCCTTGCGCCAGGCCGTGCTGTTGTTCGTCGCACGGTCGGGCTGGGCGATCTGGTTGTGCAGCGGACCCGGGGTGCCGCCGTACTTGGGCACGGCCGGCTTGGGGCCGGGGCCGTCCGGGTCGAACATGGTGGTGTTGTCCACCTGGTCGCCGAAGTCGACGAGGATCGTGAAGATCTTGTCGGTCTTCTCGCGGCCGAGCTCGACGTACTTCTTCTCGTCGAGCTTGACAACCTTGGAGGCGCCCCGCTGCTCGACGTCCTTCTTGCCGCTCATCACCTGCTCCAGGGCGGCCTTGCGGGCCTGCTCCTGCTGCTTGCTGAACGGGCCTTCGAGGTCGTGGTCGACCTTCTCCTTGGAAGGAGCGGTCGGGTCCTGGCGGTCCGCGGCAGACACCTTCGCACCCGGGTCTGCCTGGGCCATCGTGAAGGCGGCGCCGGTGGCCGCCGTCGCTGCCAGGGTCACGCCGATTGCGGCGGCGCGCAGCGCTCGTCTTCTGGCCGAGTTGCTGGTCACTTGATGTCGTTCCCCTCCCGCGGCCGCGAAGTGGTGCGGAACTTCTCCGTAGGAGTGGGGGGTTCCGTGCGGCGCGCGTCTCAAGTGACGACATTTGACCGGAGAGTCGCAAGAAAAGACAGACCTTGACTTGTTCCTTACAACTGCACTATGCGGTCACCGAGTTCCGCTATTCGGACGTTCCGCGGCCATAGGGGACGAACGGTACGTCCGGCCCCCATCGGCCCCCCATCAGAGGCCCCCCCCCCCCCCCCCCCCCCCCCCCCCCCCCGGGG
>NZ_JBWJVM010000156.1:0-4331 GCF_056428985.1 Streptomyces sp. CA189 | reverse complement strand
GCTCATTCAGATGCGGCAATAACACCGCGAACCTGAGAGCGAGTTGGTCGCGAACCTCGCTTGATATGCGCACACCCTGCCAACGCGGCAGGGCCCACGAAGCAACGTGTTGATTCTTTACGGCGTCGTCCAGCAATTCCCCGGTTTGGCTGACCGGGGATCCGCTGCTACTCTCCCCGCGCCCAGGCCCTCTGAGCGGGCTGCGAGCCACCCTTGCGACGCTTTGGGTGCTCTGGTCTGACGGGAGGGCCCGCGTCATTCCCCGTACGTGGGGCCTCACTTGCGACTGTTTGACCGGAAGGCCAGCGGCTCCGTCGTGAAGGCGTGGCGGTCAGCGCTCGTGGTGGGGGAGGTCGTCTTTGCGAACGGCGAGATATGTCTCGGCGGTCGCTGCTTCGAGAAGGCCGGAATCTTCGCCGAGGTCGAGACGGGGCTCGTTCTCGGTGCGCAGCAGCTCCTTCCAGGTCCGCGTCCTCCCCTCTTGGAAGGCTGCACGGACCCGGGGCTCGATCCGCGACCGTTCTTCCTCTTGGCGCTCCCGGAAGACCCGCCGCTGGGTGCGACGCTGGCGCTCCTCGGCTTCCTCGCTCACGGGTTCGTCGGCCCGCAGGTCTTCGGCCCGCATGCCGGGGGTGTGCTCCGCGATCAGCATGTCCTCGCGGTGGAGCTGGGCGCAGGCGGCGTAGAGTTCTCGGGACATGCCCAGGTGGAGTTCGGTGCCGGGGACGCGGTAGCTAAGGAACTCGTCGAGGCCGGCGGCTCGTGCGTATTCGCGTCGGCGGGGCTGATCCTTCTCGCTGGGGTAGTCCGCATGGATGGCGTTGCGCGTGTTCCGGAGCTCCGAGTCGCGTTCCAGGGGGGTTGTTACCCCGTGGGGGCCTCGGCGGCGGTCCGCGCGATCGGTGGGCAGGGCCACGGTCTTGAGCCGGGAAAGCTGGGCGCCGCTGAGCGCCAGGTACACCAGCATCTGGGCACGGGCTGCGCCCATCAGGGCGTCATCGCTGTCACCGAGGTGATCCTCCGGGGAGCCCGGCATCTTGGGCGGCTTGGTACCGGCGGAGGGTTGGAGCGGCTTCTTTCCGGGGTGGTGGTCGTGGTCGACGGTGAGGAACAGGTCGCCCCGGGGCTGGACACTGGCCCCGACGAGGATCCGTCGGTGGGCGTATTCGTGGAGGACGTTGGTGCCGCCCTGGAGCTGCTTCCAGCCTTCCCAGAGGCGGGGACTGCGGACGTTGCCGCCCTTGGCTTCGATGAGCCAGTAGCGGTTCTCCTCCTCGTGCAGGCCCCACAGGTCGGGCAGTTTCGCCGACGGGTTTCGGAACTTGTCGCGGAGGGCTGGGATGGGGCCTCCGTCTTCGATGTGCAGGGTCTGGCCCAGGCCCATCAGTGAGCGGGTTGCCCACTCGGCCATGGTCATGCCCAGGCGGTAGCCGAGGGTGTTCTTCGCGGAGCGTTCGGTGCCGTGCTCGTAGACCCGGTTGACGGTCAGGCGGCGGCCCGTACTGCCCGGCAGGGGGTGTTTGGTGTCGACGCAATGGGTGCCGAGGTAGGCGTACAAGGGGGCGACGCGTGCGACGAGTTCGTTGCCGGCGAGCTGCGGCGTCTGCAGCAGGTTTGGGGTGATGTCCCGGCCCACCTCTGTGGCGGCCTTGAGGATTTCTCGCCAGGTGGTGGTGGGCAGGTACCAGCCGTTCTTCGCCGGGAACGCGGCGGCCTGAGGCCAAGGTGCCGGCTTCCAGGTACGCCACTGCTTGAACGGCCGTGGCTCCGGGCTGTCACGGAACCGCACGGGTATGTCCATGCTGTCGGTGTACGTGAGGGGCGGGGCGTCGGCGGAGGGGGTAGGGGTCACCGGCTCACTGTGCCAGGGAGCGGGAAGGCTGCTGTATCTAGGGTGGCCGTGCCTGCCTGTGCCTGGCTGAGTGGGTGTGACTGAGTGGCCTCGTAGTTGGCCACTGAGCGCGACAGTGGGCCCGCGCCATAGTGGGCGACTACAGCGGATCGGGCTCCTGTCGGCTGCGCGGCAGTCGGGGCGCATCCAGCTCTGTGACGAGCTGGATCAGGTTCCTCGGCACTGCGGTGTGCATGACCTTATCGAGGTGGGCCTGTTGGAGAACGTTCGCGTACTCCTTGTCCGGCACCACGATGTCGCAGTAGGGCGTGGCCAGGCTGATGGCGTCAATATCGTAGATGTCGTTGGAGCTCCACCTCTTCGCGCGGTTGCTGTGCAGGCGTGTCTTGAGGACCGTGGTCACCCTCGCGCTCGGCATCGACAAGACGAAGGCGCTGAGCCTGGCCAGATCACGGTCCAGGGCTGACGGTTCCAGACCACGCAGCGCGAGCTGGAGAACAAGCTGATCGAAGAACCCAACGAACAGTTCCCGGCCAACAACCAGAGTGCGGAGATCGGACTGCTTCACGAATCGCTTCGGATTCGCGATGAGCCACCCCTGAAGGTCCCGCTCGAAATCGGCCCGCTCCTGCTGCCTCGCTTCCACGCCCTCGGGGCTCCAGCCCCTCTTCCGTAGCTCGGCCACCTCAGAGTCGGCGGGGCCGGCGAGCATGCGACGCTCGGCCTCCGCTTGAACCTGGGACATGAAGGCCTCGAACTCGGAGGCGCCCATCCTCGCGCGCAATTCGGCACCGGCGTCCCCTTGGGGGCCCCGAACCACGAGTCTTCCAGGAACAGCGAACGCATGGCCGAACCCGACCTCCACCAGACGCATGGGAGACGGGGCACTCGCACCGGGCCCGAACAGCATGGTGAGGGAAGCATCAATCTCCCGTTCCAGCACCGCGGCCCGTGGCGGCAGGGTTGCATACCCGGTGAGCTCCTCCATGACCGCAGCCAGGTCCTGGCGCTGCTTGGGATCGGGAATCTTCGTCTGCTCCACGTAGAGCTCGGAGGAGAGTACGAACAGTGCCTGCTTGTCGCGAACGGCTTCCCGGCACCGCGTTAGGGCCTGCTGGTACGGCGTTCCGGCGGCAACTCCCTTGGCCGCCTTCGCCAGGTAGATCCAGTGGCAGAGATCGAGGTAGACGAGGCGCTGGGGAGCGACCGTCGGCTGCAGCACGGCGCCCGGCCAGCAAATCGGAGGATCGTCATTCACGTGACGAAGTATCACCGCCGGTGCGGGCACAATTCCATCGCATTCCGCGTGGGCGACCGACCTCGGCGAGCGGGTATTCTGGCGCGTCGGTCCTGACCTGCCTCGTGTCGGTGCTCAGAATGGCCAACCATCGTGCTCAGTGGCCAACTCCGATCTGGTCCTTTAGCGCTTGAGTTGGCCCGGCTGAGCATCGTGCTTGGCCCGCCGGGTGGCCGTCCCACCTTCTGTACGGCTTCGTGCGAAGACCGCGGTCTCATGCCGCCGGTGGTTAAGCGCGTTCGAGCACTGCATTCGAGGCACCGTAGTGGTGCCTGTGCCCGAGGTGGACACAGGCACCATCCGTTCCGTCAGGGGGTGAGGTAGGCGATCGGGCCCCCGGACACTGCGGCCTGAACGCGGGAGCCCAGGAGTTGCCTGGTCAGCGCCGCCAGAGCAGGGTCGGTGGTCTCGACGCGGTAGGTTGCGGGGTCGTCCAGCTCGTGAACCCGTCCAGCCACGTTCGCCTTGAAGGCATACCTGACCTCGTTCGGGCCGAAGCTCTTGCACTCCGGCTCGACATCGGTGATCGCCAGGACTCCTGTGACCCAGCCGGCGATCGCTACCGCGAGCACCCCGGCGGACGCGATCTTCTGCGGGTCACACCGCCACCACTTCCGATTGGCGGCGAGGAACTCCTCGTCGGTGAGGCTGGGGCTGTCGCCGAGAAAGTCCCGGTCATCGCCGTCCTCCGGCGACGCCGGTGCGGCTGCTGCAGTGCGTAGTACAGGCAGCAGGCCGTCGGTGACGGTGACCTGCCTTGCCCGGGACAGCATGATGACCCGGGAGGCGCGAAGGTCCGGCAGGAATTGGCTGTCCAGAAGCTTAGAGACCGTCTTCGGCGATAGGCCAAGAACGCGTGCGGCCTGGTTCCGGGTCAGCAGGTCATGGCTCGTCGCCCCGGGAGGCTGGGCGAGGAAGATTGACGGCAGCATGGAGCACGCCCTTCGGTTCGGGGCCCTCTCGTCCGTGAGAGAGCCAGCGAGTGCGTTACCTCATTCTAGAGAACGCACTGAAGGGATGGTGGTGACTCCACTCAGCCGAGTAACCAGGTTCTGAGAGGGCGTTTGATCTAGGCGGATTGCCCTTTATCTCCTAGTAGGTTCCTCGCCAGGTTGGTGTGGTCTCGTCCGTTATGCGCTTGCTGAGGTTGTCGATGGAGGCGATGTGGATCATGGCTTCGGA
>NZ_JBWJVM010000155.1:0-4337 GCF_056428985.1 Streptomyces sp. CA189 | reverse complement strand
AAGCCCGGCGAGCGCACCAGCGGCCGGGTGCACCGCACCTACGACCAGATCGCAGGACTCCGCGCGAAAGCCAAGCGCCGGGCCCTGGACTGGCAGCACACGCCCACCCCCGCCACCGCCCCCGCCGCAGCCATCGCGATGGTCGAGAGCGACCTCCAGATCGCCGGCGACATCCTCTCCGTCCAGCACCTCCTGCAGCCCGCCCGCGAGCACCCGGCCACCGTCGCCGAGTTCGTGGGCCTCGCGCGTTCCATCGCCGCCGACCGCTCCGAGTGGGAGCACCTGGTCCGGTACGACGCCACGACCCGCTGGTACCACCGGCTGCGCACCGGCCCCGGCTACGAGGTCTGGCTGCTCAGCTGGGTACCCGGCCAGGGCAGCGGCCTGCACGACCACGGCGCCTCCTCCGGCGTGCTCACCGTCCTGGACGGCGAGCTCACCGAGCACACCGCCCGCGGCCCGCTCACCCTCGGCGCCGGCTCCCAGCGCGTCTTCGCCCCCGGCTACGCCCACGAGGTGCAGAACGACAGCCTCGACGGGGCCGTCAGCCTGCACGTGTACTTCCCCGGCCTCACCGAGATGCCGATGCACAGCTGCTCTCCGGCCCGGCCCGAGGCCCTCTCCGTCTGACCCGGGTCGCCGCCTGAGAGACTGCGCCGTATGCGCATTGTTGTTCTGGCCGGCGGCATCGGCGGCGCCCGTTTCCTCCGAGGTCTCCAGTCCGCGGTTCCCGACGCGGACATCACGGTCATCGGCAACACCGGTGACGACATTCACCTGTTCGGGCTCAAGGTCTGCCCCGACCTGGACACCGTGATGTACACCCTCGGCGGTGGCATCAACGAGGACCAGGGCTGGGGCCGCACCGACGAGTCCTTCACCGTCAAGGAGGAACTCGCCGCGTACGGGGTCGGACCCACCTGGTTCGGCCTCGGTGACCGCGACTTCGCCACCCACATCGTCCGTACGCAGATGCTCGGTGCGGGCTACCCGCTCAGCGCCGTCACCGAGGCCCTCTGCGACCGCTGGCAGCCCGGGGTCCGGCTGCTCCCCATGTCCGACGACCGGGTCGAGACCCACGTCGCGATCACGGACTCCCAGAGCGGCGAGCGCCGGGTCATCCACTTCCAGGAGTACTGGGTGCGGATGCGCGCCGCGGTGGACGCCGAGGCCGTCGTCCCCGTGGGCGCCGAGCAGGCCAAGCCCGCGCCCGGCGTCCTGGAGGCCATCGCGGCCGCCGACGTGATCCTCTTCCCGCCGTCGAACCCCGTGGTGTCGGTGGGGACCATCCTCGCCGTACCCGGCATCCGCGAGGCCGTGGCCGCCGCCGCGGCCCCCGTGGTGGGCCTCTCCCCCATCGTCGGGGGCGCGCCCGTGCGCGGGATGGCCGACAAGGTGCTGGCCGCCGTCGGCGTCGAGTCCACCGCCGCGGCCGTCGCCCGGCACTACGGCACCGAGCTGCTCGACGGCTGGCTCGTCGACACCGCCGACGCGGACGCCGTCGCCGAGGTGGAGGCCGCCGGCATCACCTGCCGGGCGGTACCGCTGATGATGACCGACCTGGCCGCCACTGCGGAGATGGCGCGGGCCGCGCTGGAACTGGCGGAGGCCTCCCGGTGACCGCCCCGCAAGGGATTCCGCCGAGGGCCTGGCCCTCGTACGAGGTCCGGGCCCTCGGCGGAATCCCGGAGGTGCGGCCCGGCGACGACCTGGCGGCACTGATCGCGGCCGCCGGGCCGGAGCTGCGCGACGGCGACGTCCTGCTCGTCACCTCGAAGATCGTCTCCAAGGCGGAGGGCCGGATCGTCCGCGCCGATTCGCGCGAGGACGCGATAGACGCCGAGACCGTACGGGTCGTCGCGCGCCGCGGGACGCTGCGGATCGTGGAGAACCGGCAGGGGCTGGTCATGGCGGCGGCCGGGGTCGACGCGTCGAACACCGAGGCCGGCACCGTTCTGCTGCTGCCCGAGGACCCCGACGCCTCGGCCGCCGCGATCCGGGCCGGGCTGCGGGAGCTGCTCTCCGTGGACGTGGGCGTGATCGTGACGGACACCTTCGGGCGGCCGTGGCGCACCGGGCTCACCGACGTGGCGATCGGCGCCGCGGGCGTACGGGTCCTGGACGACCTGCGCGGCGGCACCGACGCCCACGGGAACCCGCTGAGCGCGACGGTCGTCGCGACCGCCGACGAGCTGGCCGCCGCCGGAGACCTGGTCAAGGGCAAGGCGGAGGGCCTGCCGGTGGCGGTGGTGCGCGGGCTGGCGCACGTACTGGGCGAGGGCTCCTCGGGGGCCGACCTGGTGCGCTCGCCGGCCGACGACATGTTCCGGCTGGGCACCTCGGAGGCGGTACGGGAAGCCGTGAC
The DNA here is from genome assembly GCF_056428985.1 of Streptomyces sp. CA189. NCBI lineage: Bacteria > Bacillati > Actinomycetota > Actinomycetes > Kitasatosporales > Streptomycetaceae > Streptomyces > Streptomyces sp. CA189. The sequence goes on along the minus strand of NZ_JBWJVM010000155.1, from coordinate 1,972 downwards.
GCAGCGGCGTACCGTACGGGCCTTCACGGCCGAGCCGGTGGACCCGGGCGCGGTCCGGCGCGCGGTGGCGGCGGCCGTGACGGCCCCGGCCCCGCACCACACGACTCCGTGGCGGTTCGTCCTGCTGGAATCGGCGGGCGCACGGCTGGAGCTGCTGGACGCGATGCGGGACGCCTGGATCGAGGACCTGCGGCGGGACGGGAAGTCCGAGGAGTCCATCGCGAAGCGGGTCCGGCGGGGCGAGGTCCTGCGGGCTGCGCCGTACCTGGTGGTGCCCTGTCTGGTCACGGACGGCGCGCACGACTACGGGCACGCGCGCCGGGACGCGGCGGAGCGGGAGATGTTCGTCGTCGCGATGGGCGCGGGCGTGCAGAACTTCCTGGTCGCGCTGGCCGGGGAACGGCTGGGCTCGGCGTGGGTGTCCTCGACGATGTTCTGCCGGGACGTGGTGCGCAAGGTGCTCGGGCTTCCGGAGGACTGGGACCCGATGGGGGCGGTGGCCGTGGGGCACGCGGCGGTCGCTCCGGCGGAGCGGGCGGGGCGGGCCGCGGAGGAGTTCATCGAGGTGCGGTGACCCTCCCGGGCGGGCCTCCCCTAGAGCCGGCCGATGTCGCCCCGGGGCATGCGGGGGGCCCGGCGGGGCGGGGCGGCTCCGGCCAGGAGGACGAGGCGGGCCGCGCGGTGGCGCTGGCCGGCGTAGGGGGCGAGGAGCTCCAGCATGGCGGCGTCGCCGGCGTCCCGGTCCCCGGCGAGCGCATAGCCGATGATCCCGGGCAGGTGCAGGTCGCCGGTGGTGACGGCGTCGGCGGCGCCGTTGCTGCGCTGGAGGGTTTCGGCGGAGGTCCACGGGCCGATGCCGGGGACCGCCTCCAGGCGGGCGGTGGCCGCCGGCAGGTCCATGGCCGCGGCCTCTTCGAGGCGGGCGGCGAGGCGGGCCGCGCGGACGATGGTGGCGGAGCGTTTGGCGTCGACTCCGGCCTTGTGCCAGTCCCAGGACGGGATGAGCGTCCAGGTGCGGGGGTCGGGCATGACGTAGAGGCCGCTGCCGCTGCTGCTGCCGTCCGGGCCCGGGCCCGGAGCCGGTTCGCCGTACTGGCGTACGAGGCGGCGCCAGGCGCGGTACGCCTCGTCGGCGGTGACCTTCTGCTCCAGGACCGTGGGGATCAGGGACTCCAGGACCAGGCCGGTACGGGTCAGACGCAGGCCTGGGCGGCGGCGGTGACTCGCGTGCAGGAGCCGGTGGCGGGGGAGGAAGGCGGCGGGGTCGTCGGCGGAGCCGAGCAGCTCGGGCAGGCCGTCGAGGATCCAGTCGGCGCCGGGGCCCCAGGCGGTGGCGGTCACCTCCGGCGAGTGCGGCGCGCACGTGACGCGGAGCGTGGCCGGGCCGGCGGGGGTGCGGGTGGCTCGCCAGACCGCTCCCGCGGTGGCGCGGAAGGTGGGGTCGGCGGGGCCGCGGCGCAGTGGGCCGAGGGTGAGGCCCAGGTCCAGGGCGCCGGGTGGGGTCCAGGTACGGGTTCGGGGGCCGCGCCGTGACGCGGAGCCGCCGCCCGTGCCGGGGCCTGGGTCGGTGCCTGTGTCTGTGTCTGTGTCGGAGTCCGGGCCGGGGCCCGTGCCCGTGTCGGGGCCGGGGCGGGTGCCCGTGTCGGGGCCTGGGCGGGTGCCCGTGCCCGGGGCGGCCGCTGGGGTGGGTTCGGGCACGGTGGTGCGGCCGCCGCGGATCGCGGTGCGGGTGAGGGGGTCGTAGCGGCCGGCCATGTCCTTGAGCGTAGCCCTGCGGGGCTGTCCCCTACCCGCCCTTCCACCGTTCCCCGGGCGCTGCCCGGACGCCGCGCCTCAAACGCCGGCGGGGCTGGGGGGTGCGCCCCGGGCGCTGCCCGGACCCCGGTCCTCAAACGCCGGCGGGGCTGGGGCGTGTGCCCCGGGCTCCGCCCGGACCCTGTCCTCAAGCGCCGGACCGGCTGGGGAGGGGTGC
>NZ_JBWJVM010000154.1:0-4587 GCF_056428985.1 Streptomyces sp. CA189 | reverse complement strand
GCTCCCCCCCGGGCTCGGGCACAGCCCCCGGCACGGGCGGCTCAACCCCGGGTACGGACCCCCGGGCCGAAGGCTCAGCCCTCACACCGCCTGCCCACGCGGCAACGCCCCCGCCGGGCGCAGCCCCCGGCACGGGCCACCCCACCGCGGGCGCAACCACCGGCACGGGCGGCGCAGCCCCCACGCCCCCCGTCCACGCGGCAGCGCCCACCGCCCCCGCCGGAGCCCTCGCCACGGCGTCCGGCGAGGCCGCCACCCCTCCCCGTACCACCGCCGGAGGCTCCGCATCGCCCCGGGACCTCTGGAACCGCGCCCGCGGGTTCCTCATCGCGCTCGCGGTGCTCCTCGCGGCCGGCCTGGCCCTCGCCGCCCTGAACTCCGGTGCCCGGCACGGCTACCTCGACCCCCGCTCCGCCGACCCCTACGGCAGTCAGGCCGTGGCCGAGCTGCTCAGGGACCGCGGGGTCACCACCCGGGTCGTGACCACCGCCGGAGAGGCCGCCGACGCCGCCGGCCCCGACACGACCCTGCTGGTCACCGACCCCGACCGGCTCGGGGAGCCCCAGCTCCGCGACATCCGTTCCGCGATCGACCTCTCCGGCGGCCGTACCGTCCTGCTCGCGCCGAGCGCCCCCAGCCTCCCCGCCCTGGCCCCCGGCACCCGCACCCACGGCGACGCCCCCGACGCGAACCTCGACCCGGGCGGCACCTGCGCCCTCCCCGCCGCCACCACCGCGGGCCGCGCCGCGACCGGCAACGGCCACCGCTACGAGACCACCACCCCCGGAGCCACCGGCTGCTACCCCAGCGCCGGCCACCCCACCCTCCTCGTCCTGCCCACCGGCATCCGCGGCGGCGACACCGTCCTCCTCGGCTCCGAGGGCGTCTTCCTCAACAAGACCCTCGCCGAGGAGGGCAACGCCTCCCTCGCGCTCCAGCTCCTCGGCTCCCGCCCGAACCTCGTCTGGTACCTGCCGTCCCTCGCCGACAGCAACCCCGACAACGCCGACGGCACCGGAACCAGCGAGGAGAAGAGCTTCCTCGACCTGATCCCCGCCGGCTGGAGCTGGGCCCTGCTGCAGCTGTTCCTCGCCGCCGCCGTCGCCGCCCTGTGGCGCGCCCGCCGCCTCGGCCCGCTCGTCACCGAGCGCCTCCCCGTCCTCGTCCGCGCCTCCGAGGCCACCGAGGGCCGCGCCCGCCTGTACCGCAAGGCCGGCGCCCGAGACCGCGCCGCCACCGTGCTGCGCGCCGCCGCCCGCGAACGCCTGGCCGCGCTGGTCGGCGTACCGGCCGCCCAGGCCCACGACCCCGCCTCCCTGCTCCCCTCGGTCGCCGCCCGCCTCACGGCCGGCCACCCCCCGCGCGACCCGGACACCCTGCTCTTCGGCACCGCCCCCGCCACCGACGCGGCGCTCATCGCGCTCGCCGACCACCTCGACGCCCTCGAAAGAGAGGTCCGCACCTCATGACGGCCACCACGGACAGCGCCCGCTCCGCCCTGGAGGCGCTCCGCACCGAGATCGGAAAGGCCGTGGTCGGCCAGGACTCCGCCGTCACCGGTCTCGTCGTAGCCCTCCTCTGCCGCGGCCACGTCCTCCTCGAAGGCGTCCCCGGCGTCGCGAAGACCCTCCTCGTGCGGGCCCTCGCCGCCTCCCTCGAACTCGACACCAAGCGCGTCCAGTTCACCCCCGACCTGATGCCGAGCGACGTCACCGGCTCCCTCGTCTACGACGCCCGCACCGCGGAGTTCTCGTTCCAGAACGGCCCGGTCTTCACCAACCTCCTCCTCGCCGACGAGATCAACCGCACGCCCCCCAAGACCCAGTCCTCCCTCCTCGAAGCGATGGAGGAGCGCCAGGTCACCGTCGACGGCACCCCCCGCAAGCTCCCGGAGCCGTTCCTCGTCGCCGCCACCATGAACCCGGTCGAGTACGAGGGCACGTACCCCCTCCCCGAGGCCCAGCTCGACCGCTTCCTCCTGAAGCTCACCGTCCCCCTCCCCTCCCGCGAGGACGAGATCGGCGTACTGACCCGCCACGCGGCCGGCTTCAACCCCCGCGATCTGCACTCCGCCGGCATCCGCCCGGTCGCCGGCCCCGCCGAGCTGGACGCCGCCCGCAAGGCCGTCGAGGCCACCAGCGTCTCCCCGGAGATCACCGCGTACGTCGTCGACATCTGCCGCGCCACCCGCGAATCACCCTCGCTCACCCTCGGCGTCTCCCCGCGCGGCGCCACCGCGCTGCTGGCCACCTCCCGCGCCTGGGCCTGGCTCGTGGGCCGCGACTACGTCACCCCCGACGACGTGAAGGCCCTCGCCCTGCCGACCCTGCGCCACCGCGTCCAACTGCGCCCCGAGGCCGAGATGGAGGGCGTCACGGCCGACGCGGTCATCACCGCGATCCTCACCCACGTCCCCGTCCCGCGCTGATGGCGTTCACCGGACGCGCCGCCCTGCTCGCGGCCCTCGGCAGCCTCCCCGTCGGCATCCTCGGACCGAGCTGGGCGGGGATGCTGGCGGTCAACGCCCCCATCGCCCTGGCCTGCGCGGTCGACTACGCCCTCGCGGCACCGGTCCGCACGCTCCAACTGGCCCGCTCCGGCGACACCTCCGTCCGTCTCGGCGAATCCGCAGACGTCCACCTCACGATCACGAACCCCTCACCCCGTACCCTCCGCGCCCGGATCCGCGACGCCTGGCCCCCGAGCAGCTGGGTCCCCGGAACGGAAGTCGCGGACTCCCGCCACACACTGACGGTTCCCCCGGGCGAACGCCGCCGCCTCACCACCCGCCTGCGGCCCACCCGCCGCGGCGACCGCCAGGCGGCCCGCGTCACGATCCGCTCGTACGGCCCGCTCGGCCTGCTGGCCCGCCAGGGCCACCACACCGTCCCGTGGACCGTCCGCGTCCTGCCGCCCTTCGCGAGCCGCAAGCACCTCCCCTCCCGCCTCGCCCGCCTCCGCGAACTCGACGGCCGCACCAGCGTCCTGACGCGCGGTGAGGGCACGGAGTTCGACAGCCTGCGCGACTACGTACCCGGCGACGACACCCGTTCCATCGACTGGCGGGCCACCGCCCGACAGAACAAGGTCGCCGTCCGCACCTGGCGCCCGGAACGCGACCGCCACATCCTGATCTGCCTCGACACCGGCCGCACCGCGGCCGGCCGCGTCGGCGACGCCCCGCGCCTCGACTCGGCGATGGACGCGGCCCTGCTGCTCACCGCCCTGGCCACCCGCGCGGGCGACCGCGTGGACCTCCTGGCCCACGACCGCCGTCCCCGCGCCCAGGTCCAGGCCCGCAGCGCGGCCGACACCCTCCCCGCGTTCGTGAACGCGATGGCCACCCTCGAACCAGAACTGGTCGAAACCGACTCCCGCACCCTGGTCTCCACCATCCTGCGCAGCGCCCCGCGCCGCTCCCTGGTGGTCCTCCTGACCAGCCTGGACGCAGCCCCCATCGAGGAGGGCCTGCTCCCGCTCCTCCCCCGCCTCACCCAGCGCCACACGGTCCTCCTGGCCTCGGTCTCCGACCCCCACGTCGCGGAGATGACGAAGTCCCGAGGCACCGTGGAAGCCGTCTACGAAGCCGCCGCCGGCACCCAGTCCCAAGCCGCCCGCCGCCGCACGGCCGAACAGCTCACCCGGCACGGCGTCCACGTGGTCGACGCCACCCCGGACACCCTGGCCCCCGCCCTGGCGGACGCCTACCTGGCCCTCAAGGCCGCGGGGCGGCTCTAGGGGGTGACCGACTGGATACGCTGGTCGGGCACTCACCAGGAGGCACCATGGCCGACCTCACCCCCGAGCAGATGCGCCGCATGCACGACTTCGCGGAGCAGCTCGCGGAGCTGGCCGAGCACCAGGAAGACCAGTGGAAGGTGCAGACCACCGACGGTCAGATCTTCCTCACGATGATGAGCCCCACGGCGCCCCACGGGCTGAACGTGGCACGGCTACGCCGCCAGATCGAGGCCCAGAGACCCGAAGTCGCGGCCTTCAACAACACGAACATGGGCGATCCGGTGACGGGCCTGACCAAGGTCCCCGACCTCATGGTCATCTCCGAGGAAGACACCGACGACACGGCGAAGGTCGTCAACTCCCGCGATGTCCTGATGGTGGTGGAGGTCGCCTCACGTACGAATTCCCTCACCGAAATCCGCGACAAGCTTCACGACTATCCGAAGATGGGTGTCCCTCTCTACCTCGTGGTGGACCCCCGCAAGGACAGGAAGACCGCCACAGTGCACAGTGACCCCTCAGAAGGTCCCGACGGCATCCGCTACCGCAAGACGGTCCCCTACTCCTTCGGGGACACCGTCACGGCCGGCCGCTGGACGCTCGACACGAGCAGCCTCAAAAGCTACCCCGCCGGCTGGTAGCAGCCGGACTCCATCAGGACCTGCATGTACCGGGTACAAAAAAGGCCTGTAAACGCAGAAAAGCCCCGCACCAGTTTCCTGGTGCGGGGCTTTCCCACAATGATTGTTCGGCGGCGTCCTACTCTCCCACAGGGTCCCCCCTGCAGTACCATCGGCGCTGAAAGGCTTAGCTTCCGGGTTCGGAATGTAAACCGGGCGTTTCCCT
>NZ_JBWJVM010000153.1:0-4814 GCF_056428985.1 Streptomyces sp. CA189 | reverse complement strand
GGCAAGGACGGCGACCCCCTCCTCGTCCTCACCCCCGAAGCCACCGAGGCACTCGGACTCCCCCTGATCCTGGAAGACCGCCGCGGCCTCCGCCTCCCCGACGACCACCCGGTCATCAAGCAGCTCACCAAGGCGAAGTGGCAGCTGACCCGCCGCGGCTTCGGCCCCTGGCCCCGCATCTACCGCCCCGCCACCCCCACCACCGGCCGCCAGTGCGTCCAGCTCGCGATCCTCCCCTGGGGCGCCCTCGACCCCCGCGCCTGGGGCGAGCACACCGCCGAACTCCCCGCACCGGAACTCGCCGAGCTCCTCACCTCCTACGCGACCCGCGTCCTCACCCCCCGCGGCTCCACGGCCGTATCCGGCCTGGAGCTGATGACGGCGCTGCGCCCGCCCACCCGCGCCGCCCGCGACGAGTCCACGAACACCTGGGTCTCCGCCCCGGTCCCCGGCTCCCTCACCCGCCCCGTCGACCCCGCCCCCCCGGAGGCCCCCGACGAGCACCCGGTCGTCGCGGCCCTCTACCCCCGCTCCCACCAGCGCACCCCGGACCAGGTCCTCGACGAAGAGGCGTACGACTGGATCCGCGACCCCCAGCTCCTCACCGACGCCGAGTGCACCCGGACCCACGCCGTCGGCATCGACGTGAACATGGCCTTCGCCGCGGCCGCCAACCGCCTCCTCGTCGGCATCGGCCCCGCGGTCCACACCGACGGCCCCCGCTTCGACCCGAAGCTCCCCGGTTGCTGGCTGGCCGACCTCTCGGCCGAAGCCGCCGCCCTCGACCCCCGCCTCCCCAGCCCCTTCACCCCGCACGGCCGCCCGCCCACCGGCCCCGCCTGGTACGCCACTCCGACCCTCGCCTACGCCAAGGAGCTCGGCCTCTCCGTCCAGCCCACCGAGGCCTGGCTCCGCCCGGACCACGGCCCGTATCTCGACGCCTGGTACACCCGCCTGCGCGACGCCTACATGGCGACGATGGCGGAGCTCGGCGTGCACGCGGCCCTCGCCGACGTCGAGTTCCTGGACGCCATGGCGCACTACAAGGGGGACCCCGACAACCCCGCCCCCCAGACCGCGGTCCTCTCCGCGATCAAGTCCACCGTCAAGGGCGGCATCGGCAAGCTCCGCGAACGCCCGCAGGGCGCCGGCTACCGCCCCGGCGAAAGCTGGCCCGCCCTCGAACGCCCCACCTGGCGCCCCGACATCCGAGCCGCCGTCATCTCCACGGCCCGCGTCAACATGCACCGCAAGATGCAGAAGCTCGCGACAGCAGCCGACCTCTACCCCATCGCCGTCCTCTCCGACTGCGCGGTCTACCTCTCCGACGGCCCCAGCCCCCTCGACTTCCTCCCCCGCACCCCCGAGGGCAAGCCCCTGCCCGGCGGCTTCCGCCTCGGTGTCAGCCCCGGCATGGTCAAGCACGAGGGCACCCAACCCCTCCTCTGGGCCGTTGGCCTGCTCGACGAACGCCACAACCCCGCCCGCCACATCAAGGGCCACGACGCCGCCGCCGACGGAGAGTAAGAGCCACCCATGTCCGAGATCAGCGACAGCCTCGACCGTGCCGACGAGCAGAACTTCACCCGCCCCATTCCCAAGTCGGCCGGGGCCCAAATCCGCTACCTGGTCAAGAAGCTCAAGTCCACGAAGGCCGTGGCGGACCTCCTCGCCATCTCCCGGCGCACCGTCGAGCGGTACATGAAGGACCAGATCAAGCGGCCCAAGCCGGCCCTCGCCGCCCGCCTGGAGCGAGAGGTACGCCGCCGCTGGCAGCCTCTCGTCCGCAAGCGGGCCCGCTCCAAGGCCGCGAAGCAGACCGGCCTGATCATCGAGACCCGCGCCCGCTTCGGGTTCAGCGCCGCCCCCGGCACGACCGACGACGGCCGCATGCGCCGCATCACCCAGCACCTCCCCCCGGAGTACGCCTCCCGCCTCTTCACCGCCTACGAGGCCGGAGCCACCGAAGCCCAGCTCCGCGGCATCACCGCCGAAGGGCTCCAGGAGATCTACTTCAAGGACCACGGCGCCCGCGCCCAGGGCCTCCTCGTCGAGTTCACCGACATCGACTACGTAGAACTCAACTTCTAAGAGAACCCACCGAGGATGTCCTTCCCCCAACCCGGAGGGAACCAGGCCCGCGCACGACGAGCTGGCAAAACCTTTCGAGGAGGTAGTCCCTCAGCCGCTCCGACTCCGCCTCCGCCACGACAGACGGGCCGCGAGCCCCCACGCTCCCCCCTGAGCCCCTCAGGCACCACAAAGGGCCCCGGAGTACTCCGAGGCCCCCACAAGCCCCTGAGCACCCCTCAGAAGCCCTTCAAACGCCACTCGTCAGCCAACCGCGTGCAGCGCCCTACGCCGCTTCGATTCAGCCGCCTTCTTCGCGACGGCCTGAGCCGCCCGCTTCTTCCGCTGCTCCGCGAGCTGGTCCTGATACGCCGCCACCGCCCGGTGGTAGCTGGCCACATAGCCCCGCGCGTCCAGCCGCTCCTCGGCGTCCATCTCGTTCACGGCCGCGACCGCATCCTCGAACGAGGTGTACCCGGCGAGCATCGGGTTGATCTGGTAGACCCCGTTCCGGATCTTCCTGACCAGCTTCGCCAACTCCAGGCTCCGCAGCGCGGCGTTCACGCTCGGCCGGCTCAGGTCCAGCATCCCGCCGACCGTCGCCTGGTCGATGAGGATCCGCCCGCCCGGCTCACTGAGCGAACGCAGCTTCAGCAGTACTCGGTACGCCGCCGGCGGCAGGTCGAGGTCGGAGAGCAGCCCGTCGGCGTTGACCGCAGCGAATCGCAAGGTGCTCACTGAGCCGTCCCTTCTCCCGTGCGCTTCGTCCGGCTCACCCGACGCGCAGCGCGCTCTCTTGCCCGTTCGGCCCGCAGTTCCGCGATGGCCTGCCTCATGTGGTCCAGCGAGGGGAAGCGCACCAAGTCCGGCAGGCTCGTATCGCTACGAATCTGCGAGATGGTCCCGTGCTGCTCCACCTTCACGAACTCACCCGTCATCTCGGTACCCGGGATGAACTCCGCCACCCGGTAACTGTAGGGCGGGTTGAACTGATACACACCCCGCCGCACCTTGAAGACGATCCCATGAGACATCACCGTGTGCAGAGCTTCCGACGTCTTCGTCCGGCTGACATCCAGGATGGTAGCCATCTCCTCCTGGGTAAGTGGAATCCGCCCCCCCGCCCGCTGGCAGGCGATGAGCAGCAGGATCAGCCGCAGGGGCAGCGCTTCCCGGAAGTACTGGGCAATCACGAGGAAGAACTCGAGGCTGTCCATCGAGAACGCATTCGGCTGATTCTCGGTCCCGTAGAACTCCAGCGGCTTGCGCTCGCCGTCCAAGGTCAGCTTCCGCGTCGGGTACCGCTTCGCGAGGCTGTCCAGATCCTTGACCGGAGCCAGAGGCTGACTCCACGCGGAGATCGCGTCGTCCACCGGCAGATCGGGACGCGGGGTCCCTACCGGATTGCCCCGGCGGCGCTGTGGCTCTGATGACACGAGGCTGCTCTCCACTCCGTTGATCTGCGGAGATCAGTATGTCAACAAGGGTGACACAAGTGTCACGCTCGTTGACGTTCGGCGTGTCTTGTGTCCCCTCACAGGTGACATATCTCAGCCACACACCGCCCGAGCCCCCTCCCGCCCCTCCCCGGCCAACCCCACCCGCCCCACCACCAGTTAGCCGGCAGATCTCCCCCAATACGTCAGCCCCCCCGACGTTTTAGCGCATTTTACGTCAGTACCACTGACATTTTGCAGCCGTTGTGTCCCCCTACCAGCGACACAACACCCGAGATATGTCCCTCCTGAGGGGGCATATCTTTTCCCCCGTACCCCCTCTGACCTGCGACGACGCATCTCCGTACCTTCTATAGGCGCGTGGCAGCTCCCGTTCAAGCTCTCAACCCCATCTCAAACAGCAGGTAAGACCCTTGCCCGCCCAGAAAACGACCCCCACCCAACACCTCTCACCCCCACCGGAATCCCCCACTCCCCAGCCACAACCCCGCAGAATCTGACTGATTCCCATCTCTATCCACCTCATATTTTGAATCAGACCTCCCAGCAGACCCTTAACGCCGTTAACACCCCAGCCAGCCCCCACCCCGTTAACGCCGTTAAGACCCCAGACGTAAAGACCCAACATGGGGAAGCCAACCCGGCCAACAGGCCTTAGTTCGGGGGTCGTTGAAGCGGGATTACTCCCCTGGAAGCGCTGGAGTTCGAAGGTTCTACTGGTGAAGCGCAACAGAACCAGAGAACTCTGGAACGAACCTCAGGACTGGTTCGGGTTCCGCTTCGCTTCACCCGAAGGGGCCTGCTTTACAGGCCCCTTCCTGCTCTGGCTCCAGGCCGGCTTCACCAACTGGTACCTCCCAAGCAAAGCTCAGGCCCCCGGCCGAAAGGCCGGCCATAGCTCGGAGCGAAACGGAGAGCTCGGCCCGAAGGGCGGCTATGCCCTGCGGAGCAGGGCCCCCCGAGCGCAGCCAGGGGGTTTCAGTCCCAGGCGCGCAGCGCCTTGGAGTACCTGCTCCGAAGGAGCAGACCATGCCTCGCTTCGCGGGGCCCCCGAGCCCAGCGAGGGGTTTCAGTCCCCAGCGCGCAGCGCTGGGGTACCCGCCCGAAGGGCAGGCCATGCCCCGCAAAGCGGGGCCGCCGAGCGCAGCTCGGCGTTTCAGTCCCAAGCGCGCAGCGCTTGGGACTTGTTCCGAAGGAACAGGCCATGCCCCCGCCCGCTTCCCTCCTAGGCGCGCAGCGCCTAGGTACCTGCTCCGAAGGAGCAGGCCATGCCTCGCGAAGCGAGGC
>NZ_JBWJVM010000152.1:0-5190 GCF_056428985.1 Streptomyces sp. CA189 | reverse complement strand
ACTTTACCGACCGCTGGTAGCGCTGCCCGTGATGTCCGGCTGGGCCTGTGACCAAGACGTCATGGGCTCGTTTACCGACCGGGTCCGGAGCGTCCGTCATGTTCCGGCGTCGGTACGGAGGACGAGGGGCACGGCGAGTGGTGATCGGAGACCTGCGGGTCCAGCAGATCGAGCGGAAGGACGGGCGACGGTCGTGGACGATCGTTTGGCCCGAAGGGGCCGTGCATGCGGAGGCGGACCGGTTCCTGCGCACGCACGACGGTTCGGGGACGCAGAAGACGTACGCGTACTACCTGGTGGACCATCTGCGGTGGCTGGAGCGCGAGTGCTTGGCCTTCGCCACGGTGGTGTTGCGGGATCTTGAGCGCTATATGGGCATCGTCGGCGCGGAGGTCCGGATTCCGCTCGGTGAGCCGTGGCGGGCTGGTAAGCGCCCGTACGGCCGGGCGGCACTGTCGACTGCTGCGGCCTGCCTGAAGGGCTTCTACCTGCATCAGGCATCGCTCGGCATCAATGCCGAGCTCGGCAAGAAACTCGGGGTGACCCGGTTGCCGTCCCAGGTGGACCGTCGGCGCTCGTTCCTCGGGCACGTGAAGGGTGCGATGCCCGCTAACCCGCTCGCTCCGCGAGGGCCGCACCGTCGGCACCCGAAAATGCTCCCGGACGGCGCTCGCGAAAAGCTGCTGGCGACGGTGAACTCGGCCAGGGACCGGCTGGTGGTGACCTGGCTGGCCGACGGCGGGCTTCGGATCGGCGAGCTCTGCGGGCTGCATCTGGTCGACCTGCACCTGCGCGAGAACGCGGCCTGCGGGGAGTGCCGCAGCCCGCACGTCCACGTCTGCCACCGGGCCGGCAACCCGAACCGGGCGGAGGCGAAGACCAAGCACCCGTGGCGGATCGAGGACGGCACGGTCACCGGCGGGCTGATCAAGCGGGTCAGCCCCGCGATGGTGCACACCTACTTCGAGTACCTCACCGGCGGCGAGTACCCACGCGACCGCGCCGGGCACGGGATGCTGCTGGTCCAACTGCACGGCGCGAGCGCCGGGGAGCCTTGGGCGCCGGTCGCAGCCCGCAGGATGCTGGGCAGGGCCGGCAAACGCGCCGACCTCGGGCTCGTGAAACCCCATGCCTTCCGGCACACCTTCACCTCGGCGGTCCTCGACGCCTCCGACGGCAACCTGCTGATCGCCCGGGACGCAGGCGGCTGGGCCTCGGCCACGATGGTGGACGAGGTCTACGGGCACGTCGACGTCCACGACCCGGCCTTCGACGCGGCACTCCGCACGGTCTGGGGTGAGTCGAAGTGAGCGCGAGGTCCTTGCTGCCGATCCACACCGACCGGCCAGACCGTCAGGGCCGGGACCGGCTGGAGATCCTCACGGCACTGATTCACAGCCCGTCATTCGACCCGGTCTTCCGGGAACCGATCATCCGGATTCCTCGCGGCCACACTGTCTATCGGTGGGAATGCCTCATCAACCAGTGCGAACGCGTCCGTGACGGTGGAACTGACCTGTGCTCGGTGCACCGTCGGGAGTGGAACGAGGCCAAGGAACGCGGGATCGGTAAGGCGGCCTTTGTCACGGCAGCCGAGCCGCTCGATCCCTCGGAGTGGATCCGCGAGGAGTCCTGCCGTATCTGTCCCCAACGGCCCGCGGCTCACACCACGACACGACTGTGCGTCCGACATCAGACCCGCTGGCTCTATCTGCGCAGGTCCGGAGCCGTCGAGGAGTCGGGCTTCGTCTGCTGGCTGGGAGAACAGGAACCACTGACGGGCTACGGAGAATGCCGGGTGGCAGTCTGTCCCAGCCTGGCCTACTCCCCGCTGGGGCTGTGCTCGGGACATCGGCACCGCTACCGGCTGCACGGCAGTCCTGGCGGCGCTTCGCTGCCGGACCACTGGTGGCATGCCTACGAGCGCATCGGGCAACCGGTCCCGGTCGTGATGGAGAACCGAGAGGAGTTCCAGGGTTGGTGCGCCTCGGTGGCGGCGGTGACGTGGCCGGGGCAGGTCAACCTGTGCGGACTCCGGCCGCTGCTGCGCGCAGAGATCCAGTGGGGTATGTTCCGGCACGCCGAGCAACCCGAGCCCGGTCGCTGGGACCTTGAGTGGATCCAGCGCATGGTCAACGCCTGCCGGCAGAGCCGGGTCGACTCGTTGGTCGAGCTTGATCTGAGCGCCCTGGGCGGCTTCTCATCCAGCATTGTCAGGGAGATGCGGCGGGAGTTGCAGCTGATCTACTTCACAGCTGACGAGTGCCGTGAGGCGGGGTTCTTGGAGACGGACCACTTCGGTGTCCGGTTCGACAAACGGGCCAGTCACATCGACCTCACGGCCATCCCGCAACGCTGGCTGCGAGACTTGCTCTGGGACCATCTCGCTGATCTGCTACGGTCCCCGCGCTGCCCCAGGACCGGCACCGCAGTCGACAACCTCCGCCGGGGAGCCACGGAACTGGGCGCCTTCTTGGAGGCCGATGCTCCCGGCGGAGGCCACGATCCCAGCGCCTTGCACGCCGAACACATGCAGCGCTTCGTGGCCGACCAGCGGCGTCGGGAACGCGATGGCCTGCCCTCGATCGCGCTGACTGGCTCGACGGGCAAACCACCCACGGTCACCACCCACACGCGGCGGACGGTCTTCAACAGCGTCCGGCGGGTCCTCCGGGGCGCGCTGGAGGACGGCGCCGCCGAACGGGTCTGTCTGGGGCGGGAGTTCATCACGTCCATGCCCGCCGGAGGCGGGGCCCCGCTTCGAGCCCGGCGGCCGTTCCCGGACGAGGCGGCCCGCGCGCTGGCCGACTGGACGAACCTGCAGCGGCTCGCCGACGCCTACGATCCCAGTGACCACGGACTGCGCGATGTCTGGGAAGCAATCGTCACGACAGGGCGCCGCACCAGCGAGGTCTTGAAACTGCGGTGGAACTGCATCGGTCGCTACGGCGGCCTGCCCATGTTCTGGCACGACCAGACCAAGGTCGGCAACTACGATGCCGCGATCCGCATCCCCGAGGGTCTCTACGAACTCCTCGCCGAGAGGCAGCGCAAGACCCAGGAGAAGTTCACCGCCCGACATGGCCGCAGCCCCACGCCCCAGGAACGCGAGGCGATGGTTCTCTTCCCGCGAACTACACGCAACTCGCTGATGACGACCTCGCTGTCCTACACCTGGTTCATCCGGGGCTTCCGACTGTGGGTGGACGAACTCGACCTCGGCCGCCTGGTCCCGCACCAGGCCCGGCACACACTGGCCACGAATCTGCTGCGGCACGGCGCTACCTTGACCCACATTCGCCGCTACCTCGGCCAGGTCTCCGACCGCATGGCCGAGCATTACGTCCACCTGAGCAGCTCCGACCTGGAGAACGTCCTTCAGCACGTCTGGGTCGCCGGCCCAGGAGCCGCAAAGCCCGGCGAGCCTCTGGCCGGGGAGAGCACCCCTCTCACCCGCGAGCAGGCCCAGGCCCTCGCGATCGATCTGTCCCGCCGCAGTACCCCGGCCGAGGGCGGCTTCTGTACTTTCCAGCCCGTCGTCGAGGGCGGTGCATGCCCCTGGAATCTGGACTGCCACAACTGCGACAAATTCGTCCTGTCCGGCGCAGACCTCCTCTACTGGCGCCGCAAGCGCGAGCAGTGGCGGCTGTTGGCCGAAGGCGCCCCCGACGATGCCACCGCCGACTACCTTCACAAATACTTCGAGCCCACCGCCCGCGCCATCGAAGGACTGGAGAAGGCGTTGGCCGGCCTCGGCCTTCTCGACGACGCCCTTGCCCTGGACCTGCGCAAACCCCAGGACTACTTCCAGCGTGTGTGGTCCACTGCCTTCCGCGCCACCGACCTGGCCGAGGCAGGAGACGTACACGAAGACGAGTACGACGCCACCGACGGAGACGACCACGTATGAACAAGGCCACCGTTCCCGAACCCCGTACGGCAGCTGCTCTGGCGTCCCGCCGCCGCAGAACCGAAGCCGCAGTCCAGCGGGTCCATGACGCGATTACCCGGCTCCGCCGTGAGAACGCCCAGGTCAGCGTCGCCGCTGTCGCCCGGCGCGCGGACGTCTCCCGCACCTTCCTCTACGACAATCCCGAAGCCAGGGACGCAGTCGCCACGGCCATGACCGAGACCGGCGGACGCCGCCATCAGATGGTCGCCGACCAACACGACGAGCGCGAGGCGACCTGGCGTGAGCGGGCCCTGAACGCCGAGGATGCCCTCAAGGCCGCCCACGCCGAGATCCTCGCCCAGCGCACTCGCATCGGTGAACTCCTCGGGCAGGTCCGCGACCTGGAAGCCGAGTGGACCGAGGAGGCGATCCAGCGGATCACGACCGAGAACACGACCCTCAAGCAACGTGTCCGCCAGCTCACCACCGACAACCGCACGCTCGATGAACGGCTCAAGGCAGCCCGCTCCAACCTCCGCTTCCAAGACCGGCGCGTCGCCGACCTGGAAGCCCAGATCGCTGACCCGGAATCAGCCACCTCAGGCGACAGGCGCGGCCTGTGACACCATGCGCGCATGCGTTTCGAGCTCGCCCCACCCATAGGCATCGGCCCCCTGCAGATTGGCATGTCACGCGAGGCTGCGAACAGCGCGCTGGACTCGCTTCGGGAACCGACGGCGATCTCCCCGTCTGACCAAGCGGGTCACAGCATCTTCCGGCCGAGCGGCCTGATGATCAGTATCGGATGCACGCGTGACCAGCTGGAATCCGTGGAACTGGGACGCCCTTCCAATCCGTCGGACGTCGTCTTCTTCCGCGGAATCGACGTCTTCGGCCTGCCAGCCCGCGAGGTCGTGAACCACATGTCCGACGTCACGGCCATCGCCGCCGACGCCGAGGACCCCGCGTCATTCGTCGCGCCAGACCTGCTGCTCAGCTTCTGGCGCCCCTTCGACGGCGACGCCGAACCGGACGACGAGCAGGGCTACTACTTCAACTCCGTGTTGCTGGCCCGGCCCGGCTACTACGACGGCCCCAGCCATTGCTAAGCCCGGCCCAGCCATGTGATCTTGCCTCGCCGACCTCTTCACGGCCCGTCCACCGTCCCGGTGGACGGGCCGCCCCATGAGACCACCCAGACGAGCTACGGCATCAGCGCCAACTCACGTTCACGGACATGTAGTCTATGAATCGTCGCAGTTCAGAGCCGGTATCCGAGCTCCTGTGGTCGGTAAAAT
>NZ_JBWJVM010000151.1:0-6764 GCF_056428985.1 Streptomyces sp. CA189 | reverse complement strand
GAAATGGACGGGGTATCAACTTTTTGGCGTTGATTTTTGGCACGCTGTTGAGTTCTCAAGGAACGGACGCTTCCTTTGTACTCACCCTCTCGGGCTTTCCTCCGGGCTTTCGTTCTGTTCTTGCGTTTCCGACTCTATCAGACTCTTTCGTGTCCGATTCCCGGTCGAAGCGGGTTTCGCTTTCCAGTTCTTCGCTTTCGCGTTTCCCTTTCCGGCGAGTCCGACTCTATCAGAAGTTTTCCACCGGATTTCCCGGCTTCAGATTCCTGGATGAGGAGTCGAGGGTGCCCACTCTGAATTGCTTCTTTGGGGGCCGGCTGCCGAACTTGTCCAGTTCCAGGCAACCGTTTGACTCTACATGACGCCCCCTGCACCGTCAAAATCCCCGCGACACGGCGGCCCACCACGGTGTAGGGCTGCCGCACACTGACGTCGTGCCCGACAACGCCTTCGTGATCCTCACCGGCCTGCCTGCCAGCGGAAAGAGCACACTGGCCCGCGGCCTCGCCGCAGAGCTGGACCTGCCGGTCATCGACAAGGACGTGATCCTCGAGTCGCTTTACGACTCCCTCGGCGTAGGTGATCACACCTGGCGCCACCGGCTGAGCCGAGCCGCCGACGACATCCTGTTCGCTCTCGCCTCCGATGCCAGGCGGGCCGTACTCGTGAACTGGTGGCACCACGACACCGCCCCCGGCCGGCTCCGCCGGCTCGACGCCCACCTGGTCGAGGTGTTCTGCGACTGCCCCACGCTCCTCGTCGCCGAACGCTTCCGCACCCGCAAGCGCCACCCGGGCCACCTCGACCAGAACCTCACCCCCGAGCAGATCCACGAACGCGTCACTGCCTGGGCCTCCCACCCCGGCCCTCTCACACTGGGCGGCCCCGTCCGGACCGTCGACACGAGCCGCCCGGTCGACATGGGCACCCTCGCGGGGGAGGTTCGCACGCTGCTTCCCACCCCCCTCACCGAACGGCACGCGGAAGCGGCGGACGTCGCGTAGGTCGAAGTCGATGACGTTGCCCCGGCCGGGCGGGGCCGGCGTGGTGGAGTGCGCCGTCTGCGGGACGCGTTGGATCGCCGGGTTGGACCGGCGGTCGAACGCCATGTATCGCTCGGGGCGGTGCAAGGTGAGGGCCCGGAGCGACTCGTTCGGCGAACGGTCACGGTAACCGCAGGGCGAACGCCCATCCGGTCACACTATGTCCAGTTCCATCTATTTCCACGGGGTGTTTTGCGATCAGAGGTTTTCCGGTCTGACGCTGTGAGGGCAGCGGACCGCGTTCTGTCACGGTCTTGAGAGCCGTGCCCGGTCCGCTCTGGGTGGTGAAAGCCAATGCCCGAAAATCACATCGAGGTCGGAAGCGTCAGCAAGCAGCGATACGAGCAGATCGTCGTTGAGCTGCGCGAAGTGGTCGAACAGCACTCCCGCGCGTCGTTCGTCATCGGGGACCGCGCCCTGGAGATCGAGCCGCTGCGTGAGGTCGGCGGACGGCCCGCTGGCGAGAGGATTCCGGTCGTCCGCGACTCGCTGACCAGGCTGGCGGAGGACATCGGGTTGTCCTTCCGCGCGGTCAAGGCGGCCCGGTTCACCGCCTCGCGGTGGCCGCAGGAGAGCCGCAGGCCGGACGTTTCCTTCAAGGTCCACCACATCCTGGCGTGTATAGAGGACGAGGAAGAGCGGTTCGACGCGATCTGCACTTCGGCCGAGGGCAAGACCGACGAGTCCGTCGCCACCGAGGTCACCACGGGTCTCCTGCGCCGGCCAGATGTCGCGTTCAAGGCCGTGTCCGGTGATCGGGCCCGGCACGAGGTCAATCACACCCAGGTCGAGCGGGGCCGCCAGGCCCGCGAGCACTTCGAACGCACGAGTCCGGTCGCGCCGGCGGTCCGCCAGATCGAGCGGACCATGGAGTTCATGGACCTGGTCACGGCCTGCCACTCCTTCGTCGCCTCCGTCGGCCGTACCGTTCCGTTCCGGGGCTGCGGGATCGCCAGCTCGGCAAGGCGGAAAGGCGATCGTTCACGAGAACGTGGCCCGCGTGAGGGCCACGCTGGACTGGATCGAGACAGCGGTCGACACCGGCAAGGTCGACGTCGACGGCGAACTCGCCCGTCTCCTGAGCGGCCAGTAGCCATGCCCCGCGCGTCACGGCGCCGGGGCCAGGCCGCAGAGCGGCACGCCGACACACTCCGCTTCATCCTCTTCGAGGCCCGCCTCGCGGGTCTCCTCTTCCACCAGATAGTCGCGGCCAGCGAACTCTCACCCAGCCGAGCACGGGCAGGACTGGACTGCCTGCGCGACATCATCGCCGCGAACAACTGGCCGCCCCTGATCTGGACCAGGGGCGACGGCTACCAGCTCGGAGCCGAACAATCAGCCCTGGAAGCCTACGAACGAACCGTGATCAACGAGAAGCTCACCGCCTTCCGCCGCTTCATCACCGGAACCGTCGCACCCCACGCCACCGTCCACACGGGCGACAAGTGGGTCAAGCACATATCGTCGCCCAGCTCAACCCATCGAATCCACCCTCGACCTCATCGCAACCGCCTCTATCCCTCGGACACCACCGACGCCGAGTGGGCCCTGGTCGAACCGCTCCTGCCCGTCCCGGCCTGCGAAACCGCGACTGGCGGGGCCCCGGAGAAACACCCCAGGCGAGAGATCTTCGACGCCATCCGCTACGTCGTCGACACGGGCTGCAAGTGGAGAGCACTCCCGGCCGACTACCCGCTGTGGAGGACGGTCTGGGGTTTCATGGCGAGGTGGACTGCTGCTGGCGTCGTCGGTCAGAGCCGTGACCACCTGCGCGGACGCATCCGCCGAGACATGGGCAAGGCTCCCAGAGCCGTCACGACTGTGATCGACTCTCAGGGCGTGAAGGCCGCCGAGACCGTCGGGAAGGACTCACGCGGATACGACGCGGCGAAGAAGATCAACGGCCGTGAACGGCACATCGTCGTTGATACCCGCGGACTTCCGCTGCTGGTCATGGTCACCCCAGCCGACATGACCGACCGCGACGCGGCCAAGGAAGTCCTCTTCCGCCTCCGACTCATGCACCCCGAGATCACCATCGTCTGGCCCGACTCTGCTTACGCCGGCCAGCTCGTCACCTGGGCTAAGACCCACCTCCGCCTCACCATCAAGACCGTCAGCCGGCCCAAGTACGCCTCCGGATTCGTCGTGCTGCCCCGCCGCTGGGTTGTCGAACGAACCCTTGCCCGGCTCATGCACGCCCGCCGCCATGCCCGCGACTACGAGAGGCTCGTACAGCACCGCGAGGCCCTCATCACCTGGGCCGCCATCACCCTCATGACCCGACGCATTCACCCAGCAGAAGAAGACCCCCTCGACAACTCGGAGGTGATCCGAATGAGTGGCCCAGGAAACCCTGTTGGCCGGGGCACGACGCTGGAAAGATCGCTTCAACGCAACGGGGGAAACGGGGAGAGTGGACATGCTGGGAAGACGAGGAAGAAGCGTTCTTGGAGTCGCGGTCGCAGGGATCGGAGTCGCAGTACTGGCCGCCTGCACTGCCAGCACGGGGGCGAAGAGCACCAGGCCCACACCGTCGACGACCACTAATTCCTCGCCGCCGTCTCCGGCGGCTTCCACGTCCGGCACTGAGGAAGAGGCTGCAGCGATCAGGGAAGCGCGCTCCGCCGTGCTCGCGCAGGAAACCGTGAAGGGCAAGGACGCGCCGGGCGAGCAGGGGCTCGCCGTGGCCGCGGTGCAAGGCAGTGCAGTCGCCTTGCCCTGGCTGACGACGGACGGACGCTTCTGCCACGCCACGATCGGCGGCTTCTCGCAGATAGCGTGCGACTCCCGCCCCGAGCGGCCGCCGGTGAGTGAGACGCCACAGCTCGTCCGCTATGAGGGCGACCCCTGGCTGGGCTGGATCGAGTACTTCGCGGCCGACCACGAGAAGGTCGTATCCGCCACTTGCAACGGCGCGCCGCTCCCCGTGCGACAGCTCCAGACCACCGGAGACGGTAAGCGGACCCTCTATGGCGTGGCCTTCACAGAACGTCGTAAGGGCTCCATCACGGTCACCGTCCAGCGCGGCGCCGAAACAACCACGGAACGCCTCCCAGTGGACGGCCTATACGCCGAAGGACCCGACTGCACCTAGATCCCCGATAGGGGAGCACGGTGAGACCGCTGCCCGCAGTCACCTGAGCAGGCTTGTGGGCACCCCAGTGCTTGTGCGGTCCAGGGCCGCAATTGAGGTGCGCCAGATGCCGCGTGTCGATACTGGCCGTCGGACCGGCTCCGCACCAACACGGCGCCGGCCAGCCGGGCCTCGTCGCCGTCGTGCAGCAAGGTCCCGTCACTGTCGTACGGCGAGGCCGTTGCCTGGCCGAGGACCTTGCCGTCCGCGGGGGCCTTCCATGCGCTCTCCCGGCTGGTCCTGCCCTGCGCGCCGACGAATCACCGCTCGGCTCCGCGTCGCTCGATCGCGTCGTTCGTATGGCCATGCTCGCAACCCCGCATTGGCGTCGTGAAGTTGGTCGGCAAGCGCGGCGTCACGCGGTTTCCTCAGCGCGGTGATCCTAGGCAGCGCTCCCTGAGGGGGTGTGGCCGTGATGTCCCGGCATGCGCGGACCCGGCGGCGTCAGTGAGGGGCTCTGGTCGCTCGGTGATGGGTCGAGCGGATGAGTACGGACACCAGGGCAGCCAGGTCTGCAGCGCCGGCGGCGTCATCCGCGTAACGCGTGGTCTGCAGGGGGCCGGTCTGGTCCAGCCGAACTCCCCCCAGCTCGAGGACATAGGCGAGGGTGAGCATGGCAAGGCGGGCGTTGCCGTCCGGGAAGGGGTGGAAGAAGGCCACGTCCAGATGGGCCCTCGCCGCACGGGAGGCCAGGGGCACTCCGGGGTCGGCGCTGTCGCGCAGACAGTGCTCGAAGTCCCGCTGGGTGTAGGGCGTCAGCGCGTAGCGCTCACGGCCCCCCTTGGCGAAGGCGTCGCCTCGTCGGAACGACACCTCGGGCCGGCCGAGGACGAGCCGCTGCCAGTCAGCCAGGAGCACGTACGTGAGCGGGCGCTTCCGGGAAGCGTCCGCGCGCGATCGAGCCAGCGCGGCGAGCAGCCGGTCACCTCGAGCCTGATCCGAGGAACGGCCTCCCGCAGCACACCAGGTGCGGAGGCCGTCCACCGTCGTCTCGACCGGGGCCGGCGTCTCACCGACCGCCGCCGAAGCCCAGTCGACCTGGTTCCTGACATGGCACCAGGCAGCCAAGGCGTCAGCGGTCACGGTAAGGCCGCTCTCCGGTCAGGCCTACGGCGAAATCCTCACCCACGGAGTCGATCAAAGTCCGAGGCGGTTCCGCCCAGCTCTTGAACCGTCCACCGATCGCGGTGTCGACCGCGTGCTTCGCCGTCTCCGGCCCCATGCCCGTGGAAGAGAGGAACCAGGTGAGCACGGTGTGACAGAGCCCGTACCAGCCGCATTCGGCACCCGTGCGGTCCACTACCACTGTCACCAGTCGGGTCGCCGCCCGTTCCAGGTGCCAACTGCGCGCCTGGGCGTCCATCCCGGCGGGCGGCGCCAATCGCGCGAACCGCTCGGCCAGATCCTCCAGCCAGTCGCGCCACTCCAGCAGCGACGCGACCACGTTGGCAGCCGTCGCAGCGGGCTCGCCGACGGAGTCGGAAGCACAGCACCAACTGCCGACGACGCCACCACCGCCGCCCTCGCCGACCGCCCAATGCCATCCGCAGACCCATCGGCCGTATCGGGCGGCCAGAAGCGCCGTGACCTCTTTGGTGAAGCGATGTTTCTCTTCCCACCCGGCACCGGCAGGAGGAACCATCGAGGCGATCGTCGCGGAGACCTCGGAGGACTCGTCATCGTCCCAGTCGAAGGCGATCAGGTCGGGATCGACGGCCGACCACGGCAACCGGGCCGGAGCAAGCTCGTAGTTGACGTCCGTGGCGTTCCTCCAGGAGCGGGCAGCGAGAACAAGGACAGCTGAGCGATCGTGCCAAAGGCTCGCGGCCTTGTCACACACGTTTCCGACGCCACCGCCCCGTATGGTGCGACGCTGGCAGGCCATCTGCTCCAGTGGCGGGCCACGCTGCAAATCCGGATGCGGCAGGGGCACGCGTCTGCGATAGTCGCGCGCTGTGAACAGTGCTGAGGTTGTGTTCCAGCGGGCCGCCGACTCTGATGCGGGCGACATGGCCGACATGTGGCTGCGTTCTTTCAAGGCCGCGCTGCCGACCGTGCGTCTTGCGCACGGCGATGACGAGGTACGGGACTGGTTCTCCTCCGTGGTCGTGCCGCGGTACGAGACCTGGATCGCAGCGGCACGCGGCTCCGTCGTAGGGCTCCTCGTACTCGACGGCGAGGAAATGGAGCAGCTCTACCTGGATCCGTCGTGGCGGGGCAGGGGCCTGGGCGACCGGTTCGTGGCCTTGGCCAAGCAGCAGCGGCCGGAGGGACTCGGGCTGTGGACGTTCCAGGTCAACGGACCGGCGCAACGGTTCTACGAGCGGCACGGGTTCATCGCGGTTGAACGTACCGACGGGCTCCGCAATGAGGAGCACGAGCCCGACGTCCGCTACGTCTGGCGGCCCCGGCAATAGGACTGGTCGGCGTCGTGCACGCGGCGCCGGCAGCTGAGCAGGCACCGGTCCGTAAACGCAGAAAAGCCCCGCACCGAACCCTATAAGGGCTGGTGCGGGGCTTTCCCACAATGATTGTTCGGCGGCGTCCTACTCTCCCACAGGGTCCCCCCTGCAGTACCATCGGCG
>NZ_JBWJVM010000150.1:0-6801 GCF_056428985.1 Streptomyces sp. CA189 | reverse complement strand
GAGCGGAGCAAACGGACGTCCGAGTCGACAGCTTCACGGGCGCGATGGGGCGCGTAAGGGGTAAACACCTCAAACCTGGCAGCCGCGAAACCTGCATATCGGCACATACAATCTCTTAACGCCCTCTCAGAGGGCGTTTAGCGCTTTATTGAGGTCTTTTAGGCTGGTATGGGTTTGTGGTCGGTCGGGGCTGCTGGGGTTGGTGTGGTTCATGATGCGAAAGTGGCTGCCAGGCGGGCGTCTTGCTCTCCCTCCTCCTGTTTCATCCCAAGGCGCCGGGTTTCGCGCCGTGTGCTTCGGGCGCTGGTCCGAGCGCCGGGGCCGGCTGGGTAGCCCGGAATCATGCCTGAACGCCGCCGATACCCCAGCGATCTGTCCGATGCCCGGTGGGAGCTGGTCGAGCCGGTCCTTACCGCCTGGCGGTGCGAGCGCCGCGGCCGCGGCCTGGACATCGGCCGGCCGCCCGACCACGACCTGCGGAGTCTTCTCGACGCGGTTCTCTATGTGAACCGGACCGGGATTCCCTGGCGTTACCTTCCGCACGACTACCCGCACTGGAACACCGTTTACGCGTACTTCGCCCGCTGGCAGGAAGAAGGCGTCTTCGACCAGCTGAACACCCTCCTGCGCCGCCAAGTCCGCAGGCAGGAGGGCCGCGAGGAGGAACCGACCGCCTGCGTCATCGACTCCCAGAGCATCAAAACCTCCACCAACGTCCCCGCCTGCGAGCAGGGCATCGACGCCGGCAAGAAGATCGTCGGACGGAAGCGGAGCATCGTCATCGACACCGTCGGACTCCTCCTCGCAGTCACGGTCACCGCCGCGAGCGTGCAGGACTCCATCGCCGGCCAGACCCTCATCGAACGGGTCGCCACCGAACACCCCACCATCCGCAAGACCTGGGCCGACGGCGGCTACCGCCAGCACCTCGTCGAGCACGCCGCCACCCTCGGCATCGACATGCACATCGTCCGCCGCGACCCCGCCACCAGGGGATTTACGGTCCTGCCCCGCCGTTGGACCGTCGAGAGAACCCTCGGCTGGCTCATGAACCACCGTCGCCTGGCCCGCGACTACGAAGCACACGCACACCGCTCCGAAGCCATGATCCACCTCGCGATGATCAACCTCATGACCCGCAGACTCACCCAGGAATCCACCCTCACATGGCGAGGCGCATGAACCATCCTCAACCCGGCAATCTGGGATGAAACAAAGGGATGAAACGCCCTCTCATCCACCGCGCCACCGCCGAAGCGATCCTGGGTATACCCCTGGCTGGTATATCCGGACGGCGCCGCCGTCCGGGGCTGGTCTCCTCCGACAGAAGCGCCACGTGCCTGCAGGATCTCTCGGAGCAGGGCTGGCCCACGAGCTTCCTGGCGAGCCGTCTTCAGACGAGCACTCAGACCATCGCCGTGATCCGCGGCCGTAAACGCCCACGCCTGGCCCTTGCCCTCGACCAGGCGATCCAGAACCTTCATGGGGAACTGACGGCAAGCACCCCTGCCGAGTACGGCATAGCGGCACACCGGAGCCGGATGGCCAGTGTGGCCGCCCGCCAGCGGACCCAGCACCCCCTGCTGCCGCCCCAAGCCACCGTCCACTGAACCTTGCACACCATGCGGCCAAGGCAGATGCTGTCGAGGCCCGGCGACCGGACCGCGGCCGCTGCAGTGCGCTTGTGTCAGCCAGCCGGTGGAGCGTCATCAACACGGTCCTCCGCCGCATTAGCAACCCGTGGTGACCTGCGATGACGTATCAACCACATCGATCCGGCCCCGGGGGTTTCCGGGGTTCTGCGCGTCTGACGTGGTGATGTGGCGGGGTTCGGCTGATTTTTTCATCCGCCGCTCCGGGCGAACGAATGCGGCCCCTATACGCGTACGTACGCGTACGGGCCGGCACCCGGTGCCGCGCCTTTCCGTGTCGGCTCCCGCGCGGCCGTGCCTGCCTGTGGCCGCGCGGGCGCGCCGCAGCCGCGGTCGGGCGCCCGCTCGTCTGTCCCGACGTGGACGCCTGCGCGCGGGCCGGTGTCTCGCGTGCGGGACGGCTCGGGTCGGTGGTCGGGGTCAGGTCCGGTGCCCCATATCGAGATGACCGTGGTCACCTCGACCGGGAGCAGCCGCCCGCGGGTTCCTCTTCACCGTCACCACCGTGGGGTGCGGATGGTCCAGGGCGCGCGTCTTCGCTCGCGCGCGGGGCGGTGGGCTTTTACCGTGGCCGGGTGGATCACTATGCTGGGCGGCGGCGTGGCTGCCGGAGCCTGAATGATGTCCAGGGTGAGCTCGCGCGGCGGCTGGCTGTGCGGGCGGACCGGTTGCGGGCCGAGGCGGGCCGGGATGGCGGGGAAGGGCTTTCCGTCGCGGAGGCGGTCGCCCTGGCGGCGGTCCAGCTCGGCGTCCAGCCGCCCGCGCCCACCGCCTGAACCCCGGCGGCAGTCTCTCGCGCGGGCACGGGCGCGCCTACGTTTTCGGGGCCGGCGGATTCGCGTCGGCCGGATGCGTAGACGGCGAAGTTTGCATCCGGCGGGTCTTGCCCGGAACCGGTGGCGTGTCCGGTCGTTGACAGGGCAGGGATGCACGTCGCCCCGGGGGGATCATCCATCCCCGGGTTTCCCCCCGGGGCGGTCCCGGGTCCTGGCGTCTGATGCGCTCCGCCCCCTCCTGGCGTGGCCCGGGGGCCGGATGTCGCCGCGAGCGGCGGTGTCGGCGTCAGGTGTCAGGACCGCGTCCAGCTGGCGTGCCCGCCGGACAGGGCGGCGCGTCCCGCCCGGCGGGTATGCCTGCCGTGCCCTCTACACCTACCCCTGCGGTTTCCCCTGTGTTGCCCCTGTGGTGACCGCGACCCGGCCAGTGGGTGTTTGCGCAGTACTTGTGTCCTGAACATGAAAGGGAGTTGGTTGTAGGACTGCTTCTGGAAATGGTGCTGTGCGGATGATGAAGGTTTTGTGGCCCTTCGGAGTCGCCCTGCGGGGGGAGGCTTCAAACCGCCTCATGCTGCGTTGGCTGAAGACCGTCGTGGTGAGCGATGAGGAAAAGGCGTCGTAAGAGACGTCAGGTGGGGACCGGGAAGACGAACGCAAGTGAATCGCTGCTGACGTGTCGAAAGCAAAACAGACGACATCGAAACCGGGGTGTGATCTGAACTCCGGGATGAACCTGGCGGGTGCCCGTCTATTGGCCAGGTGGTGTCCGGCATGTAGGTGACGTGAGTCCGGTCTGCGGCTTCCGCATGGAACAGGAGAAGGCAGGTCCCGATACTGCCCGCCGTGCAGCGGCGACGAGAGGGAGTGCCCCAAGCAGCGGACACTGCGAGGGGTCGAGTACCGACGTGGGACCTGCTGGCGGACCGGCTCGTAGTAGTGGTGAAGCCCCTGTAACGGGGGTGGAGCGAAGGGGCCGGGTCGTTCGTGACTGTGTTGATCGCATCAACCGGGCAGTGCCCGGGAGGAGTTCGGTGGGCCAGTTGAAGTCTCAGATCAAGCCGTTTGATATTTCGAAGTGGGAAGTCAAGGAGGCGTGGGGGGAAGTCAGGGCTAACAAGGGTGCACCCGGCGTGGACGGGCAGAGCATCGCCGACTTCGAGAAGGACCTGAAAAACAATCTGTATAAGGTCTGGAATCGAATGTCGTCGGGTTCGTACTTCCCGCCTCCGGTGCGTGCGGTGGCGATTCCCAAGCCGCATGGCGGTGGCACGAGAATGCTCGGCATTCCCGCTGTTGCCGACCGTGTGGCTCAGACCGTTGTGGCCCGGCATCTGATGCGAAGGGTGGAGCCTGTTTTCCACCCGGATAGCTTCGGATACCGGCCTGGACGGTCCGCTTTGGATGCGGTAGGGAAATGCCGGGAGCGTTGCTGGAAGCGGGACTGGGTGGTGGAGTTCGACATCGCCAAGTTCTTCGACAGCGTGCCCTGGGACCTGCTGGTCAAGGCGGTGCAAGCGCACACCGACGCCGTTTGGGTGAGATTGTATGTGCGGCGGTGGCTCGAAGCACCGCTCGCGATGCCCGACGGATCCCTGCTGGAGCGGGAGCGCGGAACCCCGCAAGGGGCCCCGGTGTCTCCCGTGCTGGCGAACCTGTTTCTGCACTATGCGTTCGATGTCTGGATGGACCGGGAGTTCCCGTCCGTCTGGTTCGAACGCTATGCGGACGACGCGGTGCTGCACTGCGTCACCGAGCGCCAGGCCCGCCAGGTGTTGGCCGCGCTCACAGACAGGATGGTCGAGGTCGGGTTGCAGCTGCACCCGGACAAGACCCGGATCGTCTACGGCAAGGACGGTAGTCGCCGCGGCTCTTACGAGCACACGGCGTTCACCTTCCTCGGGTACACGTTCCGCGCCAGGAAGAACCGGAGCCGACGCGGGAACCTATTCCTGTCGTTCGAGCCGGCGGTCAGCAAGGAAGCCCTGAAGAGAATGGGGTGGGAGCTGCGGTCCTGGCGCCTGCACACCCGCTCGGACCTGTCCTTCCAGGAGCTCGCCCGCAGGATCAACCCGGTCGTGGCGGGCTGGATCAACTACTACAGCCGCTTCAGGCCGTGGGAACTGATCCCCTTCGTGATGCGTATCAATGCCTACCTGGTGCGCTGGATCCGCCAGAAGTACAAACGGCTCGCGGCCAAGCGGAAGGCCATCGCGAAGATGCAGGAGATCGCCCAGCGATACCCCCGCATGTTCGCGCACTGGCGCCTCATCCCCACCGCCAGCGCTGTGACGGTCTGATGATCAGAACGACAAGAGCCGTGTAACGGGAGACTGTTACGCACGGTTCTGTGAGAGCCGGAGGGTGAGACTCCCTCCGGCTACTCGGCAGAGCCGTTCTCCGGCCTCCCCGCCCGCCTCGGAACCTTCTCTTCCAGACCCTTTGGCGGATCTGGTAGTTCGGTGCGGGGCGGGGAGGTATCGGACCTGGTTCGAAATCCGGTCACATCTTTTGTAGGGATCAGGCCGGTGGTACGAGCATTCGTTCGGTGCCGAGGCTGTTCATGCGGGTGTCGCGGTACATGGTGGTCTCGCCATCGCTCCAGCGGATGATCAGGTCGTTGGTGAGACCGTCTCCGGTGAACTGTCCGGTGGTCATGACCACGCTGTGGGTCCAGGTCTTGTTGGGGCCGTGGACCCGCTGCTCGCTGCCCAGACCGCCGGTGGTGGTGCCGACGTAGTTGTCGAGTTCGCCGCTGGACCAGCGGACCATCAGGTCCCATTTCTGGTTGCCGGAGAACTGCCCGGCGGTCAGCAAGGTGGCGTCCTTCCAGGTGCTGTTGGGGTCCTTCAGCTTGTACTCCTGGCCCAGAGTGCCCGCGCCGACGTTGGTGTAGAGGCTGAGTTCTCCGTCGGACCAGCGCACCATCAGGTCGGTGACGTAGGTCGTGGCGTTGAACCGGCCGGCGGCGATCTGGGTGGCGTGGCTCCAGATGGACCCGGACGGTGCCATTTCGGTGCCGCCGCCCAGCCCGTTGGAGCCGACATCGCCGTGCAGACTCAGCCTGCCGTCGGCCCAGCGGACCATGAGGTCGAACTGGTTGGAGCCGGTGAAGTCCCCCGCGGTGATGGTGACGGCCGACTTCCAGCCCGCGTTCGGCGCCAGCAGCTGCCGTTCCGGGCGGAAGCCGCCGCTGCCGTCACCGGGGTAGAGAGTGGCCTCGCCGTCGGTCCACACGACGAGCATGTCGCTGCGTCCGCTGCCCGAGAAGTCGCCGGAGGCTATCTGCTTGGCGTGCTTCCAGGTCGCCCCGCTGCCCGGCAGGACCGGGCCGTCCGTCACGCCCTGGTAGGGGGTCGGACGGTGGACCTTGCCCGCACCGATTCCGTTGTTCGCGTCGTTGTAGAGGTCCTGCGCGTCCTTGCCGTAGAGAGGCGAGTACGAGATCCAGTCGACGTCGCCACCGCCGCCGACGCCGCCGACGTTACCGATCACCTGTCCGGTGTTCGTCTTCGGGTTGAATCCCTTGATCCACGGGCCGCCGGAGACGCCGGCGTGGAACCCGCCGCACTCCATCTTCATCTGCCGGAACCCGTACAGCCGGGTGGTGGGTACATCGCAGCGGATGGCCTTGTGCGCACTGTTGAGCTTGCCGCTGGACGGGTATCCGACCACCGTCACGTTGTGCTCGTACGTCGTCGCGGGCGTGAAGGTGAGCGCCCCCGTGACGTTCTCCACGGCGCCCTTGGCGTTCGTGCCGACCGTGATGAAGGCGAAGTCGAGGTCGGAGGTCGGTCCCCGCCCCTTGTTCTCGTACCGGGGGTCCATGTAGACGTCGCGGACGGGGAAGACGCCCCAGGGCTGATCGCCCGAGCCGAGACCATAGCGGTACTGCGGCACGAAGATGCGGTTCGTCGACGTTCTCAGCTGGGTCCCACAGTGGCCCGCGGTGAGCACCAGGCTCTTGCCCTTGCTGCGCACGACGCTGCCGCTGCAGTAGGTGCTGTCACCGCTGACCGGGGTGCCCTGGAAGAAGA
Source organism: Streptomyces sp. CA189 (assembly GCF_056428985.1). NCBI lineage: Bacteria > Bacillati > Actinomycetota > Actinomycetes > Kitasatosporales > Streptomycetaceae > Streptomyces > Streptomyces sp. CA189. Next base: position 339 of record NZ_JBWJVM010000150.1, on the reverse strand, counting down.
ACGTCCCGACCATCGGGAGTCCTTCGAAGTGGGTGGCCGTGGGCGTGCCCGCAGGGGCGGCGGCGGCCATGCCCCGGGCTACGGGGTTCTCCTGGACCGGCTGGGTGCCGACCGGCTTGGCCCGGCCCATCCGCTCAGCGGTCCAGTAATCCGCCTCTGCGGAGGCGGAGCGGGAAGGAGAGGCAGAAGGCGAGGGGGACGTCGATGAAGGAACGGGGCGTGACGGCGTCGATACCGGCGCGGGGGAAGAAGGCGTGGTCTTCGGCGGGGACGCGGCAGGAGACCCGGCTGCGGGGGGAGAGGGAGAGGGAGAGGGAGAGGGAGAGGGAGAGGGAGAGG
>NZ_JBWJVM010000149.1:0-7429 GCF_056428985.1 Streptomyces sp. CA189 | reverse complement strand
CGCGCGGCCCTCTCGGCGTCGGTCAAACCGCCGCCCTGCGCGTACCTCACAGCATCAGGGCTACCGGAACGACCCGGACGCTGTCAGGCGAACAGCCCCGACATCACCCAATCAAGTTCAGTAGCGCCGGGGGATGGCGGGGGAGAGGGATGGGGGATTGGAATACCGAGACCGGAACGCCATCGTGGAAAGGCCGCCGCCGAAAGGACGGAGTCGAAAGGCCAGAGTCCAAAGGCCGGAGGTGAAGTGCCGCCGCCGAAAGGCCGCCTACGGAGGCGTCTCGGTATCGACGGCCGCGTATCGACGTCTGCGCATCGACGGCCGCGTGTCACCGCCTGCGCATCGCCCGACGGGAATTGTCCCCGCGCGCGGCCGGGAAGGGCGTACGGGCCCGGCGGGTGGCTGGGACATGCGCGCTGTGCACCCCGCTCGCCGGGCCCGGCGTAACGCGCCGGCCGACGCGCACCCGCGGCGGGCCCTGCTCCTACGACTGCCGTCCGGTGCCGTCCCATCGCGGGGAGAGCGCTACGCAGGCCAGCAGGACCACGGCCAAGGCCAGTGCCCACAGCGTCCCATGACGGAGCGTCAGCCAACCACCGGTGAGGGCTCCGAGCAGCAGGGCCGCGACCGTCACGAGGCGGCGCAGCGGCCCCGGCCCCCACGAATCGGCCGCCAGCCCGGTCAGGGCCCTGGTGACGACGGTGGTGGTCAGATCGGGGACGGCGAGCCGGTGCACGACGGCGTTCTGCAGACCCATGCCGAGGGCGAGCAGGGCGATGACCCCCGGCGGCCCGGCGCCGAGCGCGGTCAGGGTGAGCGCCCCGCCCACCAGGACGGTCTGCGCCGCCACCAGCGGCGCGAACATCCGGGCCGCCTCGGTGGTCCGCCGCAGCCGGCCGGCTGCCGCCGCCCCGGCCAGGAAGGCGCCGACGGCCAGCAGGGAATCCGGGGCGGACAGCGAGCGGTCCCCGGCGATCGCGAAGCCGAGGAAGACCACGTTGCCCGTCATGTTGGCCACGAAGACGTGGCCGAGGCCCAGGTAGCTCACCGCGTCGACCACGCCGCTGACGAAGGTGAGGACGATCAGCAGCGGCGGCAGCACCCCGTGGGGAGACTCCGCGCCCGCCCCGTCCGGCGGGAACAGCCGCGCGGCCAGCGGGCGCAGGATCCCGCGCCGCCGGGGTGGGGTGGAGGCCATGGGGTACCTCTGGTCATCGCGCGGGCAGGTCCGCGACGGGCGGGAGCGGAGGGGCTCGCGCACCCGGGAACGGGGTGGAGCGGAAGGGGGCTTCGCCCTCGGACATGCTAGCGACGCCGGGCGCACGCGCGGAGGAGCGACCCGCAGGGGGTCCGACGGCCGGCCTTCGAACCGGGGCCCCCGGCGCGGAAGTTCCCCCCTCGCGCCGCGACCCGACGGCGCTTCCTGCCGCGGATCCAGGGAGCCCCGCGGGTAGGGTCGCCGCATGGCCTACACGTTTCAGATCACCGTGGACTCCGCCACACCGCACGCCCTCGCCGACTGGTGGGCCGAGGCCCTCGGATGGGAAGTCGAGTCCGGCGACGAGGAGTTCATCCGCGAAATGATCGCCGCCGGGAGGGCGACCGAGGAGGACACCACCACGCACCGGGGCGTCCTCGTCTGGAAGGCGGGCCAGGGGATCCGCCACCCCGAGGGCCTCGAACGGGCCCCCCGCATCCTCTTCCAGTTCATCGAGGAGCCCAAGACCGTCAAGAACCGCGTCCACCTCGACGTCCGCACCGGCGAGGACGACCCACGGGCCCTGGTGGAGCGGCTCCTCGCCAAGGGGGCCCGGCACCTGCACGAAGGCAGCCAGGGCCCCTCCACCTGGACCACCCTCGCAGACCCCGAGGGCAACGAGCTGTGCGTCTCCCATTGAGCCGGGCCTGACCGGCAAAATCCGAAAGAGACGGCCTAGGGTGGACCCGTGAACGTCATCCTCTTCGGCGCGACCGGCATGATCGGCCGGGGCGTGCTGCGCGAGTGCCTGCGCGACGAGTCCGTCGAAAGCGTCCTCGCCATCGGCCGCACCCCCCTCGCCGTCAGCCACCCCAAGCTGCGCGAGCTCGTCCGGGCCGATCCGACCGACCTGTCGGAGTCCGGCCTGGACCTGGCCTCGTACGACGCGTGCTTCTTCTGCCTCGGCATCTCCTCCTTCCGCATGAAGGAGGAGGAGTACCGGCGGATCACCTACGATCTGACGCTCGCCGCCGCCCGCCCCCTCGCCGCCGCCAACCCGCGGCTGACCTTCGCCTACGTATCCGGCGAGGGCACCGACAGCACCGAGAGCGGCCGCTCCATGTGGGCCCGGGTCAAGGGGAAGACCGAGAACGACCTGCTGAAGCTGCCCTTCGAGGCGTACATGTTCCGGCCGGGGATCGTGCAGCAGGACCGCGGCATTCAGTCCAAGACCCCGCTCTACCGCGCCGGGTACGCCGTCACCGCACCGCTCTTCCCGGTCCTGCGGCGCTTCGCACCGCACCTCGTGACCACCACCGGGGCCCTGGGCCGCGCCATGATCGCCGTTGCCGCGGCCGGGCCCGGCGACGCGGGCACCCAGCGGATCCTGCGGCCCCGGGACATCAACCGGGTGGGCGGCGCGGGCCCGAAAGGGACGTTGGACCCGCGCTGACGAGCCGATATTCGGTTTCGGCCAGGGCCTCCCGCACCCGAGAATGAGGCATCTCGAACCGGGAGGACCCCATGAGCCAGGACCGCCTGACTCTGCACGACCTGATGCCCGCGCAGGCGCTGACCGAGGCCATCGACGCCGGATACGTGGCCCGCAAGGCCCACCCCGAGCTGCCGCTGTCCCTCTACACCTACACCCGGACCGCCCAGTACGAGCAGGTCTGGAACCAGGTCACCACGCGCTGCCGCGGACTCGTCGCCGACGACGTCACCGGCGCGGTCGTCGCGCTGCCGCTGCCCAAGTTCTTCAACGTCGGCGAGCACGCGTCGGGCCGGCCGTACGCACCGGCCCTGCCGGACGAGCCGTTCGAGGTGTACGACAAGGTCGACGGCAGTCTTGGGGTCCTCTTCCACTACGCCGGGAAGTGGCGGGCCGCGTCCAGGGGTTCCTTCACCAGCGCCCAGGCCGTCTGGGCGCAGCGCCGCCTCGACGGACGGGACACCTCCGGGCTGGTCCCCGGCACCACCTACCTCGCGGAGATCCTGTACCCGCAGAACCGTATCGTCGTGGACTACGGGGACCGCCGCGACCTGGTCCTGCTCGCCGCGTACGGAACGGACGCCACCGAGGTGCCGCTCGCCGAAGCCGCCGTCCACTGGCAGGGCATCGGCTCCGTGGTCACCGTATGGCCCGCCATGCCCCTCGGAGAACTGCTCGCGCTGACCGGCTCCAGCACCCTGCCCGGCGGGGCCGCCGCGACCGGTACCGACGCCGAGGGCTTCGTCCTGCGCTTCGCCTCGGGTGTCCGGGCCAAGGCCAAGATCGCCGAGTACGTACGCCTCCACAAGGTGCTCACCGGCGTGACCGAGCGGGACATCTGGCGCGGGCACGGCATCCAGCGGTTCGCGGGCCTGCCCCTCAAGCAGCTCGCCCAGGGCCTGAACTGCAGCGTCGCCGACATCGAGGCCTCGGGCGGCAAGCCGCTCGACGCACTGCTGGAACAGGTGCCCGACGAGTTCGACCACTGGGTGCGCTCGGTGATCGAACGCCTGGAGGCCGAGGCCGCGCTCCGCGAGCGCGCCATCGACGAGGCGTACGCCTCGCTGGCCCACCTGGCCGCCGACCGGGGCGCGTTCGCGCGCGCCGCCAAGGGGATCCGCGACAGCGGGATCCGCGGCGCGCTGTTCCAGCGCCTCGACGGCAGGACGACCGAGCTCGTCACCTGGCGGCAGGTGCGGCCCGAGACGTCCGACCCCTTCACGAACGACGAGGAGAACTGAACCCGTGTCCGAAGCACCCGAAACCGAGACCCCCGCGTCCCCGGCCGCGCCCCCCGCGCTTCCGGTGGTCCACGTCATGACGGGTCTGCCGGCCTCCGGGAAGACCACCGCCGCGCGCGCCCTCCAGGCGGAGTCCGGCGGCCGGATGCGCCGCGTCAACCTCGACGACCTGCGGGCCATGCTCGACGTGCCGGACCCGGAGCGCGGGCGCTCGTACAAGCACGAGCAGACCGTGCTGGACATCCAGGACGCGGCCGTCAGCGCGGCCGTCGAGGGCGGTTTCGACGTGGTCGTCGACAACACCCACCTGACCTCGTACATCCCCAAGCGGCTCAAGGCGGCCGTAGCGGGACGGGCCACCTTCGTCGTGCACGACTACACCGGCGTGCCCGTGGAGGAGTGCCTGCGACGGGACGCCGCCCGCGAGCGCCAGGTCGGCGAGGAGATCATCCGGATACTCGCGGACAAGCACGCGAAGGCCAAGAAGGGCGGCTGGCGGCTCACCGCGGACTGGCTCAACGACCAGCCGGACGTGTCCCCGTACGTCCCCGACCCGGCGCTGCCCACGGCGGTGATGTGCGATATCGACGGCACGCTCGCGATGACCGGGGACCGCAATCCGTACGACTTCTCGCGCTGCGGCCTGGACACGCTGAACACGCCGGTGCGCGACGCGCTGGACTCCTTCCGGCGGGCCGACGGCGACGCCATCGTGCTGCTGTCCGGGCGCGGGGAGGAGCACCGGGAGCCGACCGAGGCCTGGCTGCGGGAGCACGAAGTCCCGTACGACGAGCTGTGGATGCGGGCGGCGGGCGACACGCGCCGCGACGACATCGTGAAGGCGGAGCTGTTCAACGCGCACGTACGCGACCGGTACGCGGTCCGGGTCTCCCTGGACGACCGCGACCGCGTGGTGGCCATCTGGCGCCGGATGGGCTTGCCCACCTGGCAGGTGAACTACGGCGACTTCTAGGACGGAGACCGCCCGCCGGCTCGCCATACTGGGGCGGTGGACGAGCCGAACGTACTGATCGTGGACGGTGCCAACGTCGTCGGGTCCGTGCCCGACGGCTGGTGGCGGGACCGGCGCGGCGCTGCCGAGCGGCTGCGCGACCGGCTGGCGCTGCGCGACGAGGGCGAGGAGATCGTCCTCGTCGTCGAAGGAGCGGCCCGGGGCGTCGCGTCGGTGCCGGGCGTACGGGTGGACGAGGCGCCGGGCAGCGGCGACGACCGGATCGTGGAGCTGGCGGCCGCCTGCGCGGAGCGCGGCGGCTGCGTCGTGGTCACGGCGGACCGGGAACTGCGGACACGGGTACGGGCGTACGGTGCGCGGTGCGTGGGACCGCGGACCGTACGCCCGGAGATGCGGCCGTAGGTCTCGCCGCGGGGCGGGGCGGGGTGGCGTGTACCGGCCCACCCCGCGGGACGGCGCCTAGGAGCGGCAGTAGCGGACCTCGTTGAAGTTCTTGACGTAGCGTGCCGAGACCCAGCGGTCGCCGCGGTCCTTGGCGGCCTTCGCCGACTTCGGGGTCATCGCGTTCTTGCGGTCCTCGTCCATGGAGTCCTGCTCGTCGCGCCCGTCCCGCTCCTCCAGCAGGTACCAGATGTTGTTCCCGTCGACCCGTTCGCCGCGCGTCTTGCACTCGATGGCGAGCTTCTCGTGCGGGTGCACCCGGCCCACCTTGTGGGAGTGGGTGGTCGGCCTGCTGCGGACGGTCAGCGGGCCGCGCGAGATGACGACGCCGCGGGCGTGCTTGCGGTTGCCGTACTCGTCGTCCCGGCCGTAGTCGTCTTCCTCGTCGTCGACGGGGGTCGTCAGGACCGGGCCGCGGGGCGCCGAGTGATCGGCCGCGACGGCCGTGCCCGCCCCGCCCAGACCGAGCACCAGGCTTCCGGCTGTGAGGGCGAGGATGGTCCTGGTGGGCTTCAGCATGAGCCGGCTCCTCCGAGAAGACGTCCGCCCGGCCGCGAACGCGGCACGGGGCGGCAACCAGGCGGTTGCCAGGGACGACTATGGCGACGGAGGGCCGGGTGGTCCGGCTGACGCACCGTGACTTAGCCCGATATGCGCAATATACGAGGCCGGCCGGGGTGCCGTCCGGCTGCTCCGGAGCTGCGGCTCCGTCCTCCGGATGCGGGCACCGCGCGGCGCCGCCAGAGTGGATGCCATGGGTATCGAGGATTACGGCGGCGGCCCCGGCGCGCAGCAGACCGGTGTCATGGTGGTGACGACGAACGACGTTCCCGGCTACCGGGTCGAGCAGGTCATCGGAGAGGTCTTCGGCCTCACCGTGCGCTCCCGCCATCTGGGCAGCCAGATCGGCGCGGGCCTGAAATCGATGATCGGCGGCGAGCTGAAGGGTCTCACCAAGACCCTGGTGGAGACCCGCAACCAGGCCATGGAACGCCTCATCGAACAGGCGAAGGCGCGCGGCGCGAACGCCGTGCTGATGATGCGCTTCGACGTGACCGACGCCGCCGACGTCGGCACCGAGGTGTGCGCGTACGGGACGGCCGTCATCCTGGTGCCGGCGAGCACGTAACCCCGTCCCTCTCTGACGACGGAGCCCTCACCCCTACTGGCGGGCGATTCGCCTTCTGCCTGGTCGGTCACTCGTTCGGGTGGGGTGTCCGCGTTCCGGGCCGTGTGGTGTGCTGCGGTTCTACGTTGGTGTGGTGACGGCATCGGGGGCGGCGGCAGTGGAGGGGACCGGCCCACATGCGGTCCGGCGCAGCTCGACCGGATGCTGACCGAGGCCCGCAACCGCACTCCCTGGCTGCGGGAGGGGGCGAGTGTTCCGCAGCAGCAGTTGATCCGGGACTTCGGGAAGTCGCGGGCGAAGGCGCAGAAGGACATCAAGGACCGGGTGCCGGTGCGCGGGCGGGCTGGGATGCCCGGGTGGAAGAGGAAGCGCGACGCCGATCCGAGCCTCAACTACACGAAGCGCGGGTTCCGGCTGAAGGATGGTCGTCTGCATCTGGCGGGTGGGATCGTGCTGACGGTTGTGTGGTCACGGGATCTTCCCTCTGACCCGTCGTCCGTGCGGGTCTACCGGGACACTGTCGGCCACTGGTACTGCTCGTTCGTCGTACCCACAGAGAATGAACCACTGCCCTCTACCGGTGCGGTCATCGGTATCGACTGGGGTGTGACGGCGACTGCTACGACGACCAGCGACTCCCATGACCTCCCGCACCCGGAGCACGGCAAGAAGGCCGCGGTGAGGCTGGCCCGGTATCAGCGGATGATGGCGCGCCGCCGCTGTCCGCAGGGCAAAAAGCAGTCCAACGGGTATCGGGAGGCGCGACGGCAGGCGGCGAAGCTGCACAAGAAGGTCACCCGGCAGCGGCAGGACACTGGCCGCAAGTGGGCTAAGAACGTCCGCCAGTAGGTGCCCGACTGGGCGGCAGTAGTAGGGCAGGCACGGTTCGCCCGATCATGGAGTTCTCTACGCTTCATGATCACCGGGGGATCCGTGCCTGCCGTCCCATCATGCA
>NZ_JBWJVM010000148.1:0-7712 GCF_056428985.1 Streptomyces sp. CA189 | reverse complement strand
CCGTCCGAGTCCTGCAACGACTCCTCGCCCTGACCGCCGCGATCTGGCACAACCACAAGACCGGTGGACCCGTCATCCGATCACTGACCGCCTACGACCACTGACCTCGGAATCAATCATCTAGCGGAGGCGTACGAGTTTCGCGCCGAGGGACGGTGCGGACAGGTCCGTCCGCAGTGCCACGGGGACCGTCTGGGCACCCGGCCCGGTGCCGATGGTCAGGACCCCGATCTCGGTCCCGGCCGGCGCCTCCTCGGGGAGTCCCTTCTCGCCGACGGCCAGGCTCAGGTCGAGCCGCTGGCCCGGGACGGCGACGACGGCCGTGTCCCGGGTGGCCACCACCGGGGTCCGGGTGCCGAGCCCGTCGTCGACGTAGCCGACGACCTGGCCCTTCTTGACCGCGCCGGCCGAGGTCAGCGCCGCGCGGACGGCCTCGATGACCTTCTTGCTGTTCTGCTTGACCAGGATCAGGCTGTTGGAGCCGCTGGGGTCGGCGCCGGTGACGCGCTGGTCGAGCATCGTGCCGAGGATCAGCGGGGTCTTGTCGCCCACCGTCTTGTACGCCGCCCACATGAGCGCGCCGCCGGCCGCGGAACTGGAGCCGGTCTTGATGCCCTTGATGCTGAGTCCGGCGATGAGCAGGTCGTCGTTGTTGTTGATGAGCTTCTCCGGCAGGCCCGGGACGGCGGCGTTGGGAAGCTGGACGATCGCCCGGAACGCGTCGAACTTCATGACCTCCTCGGCCAGTTTCAGCTGATCGACGGCGGTGCTCACGGTCTTGGCGTCGAGCCCGCTCGGGTCGGTGTACGTGGTGGAGGTCATGCCGAGCGCCTTGGCCTCGGCGTTCATCTTCTCCACGAACGCGGCCTCGGAATCGCTTCCGGTGTCCCAACGGGCCAGCAGGCGGGCGATGTTGTTGCCCGAGGGGATCATCAGCATCTTCAGCATGTTCTGCTGGGAGAAGCGGGTGCCGGCCGTCAGACCCGTGATGCGCGATTCGCTCTCCGAGGTGCCGTCCGCGACGGCCTTGGCGTCGACCTCGATCTGCGGGCCGTCCTCGTCCTTCTTCAGCGGGTGGTTCTTGAGGATCACGTAGGCCGTCATGACCTTGGCGACGCTGGCCGTCGGCACGGGCTTCTGCTCCCCGAACGTCCCCACGTCGCCCGCGCCGCCGATCCGTACGGCGGCCTGGCCCTTCTCCGGCCAGGGCACCTCGAACCGGCCGTCGAGGGTGACGGAGGAGGCGGTGTCCCCACGGGTGAGGACGGCGTCGGGCAGCGGCCGGAACGCCTGTACGACGGCCAGTACGGCGACCAGCAGGAGCAGCGGCGGCACCCAGATCCGCACCCGCCGGGCCACCGTCCGGCCGGGAGTCGCGGGCGGCGGCGGGGTGTTGGTGAGCTGCGCGAGCAGATCGAGCGCGGGCAACGGCTGCTCGGTGGTCCCCTCGGGGGTGGGGGCGGGCACCTGGGCGGGGGCGGCCCCCGGAGCGGGAGCCGTACCCGGAGCCGGGGCGGTTCCGGGAGCCGGGGCGGGTACCGGAGCAGTCGGGACGGCGCCCCACGCCCGGACGGGCGCAGGTCCCGGAGTCGGAACGCTTCCCTGAACCGGGATGGAGCCCGGAGCCGGAACCGTTCCCGAAGCCGGGGCATACGCCGCCGTCGGCGCGGCCGGGTCGGGTCGTACGCGTACCGGCGCGGGGCCTTCCCCTGAGACCGACGCCCATGCCGGCACCCGCGGCGCGGGAGCCTCGTCCAGCGGCTTGAGCGCGAGGAACGTGCTCGTCCTCTCGGAGTCCGACTCAGGACGGGTGCCGGCGCTGGTACCGGTACCAGCGCCGGTTCCGGCTGCCGGCGTCGTGTCCGGCACCTGGTCAGCGCCCGGGCCCGGGCCCGTTTCCGGCTCGGGAGCGGACGCGACCTCAAGCTCGACCGGAGAGCCGGGCGAGGGAACGGCCGCACGCACGGACGAAGGCCCGGACGCCGCCCCGGCCCCGGCCCCGGGCACGGGATCGGACCCGGACTCGGACTCGGACTCGACCGTGGGTACGACCTCTGGCTCGGACCCGGACCCGGACACGACCGCGAGCTCGGCCCCGGGCTCCGGCGCGGAAGCGGGCGCGGAAGCGGACGAAGCCGTCACCCCGCGAACCGCCCTCGGAGCGGGCACCGTGCGCGGCTCCTGACCCGGCCGAGGTTCGGGTTCGGGGTCGGGGGTGGGCCGCTCGGCGGGAGCCGGTGTGTGCGCGTCGTGCGCGCCGGCCGTCCTCGCCGGGTGCTCGTCGTTCGTCGCGCCGGGCGTTTCGCCCTCCACCGGTACCGCCGTCATGCCGTACACCGCCTTGCTCGTGCCGTTCTGGATCAGCGGTCAGTCTCCGTGCCGCATATGCGCAGGTGATGCGCGCTGGATGACCAGTTCGTCACAATCCGTCGGGCCGGGCCCGGGCCCGGGCCGGCACCCGTCGTCAAACGATCATCAAACGATCACGCCCCCATCATGAGCGCCCCGAAGAATCAGCCACTCCCCCACGTATGGCACACACGCACCACCAAGAACCGGACACCCCTCATGAGCCCCAACACCCCCGGCCCCCCGTCTCCGTCGAGGCGGCGTCTGCTCGCCGGCGGCGGCGCCCTGTTCCTCACCACGGCCGCCGGCTCCCTGCTGGCCGCCGGGTCCGGCGGCTCCGTACCGGGCGCCGACGACCGCGGCCGGAACAAGGGAGCGGGAACGCCCGAGGCCTCGCCCACTGCCCCCGCCGCATCCGGATGGATGCCCGGGGTGTCGAGGATCCCCCTGGAGCGCAACTTCGTCCCCGGCGAACGCGACGCGCAGCGCGGGCTCGTGCTCCATGTCCAGGAGGGCGAGGGCTCTCTGTACGAGCGGTTCAACACCCCCGGGATCAAGACCTCCTCGCACTTCTGGGTCTCCCGGGACGGGGAGACGGAGCAGTACGTGTCCGTACTGGACCGGGCCTGGGCGCAGGTGGAGGGCAACGGGTCGTGGGCCTCGGTCGAGACCTCCGGTTTCGCCACCCGGTCGCTGACGGAGGCCCAGGTCGACGCCGTCGCCCGCATCTACGCCTGGGGCGCCGGCTCGCACGGCTGGCCGCCGGCCGTCAGCGAGCGCCCGGACCAGCCCGGTCTGGGCGTCCACGCCATGGGCGGCGCCGCGTGGGGCGGGCACGAGTGCCCCGGCGCCCTCCGGTCCGGCCAGCGCGCCGAGATCATGCGCCGGGTGCGCGAGCGGCTGCCCGGCGGGGAGTGAGCCGGTCAGGCCGTCCACGAGCGGGCGATAGCCTCGGTGTCCATGACGCGATCCTGGATCCTGCCCGCGCTGCTCGTGCTCTGCGGTTCGGCCGTCGCGGCAGGCCTGTTGTTCACGGGCAGCCGCGCCACGGCCGCCTTGCTCCTGCTGGTGTTCGTGGTGCTCGCGGGCGGGCACTCGCCCCTGGTCTTCCCGAGGCCGGTCACGGCGCTGGAGGCGCGGCGCCGCAGTGCGGCCGACGGCCGGCCGGTCGTCTTGTGGCGGCCGGGCTGCACGTACTGCATACGACTGCGCATCCGGCTCGGCCGCGGTGCCCGCCAACTGCACTGGGTCGACATCTGGCGCGACCCGGCAGGAGCCGCGGCGGCGAGGGAAGCCAACGACGGCGACGAGACCGTGCCCACCGTCATCGTGGCCGGCCTGCCCCACACCAACCCCGATCCCGACTGGGTTCGCGCACTGCTCTCCCCACCCGTGTGACCGCAGGTCAGGGCACTGACTGAGAGGGCGGGTGCAGGGCCAGCAGGGCCGAGCGGTGGGAGACCCATCCCAGGAGGCGGAGCCGTTCCTCGTCGAGGACCGGGAGTCCGTCGCCCTCGCTCGCGGCGAGGAGCGGCAGCGCTTCCTGCAGGGACTGGCCGGCGAGCAGGGCGGGCGGGTGATCCCGTAGCGCCTCGACGGGCGTGTTCTCGGAGCGTCCTCCGTGCAGGGCCTGGGAGAGGGCGGGCGCGCCGACCGAACCCGCGTAGTGGCCGTGGCGGTCGACGAGCGGGAGACGGCCGACGCCCGCCTCGATCATCGCCGTGATGGCCTCACGCAGTCCGGTGCCGGGCGCGAGCGCGGGCGGCGGCGGTCCCATGGCGGTCCGCACCTCGATCGCGGCCGGGCCGGTGAGGTCCAAGTCGACCCCGCGGCGGCGGAGTTTGGCCGTGTAGACGGTGTCCCGGCTGAGGGCGTGGCTGACTCCGGTGGCGACGGCGACGGCGGCCATCAGCGGCAGGATGATGCCGTACTCGCCGGTCAGCTCGTAGATGATGACGACGGCGGTGATCGGCGCGCGGGCCGAACCGGCGAAGACCGCGCCCATGCCGATGACGGCGTAGGTCGTGGCCGAGCCGGTCACTCCGGGTGCGAGGTGGTCCATCGTCTGTCCGAAGGCGCTGCCGAGCATGGCGCCGACGAAGAGGCTGGGGGCGAAGACACCTCCCGAGCCCCCGATCCCGATGGTGACGCTGCACGCGATGATCTTGCCGACGAGCAGGACGAGCAGGAATCCGATCGCGTACCCGCCCACCGCGGCCTTGCCGAGGACCGGGTAGCCGACCCCGTACATCTCGGGGAGAGCCAGCAGGATCGCGCCCAGCACGATGCCGCCGGCCGCCGGGCGGAGCCACTCGGGGCCGTGCCATACGGAGTCGCAGAGGTCTTCCACCCCGTACAGCACCTTGGTGAAGAGCACCCCGACGGCCCCGGCCACCGCGCCGAGGAGTACGTACAGGGCGTACGAGGCCAGGTGGCCGGCGTTCACCGGCGCCAGGTCCAGGAACCGTTCGTCGCCGAGGACTTCGCGGCCGATCACGCTGGCGGTGACCGCGGAGACGGCCACCAGGCCGAAGGCGCGGGCCGTGAAATCGCGCAGGATCAGTTCCATCGAGAAGAAGACCCCGGCCAGGGGCGCGTTGAAGGTGGCGGCGATGCCACCGGCCGCGCCGCAAGCGACCAGCAGCTTCATCCGTTCCTCGCGCACGCGCAGGAGGGATCCGGCGGTGGAGCCGAGGGCGGCCCCGATCTGGACGATGGGGCCTTCGCGGCCCACGGAACCGCCGCCGCCGATGCACAGCGCGGACGCGAGCGATTTCACCACCGCGACCCGGGGCGGGATCCGGCCACCCTGGCGGGCGACCGCGTACATCACCTCGGGGACTCCGTGGCCACGCGCCTCCTTGGCGTAGCGGTAGACGAGCGGCCCGTAGAGCGCGCCCGCGACCACGGGCGCGAGGAGGACGAAGTACGGTCCGAGCCAAGGTACGTACGGGTTGTCGGCGTGGCCGGCGGAGGAGTAGTCGTCGTGGCCGGACAGCGCCCGGGTGAAGACCTCGATCAGCCAGCGGAAGCCCACCGCGCCGAGTCCCGAACCGGCGCCCACGAGTACCGCGGGCAGCAGCATCGCGGCCTGGGTGCGGTTCAGCGCGTCCCGCGCCCCCTCCGCCGAGAACGGACCCATCTCCACTCCTCAGGAACCGATCCACAGCCGAACGCGCGCCCCGGACCCTGGCCACGATCCCCCCGGACCCCCCATCCAACGGCCCGGCTCCCGCCACGGCCCGGAGGCGGGCCGGAGGTACACCCGCCCGGCGTAGGGCACGTCGCGGGTCCGTCCGGGACGGCGTGCCGCCTGGCCGAAGGCCGACCCCCGCCCGTTCCCGGTCCCGTACAGTCCGTGCTGCCTCCGCCCCGGCGCGGGCGGATCCCAGCCGACGAACGGACGAACAGGGGAACACCGATGGCCATCGAAGCCGGTCCCGTGGGCCGCCTCACTCCCCCGGTCCCCGAGCTGGACCCCTCCGTCGTGGAACGGTGGAGCGCGGGGGGAGGCGAGCTCGTCGAGCTGCTGGCCGAGGTGTGCGGACGGCTCGGCGGGGTCGGGGCGTTCCGGCTCGGGGACGGTCCGGGAGGCGGGTCGACCAGCGGGTCGGAGGGCCGGCCGACCGTACTGGTGACCGATCCGGGGGCCATCCAGCACGTACTGGCCCTGCATCCGCAGCGCTACGTGAAACGCTCGCACCGCGCCCGGCTGTTGGTCGGCGAGGGCGTGCTCTCCGCGACCGGCGAGGCGTGGAAGCGCCAACGGCGGCTCCTGCAGTCCCAGTTCACGGGGACCGGGATGCGCCGCTACGAGCAGCGGATCGCCGAGGCCGCGCGGACCGCCGCCGGGCGCTGGGCCGCGTACGCCCGTACCGGGCAGGTCTTCGACGTCGGCGAGGAGATGCGGCGCTTCGCCCTCGACACCATCTGGCGCTCCCTGACCGGCCACCCGCTGGACGCGGACACCGACCGCGAACTGGGCTCCGTCGCGGCCGTGGTGGCGGCGCTGCCGACGCTGCCCTCCGGTTCCGCCGGCGCCGGGGAGGCGGTCGCCGCCGATCTGGCCAGAATCGACGCCGTGGCCCACCACGCCATCGCCGCCGCCCGCCGGGGCTCCGCGGGTCCCGACGGGCCGGGGCTGCTGCACCTGCTGGTGGAGGCGTCCGCCGAGCGGCCCGAGTACACCGACCGGCTGATCCGCGACGAGCTGGTCACGCTGCTGGTCGCCGGGCACGAGACCACGGCCACCACGCTGACCTGGCTGTACCTGCTCCTCGACCGTCATCCCGAGGCCCGCGCGTGGGCTCTCGCGGCGGGCGGCGAGGGCTCGGCGGAGCGCCGGGAGGCGATCCAGGCCCTGGTCAACGAGACGCTGCGGCTGTACCCCTCCGCCTGGATCCTGCCCCGGCACGCCGTCGAGGACGACGTCCTGGCGGGCTACGCCGTAGAGGCGGGCACCGATGTGGTCGTCTGCCCCTATCTCGCGCACCGCGACCCGGCGCTGTGGCCCGATCCCGAGCGCTTCGACCCGCTGCGCTTCATCGCGCCGGGCGGCCGGCCGGCCGTCCCGGGCGGGTACGTGCCCTTCGGCATCGGTCCCCGGGCCTGCCTCGGGCTGCAGTTCGCGCTGCGCGAGTCGACGGTGTTGCTGGAACACCTGCTGCCGGCCCATGTGCCGGCCTTCCGGTCCGTCCCGGACAAGGCCGCCTACAGCATCACGGTGCGCCCGGACGGTCCGACGCCGGCCACGCTCTCGGCACGCTGAGCCCGAGGCGAGGGTGGTGGGGCATCCCGTCACCGGACCGGCTTCCGCCCCGGCGGAACGGGCCGGTCGTGACGGCCCGGTGTGACGGGCCGGTCGTGACGGCCCGGTGTGACGGGCCGGTCGTGACGGCCCGGTGTGACGGGCCGGTCGTGACGGGGATCACTGCCCGCCGACCCATCCACGCATTGGCTGATTCCGGGCCGGGACATGGCCGGAAGTTGATGACGGCAGGGCTTTTCGATCATCGATTGGCCGGACGGGAGGCCCCGTCGGCCGTGGACCGGCCCCGCGGCCGTGTCCCGGCCCCCGCACGCCTAGTGCTGTGACCGGAAAGGTTCACCGTGTCACGGCGCCCGGCACGGCACCTCGCCGCGTTGTCGGACCACTCCGGTACGTCCAGTACGAGTCGCGGTCCTCCGCCTTGCGCTGCACCGCACCGGACACCGCGACCCGGCAAACCTTTCCGGCCACAGCACTAGTAGGACTGCGTTAGGTCGTGCTGGGTCTGGTGCGTTCGCGCAGGTGGGTGGTCTCGGGCAGGGGGCGGTGACAGGTGGTGCAGATGCCGGTCCAGCACCGCAGCAGGTCCTGGAGT
>NZ_JBWJVM010000147.1:0-7923 GCF_056428985.1 Streptomyces sp. CA189 | reverse complement strand
GCGTGATTTGTGGCGCAGCAACACCCCGAACCCTGTCGAAGCTGCGCACAGGGCGCCTAAATCATGCAGTCCAGGCCGACACCCCACCCCGCCCCCGGCACCGTCCCCCACCCGCAGCCATACAGACACCGACCACACCCCAGCCCCGCCGGCGTTTGAGGCGCAGGGGCCCGGGGACCGGTCCCCGGCAACGGCGCCGCAGGTCAGGACACCGGCTCCAGGCGGGCGGCGAATTCACGGGCCGCCGGCTCCTCCCGGTACGGGTCCAGGCGGGTGCGGAAGTCCTCCAGGTACACCGCCCCGCGGTGGGAGCGGATGCCCGACAGGACCTCCGCCGCCTGCGTCGCCGTCTGGCAGGCGGCTTCCACCTCACGCTGCTGCACCCGCGCCGCCGCCAACAGCAGCAACCCGATCGCCCGCCGCCGCGCCTTGCCCGCCGGGAGGTCCCGGAGGACCTCCTCCGCCCGTTTCGCCGCCGCGTCGGCCTGCCCCAGGTCCCGATGGCAGTGCGCCAGTTCGTCCGCGAGGTACGCCGCGTCGAAGTGCCGGATCCACTCCGGGTCGTCCCCCGACTCCGGCTCCGCCCGCTCCAGCGCCGTCACCGCCCGCGAGGAAAGCACCGCCGTCGACCGCGCGTCACCGAGCAGCGCGTGCCCCCGCGCCTCCGCCGCGTAGAACATCGCCTCCACCCGGGGGGTGACCTGGCCCCGGGTGCCCTCCTGTGCCGCTCTCGCGAGCTGCGCGATCTCCCTCGGGTTCCCCAGCTCCGCCGCCAGGTGGCTCATCGACGCCGCCAGGACGTAGCCCCCGTACGCCCGGTCGCCCGCGGCCTGCGCGAGCCGCAGGGCCTGGATGTAGTAGCGCTGGGCCAGGCCCGGCTGGCCGGTGTCCACCGCCATGTAGCCCGCCAGCTCGGTCAGTCGGGCGACCGCCGCGAACAGGGCCCGCCCGACCGGCTCCCGGTACGCACCGCCGATCAGGCCGGAGACCACCGAGTTGAGGTAGTGCACGACCACCGGGCGCACGTGCCCGCTGCCGAAGCGGTGGTCGAGGTCCTTCAACGCCTGCGTGGTGGCCCGTACCGCCTCCACGTCCGACATCCCGACCCGGGAGCCGCCGCTGCGCGCGACCTGCGGGTCGGCCCCGGTGATCAGCCAGTCGCGGCTGGGCTCGACCAGCGCCGAGGAGGCCACGCTCGACCCCGACAGGAAGTCGCGCCGGCCCACGTCGCTCCGCCACAACTCGCTGACCTGCTCGATCGCCCCGATGACGGTCGGAGAGAACTGCAGGCCCACCCCCGAGGCGAGGTTCTTGCCGTTGGCCATGCCGATCTCGTCGATGGTGACGGTCCGGCCGAGTTTGCGGCCCAGCGCCTCGGCGATGATCCCCGGAGCCCGGCCGCGCGGCTGCTGGCCGCGCAGCCAGCGGGCCACGGAGGTCTTGTCGTAGCGGAGGTCGAGACCGTGTTCGGCCCCGCACATGTTGACGCGCCGGGCGAGCCCGGCATTGGAGCACCCGGCTTCCTGGATGAGCGCCTGCAGCCGTTCGTTCGGCTGGCGGGCGACGAGAGGCCTGGCTGCCATGAAAACCCCCAGAGACGCGGGTGATCGTTCGAATGATCACTTCCCGCCTGATGTGCGGGGAATCTTCCCCATTGCGTCCTGTCGCTACCCACCTCCGGCGCCCCGGCCTCCCACGCGCCCCCCGCGATGCACCGATGCGCCCCGCATGCAGGATCGATGCTCCGCAGCCCAGCCGGTTTACGCCCGTAACCCCCCGTGACCGCAAGAGTTGTGCTGCACGTGGAAGAGACCATCGGAGTCACGGAGACCGCGCCCATCCCCCTGCAGCGCAGTGAGCCGCTGCTGGACCATGCCGTGCGGTACACGGAAGAACGGCACTGGGATGTCTTCGCCGGCACCTGGCTGGAGTCCGGCGAGGGGCGGGAGCAGTGCTCGTGCGGGGCCGCGGAATGCCCCGTGCCCGGCGCGCACGCGGCGGGGAAGGACTGGGCCTCGCAGGCCTCGGGCAGCGCCGTGCAGGTCAGGCGGCTCTGGGGGAAGAACCCGAAGGCCGCCATCCTGCTGCCCACCGGCCGTACCTTCGACGCCCTCGACGTCCCGGACGCGGCCGGTTTCCTGGCGCTGGCCCGGCTCCAGCGCATGCAGCGCACCCTCGGACCGGTGATCGCCAACCCGGCGGGGCGGATGCTGTTCTTCGTCCTGCCCGGCGCCGGGGCGAAGGTGCCCGACCTGCTGCGCAAGATCGGCTGGCAGCCCGCCCAACTCGACCTGGCCGCGCGCGGCGAGGGCGAGTACGTGGCCGCGCCGCCGACCCGCATCGGCGGCCGCGGTTCGGTGCAGTGGGCGCAGCCTCCGACGGCCGCGAACCGGTGGCTGCCGGACGTGGAGGAGCTGATCGACGCACTGGCCTACGCCTGCGGGCGCGAGGCGGCGGCGGAACGGGCCCGGCGCACCCCGTGACCCGGCCCTGACCAGCGGACATCTCCACAGGGAAACTCATGACATAAGTAACTGCTCCGCCTCTCCCCCTCCTCCTATGGTGAGAAAAGCAGGACACGGGGAACGGAACGAGAGGCAGGCGCATGCCGGACCAGGGCGTTGCGACGGGCGGGACGGACGGGACGGGTGGACCGGGTGGCGGTGCGCGACCCGCGCCGTCCGCCGCACCCGCCGTGCGGGTCGAGGGTTTGTGGAAGCGGTTCGGCGAGCAGGTGGCCGTGTCCGGGATCGATCTGGAGCTTCCGGCCGGGCAGTTCATCGGCCTGGTCGGGCCGAACGGCGCGGGCAAGACGACCACCCTGTCGATGGTGACCGGGCTGCTGCGCCCGGACATGGGCCGGGTGATCGTCGCCGGGCACGACGTGTGGGCGGACCCGGTGGGGGTGAAGTCCCGGATCGGCGTGCTGCCGGAGGGGCTGCGGCTCTTCGAGCGGCTCTCCGGGCGGGAACTGCTCGGCTACATGGGCCGGTTGCGGGGACTGCCGGGCCCGGAAACCGACAGCCGGGCCACGCAGCTCCTGGAGATCCTGGACCTGGCCGGTTCACAGAACAAGCTGATCGTCGACTACTCGACGGGCATGCGGAAGAAGATCGGTCTGGCGGCCGCGCTGCTCCACAACCCCGAAGTGCTGTTCCTGGACGAGCCGTTCGAGGGCGTGGACCCGGTGTCCGCGCAGACCATCCGCGGAGTGCTGGAACGTTACACCTCCTCCGGAGCCACGGTCGTCTTCTCCTCCCACGTCATGGAGCTCGTCGAGTCGCTGTGCGACTGGGTGGCCGTCATGGCCGCCGGCCGGATCCGCGCCGCGGGCACGCTGGCCGACGTACGGGGTGACGCGCCCTCGCTGCAGGCCGCGTTCCTGGAGCTGGTCGGGGCGCACGGCCGGGCCGCGGGCGACTCCCTGGACTGGCTCGGCGGCGGGGCCGCGGCCAACGGCGGGAGCAACGGGGCGGGTACCGGGGCGGGTGTCCGATGAGCACGCCGACGCCCACCCGTGCTCCGGCGCCCCCGTCCGGGTCCGCCGCATCCGCCTCCGCGGCCGCGTCCGTCAACATCACGCCGATCTTCGTCCGCCTCAAGCTGTCCCTCCTGCGCAACGGGCTCAAGGGCGCCCCGATGCGCAAGGCCGCCTACTTCGGCGCCCTCGCCTTCGCCCTCGTCATGGCCTTCATCGGCACGCTCAGCCTCGCCCTGCTGCGCGGCAACGCGCACGCGGGCACGGTCGTCGTCCTGCTGGCGGCGGTCCTCGCCCTCTGCTGGACGTTCGTCCCGCTGTTCTTCGCCACCGGCGACGAGACGCTCGACCCGACCCGGCTGGCCATGCTGCCGCTGCGCCCCCGTCCGCTCGTACGGGCCCTACTGGCCTCCTCGCTCGTCGGCATCGGACCGCTGTTCACGCTGTGCCTGGCCGTCGGCTCGGTGATCGCCCTCGCACGGGGCGCGGCGGGCGCGGTGGCCGCCGTCCTGGCCGTGCCGCTGCTGCTGGTCGGCTGCGTCGCGCTGGCCCGGGCGGTGGCGACCGCCAACGTCCGGCTGCTGACCAGCCGCAAGGGACGCGACCTCGCACTGCTCAGCGGCCTGCTGATCGCGGTCGGCGCCCAGGTGGCGAACTTCGCCACCCAGCAGCTGTTCGAGACCGGCGGCCTGGAACGGCTGGAGCCGGCCGGGGCGGTCGTGCGCTGGCTGCCGCCCGCGACGGCCGTCGGGATGGTGGACTCCGCGAGCGAGGGCTCGTACGGGATCGCGGCCGCCCAGCTCCTCATCACGGTCGCGGCCCTCGGGCTGCTGCTCTGGTTCTGGGAGCGCAGCCTGACCAAGCTGATGGTCACCCCGGACGGTTCGACGGTCGCGGCGGCCAAGGAGAAGAAGAAGCCGGCGAACGGCGCGGCCGGAGTCTGGTCGCTCCTGCCGGACGACCGTACGGGCGCGGCCGTCCAGCGCTCGCTGCGCTACATGGCGCGTGACCCCAAGACCAAGGCGGCGGCGGTGTCGGCCCTGGCGATCGGTCTGATCATCCCGGTCGCCAACGCCCTTCAGGGCGGCGGCTCGGTGTACCTGGCCTGCTTCGCCTCGGGCATGCTCGGCGTCCAGATGTACAACCAGTTCGGGCAGGACACCTCGGCGTTCTGGATGGTCGCGCAGACCATTGCGAGCGCCCGTGACGCCTACGTGGAACTGCGCGCCCGAGCCATCGCCCTCGCACTGATCACCGTGCCCTTCACCGCGGTGGTGGCCGCCGTCACGGCCGCCCTGCTCGGCGACTGGTCCGGCCTCCCCGGCGCCCTGGGAGTGGCGCTGGCCCTGCTCGGCTCGATGCTGTGCACGGGAGCCCTCGCATCGGCCCGCTTCCCGTACTCGATCCCGACGGACGGGGCCTTCAAGAACGTCGCTCCGGGCCAGGGCGCCCTGGCGTACGGAGGCATCTTCGCCGGGATGGTGGTCTCGGCGCTGATCAGCTCCCCGGTGATCACCCTGGCCATCTACTTCAGCGCCACGGACCAGAAGTCCCTGGCCTGGGTCCTGCTCCCCCTGGGCGTGGCCTGGGGAACGCTGGCCACCTGGGCCGGCCTGCGCCTCGCCGCCCCGACGGTGGTGCGCAAGCTCCCGGAGATCCTGCTGGCCGTCAGCAAGGGCTGACACACCCTGACCACACCCCGGTCGGCCCGCCGGGACCCCGCACAAGGGTCTGTTCGACTGATCGAACTAGGGGGCTCCGGGGTGGGATTCGACGAGGAGTGGGCCCAACTGCGGGCGGAGGCGGCCGGACGGGCTGCCTCCGCCCCGGCGGTGGTTCCCGTAGCGGAGTCCGATCCGGTGGCGGATGCACGGGATGCGGCGCTGGAGCGGCTGGCGGACTTCCGCGGCCGGGTGGTGCTGGTGCCCTTCGACGACCGGGGCGGCCTGTGGACGGCCGGGCTCGGGGGCCTGGACTGGATCTGCGCGTTCACGAGCGAGGAGACGCTGGCCCGCTTCGCCGAGGCGCGCGGCGAGGCCGGGCGGGAATGGCCGTACCGGACCATGGCCGGCGCACGGCTCCTGGACGAAGTGATGCCGGCGCTGGACTTCCCGTGCGGGGTCGCGCTGGACGCGGCCGGTCCTGACGGCGCGGTCTTCCCGCCCGTGCGCGGGATCGTGCCGGATGCGGCGGCGCTCGGCGGGGAGGCGGCGGCATGAGCGGGGACGGTGCGGATCTCGACGCCTCGCAGGAGGCTCTGGGCCAGATCGCGCAGGGCATCACGCAGACGCTCGCCGAGCTGAAGGAGCTCGGGCTGGTCGGTACGGCGAGCATGGGCCGCGGATTCTCCGGGCTCGCGCTCTCGGGGATGGAAACCGGGCACGAAGGGCTCACCTCCGCCCTGGACACCTTCTGCGGGCGCTGGGAGTGGGGGGTCCGCTCCCTCGTGCAGGAGGGCAACGCCTTCGCGGCGAAGGTCGGCCTGTCGGCGGGGGCACTGCACGAGCAGGACCAGTACATCCAGGGAAGCTTCAAGGTGGTGGCCAACGCCGGGCTGGGCAATCCGTACGCATCCGAGTCGGATGTCGTCGGCAAGGACTGGGGCGAGGTCCTTTCCGAGAATCCGTACACGCAGATCCGGGACGCGGACTACCGCCGGGAGTCGTACGACCGGGCCTCCGAGAACAGCGGGGAAGCCTGGAAGGGCACGATCCGGGACCTGAACAGCTCCGATCTGCTCCTGTCCAACCAGATCATCGACGTCGCCGGACTCCGGGACGACGTCGACAGGGCGGTCGACGACATGGCCGGCCCGGCCCCCGAAACACAGCCGGTCGGTGAGCACTGATGCCGGACTGGGGTGGACTCCTCGACAAGGGCATCGAGCAGCTCGACCGCGGCGTGGACTCCGCCAAGCAGGTCATCGGCCACGGCATCGACGCGGCCACCGAAGTGGTCGGGGCGGACCTCGACCGCCTCGGCGCGCACGGCTGGGCGGACAAGGTCGAGGGCTTCGGCGACGAGGTCGCCTCCGGCCTCGGGGTTTCGATACGCGAGAAGCAGCTCGGCCAGAGCGAGCTGGCCAACGAACTCGTCCACGGCAAGGCGGCCGCGATCCGCGCGTCCGCGGCGCACCTCATGGACTTCCACAAGGCCTTCGACCGGGTCGGGCAGGGCATGCGGGCCCTGGACTCCGGCCGCTGGAAGGGCGCCGCGGCCGATGCCTTCCGCGAGAAGTTCGCGATGCACCCGACGGACTGGTTCCACGCCGCCGACGCGTGCGAGGCCGCGGGCAGCGCACTCAACCGGTACGCGGAAACGGTCGAGTGGGCACAGGAACAGGCCCTGGGCGCCATCGAGCTCCACCGGGCGGCGGTCAGGGCACGCAAGGACGCCGCGGACACGTACGCCAGGCAGGCCGAGGCCTTCAACGCGGCCGTACGGAGCGGAGCCGGCGACCCCGGTCCCCCGCCCGTCGAGTCCACCGTGGGCACGGTGGAGCTCAGCCGGGCCCAGGAGGTCCTCACCGAGGCCCGCCGCCAGCGCGACGACGCGGCCACCACCGCCGAGCGGGCCGTCGCGGCCGCCACCCGGCTCGCCCCGGCCGAGCCGACGCCGCGGGAACGGGCGATGGCAGAGTTCCTCGACCAGGGGGGCGCCGTGGCCGTCGAGCTCAACCACGTGGTGGGCGGCGCGGCCAAGGGCACCGCGGGGATGCTGAACTTCGTCCGCGGCCTCAACCCGATGGACTTCTACAACCTCACGCACCCGGCGGAGTACTCGCAGAGCGTCAGCACGACCCTGGCCGGCCTCGTCTCCACCGCCGCCCACCCGGAGCGCATCCCGGGCGCCTTCATCGACAGCTTCAAGGACGATCCGAGCGAAGGTCTCGGCCGCCTGATCCCCGAACTCATCGGCACCAAGGGCCTGGGCGGAGCCCGGGTCGGGGCGCGGGTCGGGAAGGAAGCGCTGGAGGCGGGTGCGGAGAGCGCGGCAAAGCACCCGTTGCACCGGGAAGCACTCCTCACGATATTCCCGACTGGAAAGACCTCGACAGGCCCACGGATCAGGTAACAGAAAGAGCGATCCATGCTGATTCCGTAACGCCCGAGGAGGCACAGGGTTTTCTGGATGACCAGTATCCATGGCTCAAAGACATCAACAACACAAACGAGTACGGATACACGCAGAATTGCTCGCACAATGTGGTGACGGTGGACCGGAGATTGGATGGGGTGGAGGTCTCGACGTCGCCGAAGATCGACCCGGACCACATCCCGCCGAAGGAACTCGGACTAAACGACCGCGAGCCGGGCGACTACTGAACTTGATTGGGTGATGTCGGGGCTGTTCGCCTGACAGCGTCCGGGTCGTTCCGGTAGCCCTGATGCTGTGAGGTACGCGCAGGGCGGCGGTTTGACCGACGCCGAGAGGGCCGCGCGGGA
>NZ_JBWJVM010000146.1:0-7939 GCF_056428985.1 Streptomyces sp. CA189 | reverse complement strand
CCATGATTTAGGCGCCCTCTGCTCGACTTCGACAGTGGCGGGCTTCTTGTGCGCCACAAATCACGCTTTACGTCCAGGCCGACACCCCACCCCGCCCCCGTCCCCTGCGCGGACGAGCCCCGGCCGGGCGAAAGACAGCCCTGGTGGCGGTCTAGGTCACTTCCCCGGTGGCTTGGGGCTCTACAGCCGTCCGGCGTTGGGTCTCTTCAGCCGCCCGAGGGGGGTCTCTGTAGCCGTTCGGAGGTGGGTCTCTTCAGCCGCCGGGGTTTGGCTTTTCAGCCGTCCGGCGTTTGAGGACCGGGGTCTGGGGCGGAGCCCCAGGGGGTCCGGGCGCAGCCCGGGACCCCTTCCCAGCCCGTCCGGCGTTTGAGGACCGGGTCCGGGCAGAGCCCGGTGGCATTCCCAGCGCCCCGGGCTACAGGCGGGCCACGAAGGCGGCTACCGCCGTGGCGACTTCGGGCTCCGTCCAGGACAGGCCCGGGCGGGTGACTTCGACCTCCGTCACCGACAGGCCCGGCGGGCCGTCGGGGGACCAGCGGCGGAAGAGGACCGTGCCCGTCTCCTCCGCCAGGCGGACGCCCGCCTCCGTGAGGCGGTCCGCGTCGTAGGGGAGCCACACCTGGAACTGGTGGGTGTGCGGAACCTCCGGGTGGACCCGGAACCAGGGGACCTCCGGAGCCGCCGCGAGCGCCGAGGACAGGGCGGATGCCACCGTCCGCGCCTTGGCCACGTAGGCGGGCAGCGCCGGCAGCTCCCGTTCCAGCCCGGCCAGGGCGGACAGCGCGGCCGGGAACTGGCGGAAGATCTGGCCCCCGTACCGGTGCCGCCAGACCTTCGACTCCGCCACGAGTGACGCGGATCCGGCGAGGGCGGCCCCGCTGAGGCCACCGAGGGACTTGTAGAAGGAGACGTAAACGGAGTCCGCCAGCGCCGCGATCTCCGGCAGCGACCGGCCGAAGTGGACCGTCGACTCCCACAGCCGGGCCCCGTCGAAGTGGACCACCGCGTCCCGTTCCCGGGCGGTGTCCACCAGGGCCGACAGCTCCTCCCAGGTCGGGAGCAGGAAGCCCGCGTCCCGCAGCGGAAGCTCCAGCATCAGCGTCCCGAACGGCTCCGGCAGCTCGGCGAGCTCGGACGCGGTCGGCTGGCGCGGTTCGCCCGTCGGGTGGACGGTCCGCAGCCCCGAGACGACGGACAGCGCGCCGCCCTCCCACCGCTCCGGATGGCTCATCGGGTGCAGGGCGACCACCGGGTTCCCGGTCCGTCCGGCCCAGCAGCGCAGCGCGATCTGCTGGGCCATGGTTCCGGTCGGGAAGAAGGCCGCGTCCTCGGTGCCGAGCAGCTCCGCGACCCGCCGCTCCAGCCGCTCCACGACGCCGTTGCCGTAGATGTCGGCCGGCTCGTCGGCGTCCGGGGCCAGCCCGCCCAGCTCCGCCAGCAGTTCCCCGAGCGTGGCCTCCCGCAGACTGCCCGACAGCTTCCGCGATGCCGCCCGCCCGGCGACCACCATCCGCGCCGCCACGTCCTCCGCGGCCCGCGCCGCCACGTCGTCCCCGTCCGGCGCCCCCGCCTCGCCCGGGACCCGCTCCGCGTCCGGTTCGGTGGTCTCGGGCGTGGCCGCGCGCTGTTCCGTCACCTGGTCTGCGTCCGCGTGCGCGCTCGCCGCCGTCACCTGGTCCGCAGCCCGCGCCGCCACGTCGTCCCGGCCCGGCGCCCCGGCCGCGTCCGGGACGCGCTCCGAGTTCGGTTCGGTGGTCTCGTCCGCACCCGCGGCTTGCGCCGCAACTTGGTCTGCGGCCGCGCACTGTTCCGTCACCGGGTCCGCGTCCGCGTGCGCGCTCGCCGCCCTCACCTGGTCCGCAGCCCGCGCCCCCGCCTCGTCCGGGAGGCGCTCCGCGTCCGGTTCGGTGGTCTCGGGCGGGGCCGTCACTCGCCCGGCCGCGCGGTTCCCTTGCGGGTCCGTGCCCCGCTGTGGGGCCGGGGTCGGACCTGCGGTCCGTTCGGCCGCCGCGTCCGGTTCCGCGATCCGTTCAGTGCCTGTGCTCCTGCCGGCCCCGGCCCCCGCGCCCGCGGCCTGCTCCGAGTGCCCGGCCGGGTCTGTCCCCGTTCCCGCCCCCGGGCCCGGCTCCGCCCCCGCGACCCGTTCCGCCGCGGCCGCGGCCGCCGTCCGCTCCGTGTGCTGGTTCATCCCCCGATCATCGCCGACCGGCCCACACACCAGGGGCTAGCATGGCGACGTATCGTCCGGTACCCCCCGCGGACCGGAACGGAACGGAAGGCCTCCCCCGCGTGAACACAGCCCCCCAGGCGGAGCGCCCCGCCCGGCTCTCCGTCGGTGTCGTCGGAGCCGGCCGGGTCGGCCCCGCGCTGGCCCGTGCCCTGCAGCAGACCGGGCACCGGCCCGTCGCCGTGTCCGGCGTCTCCGACGCCTCGCGCCGCAGGGCCGAGCGCATGCTGCCCGGCGTGCCGGTGGTGTCCCCCGCGCAGGTCCTCCAGGCTTCCGACCTCGTCCTGCTGACCGTCCCCGACGACGCCCTGCCGTCCCTGGTGGAGGGCCTCGCCGAGACCGGCGCGGTCCGCCCCGGACAGCTCCTCGTCCACACCTCCGGGCGGTACGGGGTCTCCGTGCTGGACCCCGCGCGCCGCGCGGGCGCGCTCCCGCTGGCCCTGCACCCCGCGATGACCTTCACCGGCACCGAGGTCGACGTGCAGCGCCTCGCGGGCTGCTCCTTCGGGGTGACCGCCCCCGACGAGCTGCGGCTCGCCGCCGAGGCCCTGGTCATCGAGATGGGCGGGGAGCCCGAGTGGATCGCCGAGGTGAACCGCCCGCTCTACCACGCGGCCCTCGCCCTCGGCGCGAACCACCTGGTCACCCTGGTCGCCCAGTCGATGGAACTGCTGGGCAAGGCGGGCGTCGAACACCCGAACCGGATGCTCGGCCCGCTCCTCGGCGCGGCCCTGGACAACGCCCTGCGCTCCGGTGACGCCGCCCTGACCGGCCCGGTGGCCCGCGGTGACGCCGGTACCGTCGCCGCGCACGTCTCGGAGCTGCGCAAGCACGCCCCGGGCACGGTCGCCGGGTACCTCGCGATGGCCCGTGCGACCGCCGACCGGGCCCTCGCACAGGGACTGCTCAAGCCGGAGCTCGCCGAGGACCTCCTCGGGGTACTGGCCGAGGAGGTCCTGAACCCCGGCGGCCCCGGCGGCCTCGACCGGCCCCACGGAACCGACCCCGAAGGCGGCGACCGGTGATCCTCCTCGACACCGCAGACGCACTGCACCGCCTGCCCCGCGCCGCCGCCGAGGCC
Organism: Streptomyces sp. CA189; assembly: GCF_056428985.1. NCBI lineage: Bacteria > Bacillati > Actinomycetota > Actinomycetes > Kitasatosporales > Streptomycetaceae > Streptomyces > Streptomyces sp. CA189. The sequence goes on along the minus strand of NZ_JBWJVM010000146.1, from coordinate 4,631 downwards.
ACCGCCGGCCGCCGCGCCGTCGTCATGACCATGGGCGCCCTCCACGAGGGCCACGCCACCCTGGTCCGCACCGCCCGCGCGCACGTCGGCCCCACCGGCCAGGTCGTGGTCACGGTCTTCGTCAACCCCCTCCAGTTCGGGGCCAACGAGGACCTCGACCGCTACCCCCGCACCCTCGACGCCGACCTGGCCCTCGCCGAAGAGGCCGGCGCCGACGCCGTGTTCGCCCCGGCCGTCGACGAGGTCTACCCCGGCGGCGACCCCCAGGTCCGGATCACCGCCGGCCCGATGGGAGGCCGCCTCGAAGGCGCCACCCGCCCCGGCCACTTCGACGGCATGCTGACCGTCGTCGCCAAGCTGCTCCACCTCACCCGCCCCGACCTGGCCTTCTTCGGCCAGAAGGACGCGCAGCAACTGGCCCTCATCCGGCGCATGGTGACCGACCTGAACTTCCCCATGGAGGTGGTCGGCGTACCGACCGTCCGCGAGACGGACGGGCTCGCGCTGTCCTCCCGCAACCGCTACCTCTCCGCCAAGGAACGCGGCACCGCCCTCGCCCTGTCCCGCGCCCTGTTCGCCGGCCGCGACCGCCTCGCCGCGCAGGCCGCGCTGCGCGCCCGCGCCGAGGCGCAGGCAGCGCCGAACGGCGACGAGCGGGCCACCGGCCTGGCCCGGCTCGGCGAGATCCGCGCCTCCGCCGACGCGCACGCCGTCGCGGCGGCGGGCGCCGGGCTGCCGGACGCCGTACGGGCCGCCGCGCGGCACGTCCTGGAGGAGGCGGGCCGCCACGATCCGCCGCTCGTACTGGACTACCTGGCGCTGGTGGACCCCCAGGACTTCACCGAGGCCGGCCACGGCTTCACCGGTCAGGCCGTGCTGGCCGTCGCCGCGAAGGTGGGCGCGACCCGGCTGATCGACAACATCCCATTGGAGTTCGGAGCACAACCGTGAGCACCCCAGGCAGAGGCCCCGCGACTGCGGGCACCAGCACCGGCATACGGCTCCACGCCCCGGCGCCCGGCTGGTCCGTCGACGCCGATGTCGTGGTCGTCGGATCCGGAGTCGCCGGACTGACCGCCGCGCTGCGCTGCGCCGCCGCGGGCCGCCGTACCGTCGTGGTCACCAAGGCCCGGCTCGACGACGGTTCCACCCGCTGGGCCCAGGGCGGCATCGCCGCCGCCCTCGGCGACGGGGACACCCCCGAGCAGCACCTCGACGACACCCTGGTCGCGGGCGCCGGCCTGTGCGACGAGGCCGCCGTCCGGCTCCTGGTCACCGAGGGCCCCGACGCCGTACGCCGCCTCATCGCGACCGGCGCCGTCTTCGACACCTCCGCCGAGACCGGCGAGATCGAGCTGACCCGCGAGGGCGGCCACCACCGCCGCCGCATCGCGCACGCCGGCGGGGACGCGACCGGCGCCGAGATCTCCCGGGCGCTCGTCGAGGCCGTCCAGGACGCCGGCATCGAGACCGTCGAGAACGCCCTGGTCCTGGACCTGCTCCTGGACGCCGAGGGCCGTACCGCGGGCGTCACCCTGCACGTCATGGGCGAGGGCCAGCACGACGGGGTCGGCGCCGTCCACGCGCCCGCCGTGATCCTCGCGACCGGCGGCATGGGCCAGGTCTTCTCCGCGACCACCAACCCGTCGGTCTCCACCGGCGACGGGGTGGCCCTCGCGCTGCGCGCCGGAGCCGAGGTCTCCGACCTCGAATTCGTCCAGTTCCACCCCACCGTGCTCTTCCTCGGCGCCGACGCCGAGGGCCAGCAGCCCCTGGTGTCGGAGGCCGTCCGCGGCGAGGGCGCGCACCTCGTCGACGCGGACGGGGTCCGCTTCATGAACGGCCAGCACGAGCTCGCCGAGCTCGCCCCCCGCGACATCGTCGCCAAGGGCATCATGCGCCGCATGCAGGAGCAGGGCACCCAGCACATGTACCTGGACGCCCGGCACTTCGGCGCCGAGATGTGGGAGCAGCGCTTCCCGACCATCCTCGCCGCCTGCCGCTCGCACGGCATCGACCCGGTCACCGAACCGATCCCCGTCGCCCCGGCCGCGCACTACGCCTCCGGCGGCGTACGGACCGACCTGCACGGCCGCACCACCGTCCCCGGGCTGTACGCCTGCGGCGAGGTCGCCTGCACCGGCGTGCACGGAGCGAACCGGCTGGCCTCCAATTCCCTGCTGGAGGGCCTGGTCTTCGCCGAGCGCATCGCCGACGACATCATCGGGAACCCGCCCGTGGGCAACGGCCCCGGCATCCCCGTCCCGGCCACCGGCCCCCTCCAGCCCGCCGAGGCGCGCTACGAGATCCAGCGCATCATGACCGACGGCGCGGGCGTGCTCCGCTCCGCCGAGTCGCTGAGCCGGGCCGCCGCCGCGCTCGAAGCCCTGTACGCGACGGCGCTGACGGAGCTGGAGACCCGGGGCAAGACGGCCGTCCCCGGCACCGAGACCTGGGAGGCCACCAACCTCCTGTGCGTGGCCCGGGTGCTGGTCGCCGCCGCCCAGCGGCGCGCGGAGACCCGCGGCTGCCACTGGCGCGAGGACCACCCCGACCGGGACGACGCCGACTGGCGGCGCCACCTGGTCGTCCGGCTGTCGGACACCGAGCGGCGGGCCCTGGTCGTCACCCCCACGGACTCGGCGGACTTCCCGTCCGTACGGATCCCCTTGAGCAGCGACGACAGCGACAGCAGCGACGCCAGCAACAGCAACAGCACCAGCAACAGCAACAGCACCCGCAGCACCGACAGCCTGGAGCGGTAACCGTGAGCACGCACGAGCACGACCACACCACCCACGAACACGACGAGCTCCCGCTCCTCGACCAGAGCGAGGGCGGCGGCTGCGGCGACGACTGCGCCTGCGGCGAGGGCGAGGAGACCGGCCTGGACCCGGCGCTCGCCCAGCTGCTCGTGGACGCCGGCCTGGACCCGATCGAGGTCGAGGACATCGCGCACATGGCGATCTCCGAGGACCTCGACGGCGGGGTCGACGTCACCACCGTCGCCACCGTCCCCGAGGACGCCGTCGCCACCGCCGACTTCACCGCGCGCGAGGCCGGCACGGTCGCCGGCCTGCGCGTCGCCGAGGCCGTCCTCTCCGTGGTCTGCACCGACACGTTCGAGGTCGAGCGGCACGTCGAGGACGGCGACCCCGTCGAGGCCGGCCAGGTGCTGCTCTCCGTACGGGCCCGCACCCGCGACCTGCTCACCGGCGAGCGCAGCGCGCTGAACCTGCTCTGCCTGATGTCCGGCATCGCCACGGCCACCCGCGCCTGGGCCGACGAGCTGGAGGGCACCAAGGCCAAGGTCCGCGACACCCGCAAGACCACCCCGGGCCTGCGCTGCCTGGAGAAGTACGCGGTCCGCTGCGGCGGCGGCGTCAACCACCGGATGTCGCTCTCGGACGCGGCGCTGGTGAAGGACAACCACGTGATCGCCGCGGGCGGGGTCCGCGAGGCGTTCAAGGCCGTGCGCGAGCAGTTCCCCGACCTCCCCATCGAGGTGGAGGTGGACACCCTCCAGCAGGTCCGCGAGGCCCTGGACGCGGGCGCGGACCTGATCCTGCTCGACAACTTCACGCCCATCGAGACCGAGGAAGCGGTGGCGCTGGTCCACGGCCGCGCGGTCCTGGAGTCCTCGGGCCGCCTCACCATGCACAACGCCCGCGCCTACGCCGAGACGGGCGTCGACTACCTCGCCGTCGGCGGGCTCACCCACTCCTCCCCGATCCTGGACATCGGCCTCGATCTGCGCGAGGCGGTGTAGCCGATGCTCCTCACCATCGACGTGGGCAACTCCCATACGGTCCTTGGCCTGTTCGACGGTGACGAGATCGTCGAGCACTGGCGCGTCTCGACCGACCCGCGCCGCACGGCCGACGAGATGGCCGTGCTGATGCAGGGCCTGATGGGCATGCACCCGATGCTCGGCAGCGAACTGGGCGACGGCATCCACGGCATCGCGATCTGCTCCACGGTGCCGGCCGTCCTGCACGAGCTGCGCGAGGTCACCCGCCGGTACTACGGCGACGTTCCGGCGGTGATCGTGGAGCCCGGCACCAAGACGGGCGTACCGATCCTGATGGACAACCCGAAGGAGGTCGGCGCGGACCGCATCGTCAATGCGGTCGCCGCCGCCGAGCTCTACGGCGGTCCCGCGATCGTCGTCGACTTCGGTACGGCCACCACCTTCGACGCGGTCTCCGCCAAGGGCGAGTACGTCGGCGGGGTGATCTCCCCGGGCATCGAGATCTCCATGGAGGCCCTCGGCGTCCGAGGCGCCCAGCTCCGCAAGATCGAGCTGGCCCGCCCGCGCAACGTCATCGGCAAGTCCACGGTCGAGGCGATGCAGTCGGGCGTGGTCTACGGGTTCGCGGGCCAGGTCGACGGGATCGTGAACCGGATGGCCAAGGAGCTGGCCGGCCCGAACGGCGTCCCGGACGACGTCCGCGTCATCGCCACGGGCGGCCTGGCCCCGATCGTCCTCGGCGAGGCCGAGGCCATCGACGACCACGAGCCCTGGCTCACCCTGATCGGCCTGCGGCTGGTCTACGAGCGCAACGCGCCCGCCTTCGGCTGACCGGGGCCGGGCAGGCTGACGCGAAGGCCCCCGCCCCCGAGGGCCTTCG
>NZ_JBWJVM010000145.1:0-8479 GCF_056428985.1 Streptomyces sp. CA189 | reverse complement strand
GGACGGGCCGCCCCATGAGACCACCCAGACGAGCTACGGCATCAGCGCCAACTCACGTTCACGGACATGTAGTCTATGAATCGTCGCAGTTCAGAGCCGGTATCCGAGCTCCTGTGGTCGGTAAAATGAACGACATCACGCGCCTGAAAATGCACCGCGAGGACGACCAGGACACCCTCGATCTCATCCGCGACCTGATGAGCCTGAACGTCACTCTCATCCTCATCGGCGTCAACATCCCCGGCTCCGGGCTCCTGCGGGAGGGACGCCACGACCCGCGCACCGGGCAGATGGTGATGTCTCCTGCCAAGCGCGGAAAGAGCTACAACGACGAGGCGGCCACCCAGACCGAGCGCCGCTTCGACATGATCAACCTCAACCCGTTCCGCTACGACACCCCTTACGGCATCGCCGCCTGGGTCAACCACCTCGCCGGAGTCGAGGACCAGCTGCGGCTCTTCCACACTGCGCCAGGGATGCTCACCGACGGGACGATGCCCGAGTACCTGTTCCGCCGTACCGAAGGCATCGTCGGGCTACTGAAACGGCTCATCGAAGACGGCTGCACCAAGGCCATGGAGAACGGCCAGGAGAACCTGACCGTCAACCTGCTTGACGAGATCCCCATCAACCTCGGCAACATCCCAGGACGGGACGCGGCCTCCGGAGAGATCCCCGTGCTGGAGGACGAGACGAAAGCCGCACCGTCCAAGCGCCGCAAACGTGGCCGTAACACCGTCTTCGACGACCAGGGCGGTCGCCCGGCAGCCGATGCCTGACGCCAGCCTCCGACCCCTGCCACGCAGCCTCGACCCGCTGGAGGACGAGTCCCTTCACGGCTACCTCCTCCGGCTTGCGCACCGGCTCGGCACCTCGCCGGCGGAGATCGCGGCCCGTACGGGGCTGGGGCCTGCGACGGTGGAAGGGGGTGCGCGCCGCATTCCCATGGGCCTCCTGCATAACCTGGACGATCAGCGCCTCAGCGCGTTCGCGCGCACGACGAACCTCACATCCGACGAGGTCCGGCGACTGCTGACCGCCCCTCTGGGCAGCCGCTACGGGCCACTGAATTCCAACCTGTTGGCAAGGACGCGGACTCTGGCGGGGATGCTCCACAACAACAGCTGGATTCTCACTCGCACGACCCGGTACTGCCCCACCTGCCTGGCAGGCAACGGTTCCGAGGTCGAAGATCGCCACGGTGGCGCCTGGCGGCGGTCGTGGCGGCTGCCGCCCGTCTTTGCCTGCCTGAGGCACGAGCGGCTCCTCTTGAACGGATGTCCCCACTGTGGGCAGGACGTCAACACCACACGCACGGGCGGCCTGATCGCTCGCGGTCACGAAGCAGGGCTTCATCCCGCTCAGTGCCGGGCCACGGCTCCCGCCACCCAGAGGGTTTGCGGCGCCAGGCTGGCCGGCGCGGGCGTGGACCGTGCTCCGCAAGCACCCGCCACGGTTGCTGCTCTGCTGAGACTTCAGTACCACTTCGACAAACTGCTGGCGCCGGACGGGCCGACGTGGGCGGGCAGCTTCGGATGGATGATCCCAGCGGCCCAGTACTTCATCGATCTCCGGGCCCTGAGCGGGCTGATCTTCATGACGTGGCCACAAGCGCGCGACCTGACCGAGACGACGGCCCTGGCTGCGTTCGTCGACCGGGAGGCCGCGCGGCGACATGCCGCATTCGCCAAGTCCCGGGCCCCGATCGGCAAGCAGCGCCGGGCCTCGCACCACTTCAGCGATCCATCGGTGGATCCGGTCGTCGCCGGAGCGGTGTTCGGCATTGCGGCACGGCTGCTGTCGGCCCCCGATGAGACCGCGGGCCACGAAGCCATGGCCCCGATCATCGCCCGGACCAGGGGAGTGGAGAACGTGGTGGGATACCAGCTCCGCGCCCTGAACGGCCTGTCCCGGCCGGCCAGTGTGGTGCTCCTCGCCGTACGGCAGGACAAGGGCGCGTTCGCGCGCATGGGCCAGCGCATCGAAACCCAGGGGATCAGCCGAGTGGATACGGCATGAAGGAACCATCAGGCGAGTGAGTGGCACCAAGATCAAGCCGAGCTCTCGTCGACCGCCCTGCGATCAGCGCAGTCCCAGCATCCGACGAATAGCCGAGTCCGATCCGGATTGCCTGGGCACGGCCGGGCCGCCGGCCGAACGGAGGGTCTCCTCCGCGACGCGAGCACGGTCCTTCGCCTCTGGCGGCGGGGCGAGAGCGATCCCGGCGTTCGTAAGGATTCCCAGGTCCAGGCTCCAGGCGATCTGCGAGCGCTTTTCCCACAGCGCGAAGGCGGACCTGACGTGCTGTCGGGCCTGTGACTCGCTCATCCTGGTGACCTTCACCAGATGCGCGAAGGCCTGGGCCTCAATCCCGCGGACCTGCGCATAGCCGAAGTGCGTGACCGTGTGGCAGTCGGTGCACAGACAGATCAGCCGCTTGAGGGTCTGTACGCGTGCCGTGTCGTCGAAGATCCACCGCTCGTGGGCCTCCAGCCACCGCTTGGCCTCACGATCCTCGGCGGCCCCGCAGATCTCGCAGCGATGCCCGGCGCGGCTGGTAATCATGCGACGGAGCCGTTCCCAGTCCCTCTTCTCCACGCAGGAGCGGACGTTGGTGAACCAGCATGTGCTGGGCACCAGGTCAACGAAGAGACCACTGCCGAGGCTCCGGTCCTCACCGGGCAGCAGGTCGGGGACATCAGGGGAGGGCGCCCACCGCTGAAGCTCCGCCATCCCACCGCGGGGCGCATACCAGCGCTTGGCGGCAGGATCCCAGCGTGCCCCGCCCTTCTTCGCCTCGTCCTTCTCAGCGAAGGGAACGTCTAACCAGATCCGCTCAACTGCCATGGATACCCCTCTGGTTATCTCCGAGATTCTGGTGGTGAGACTAACGAACGCAGCCCCACCTGGAGTGCCCTTCAGGGTTACCGCTATCGGCCTACACGCGAACGTGCTCACGCTCGTACGGGCTGTCGTTGGAACGTCCGGTTCAGTCTCGGTCGTCGAGCCCGAAACTTTCCGGCAGCTCGCGCAGGGCCCGGCGGCGGGCAGGGCTGGGTTCGTGGTCGGCGAGGTCGTGCCACAGAGTGGTGAGCCGGTCGCGGTCTGACTCGGTCAGGTGACCGAGGGTATGGGCGCTGTCTTCGAACCAGCGCGTGGCGACATCCGGGGGTACGTCCTCGTCATCGCTGAGGTCGATGCTGATCACAAGGTCGGCGAGGGCCTTGGCCAGGATTTGGATGAGCTCGTCGGGCACGGTCTCTCCTTCCCCGGTCAGCACTGCCAGAGGAAGGCGGCCTGGACACAGGGTGCGCACGTGAAGGCGAACGCTGTGCCACAGCCGCCGAAGTTCATGGCCGTGGAGTGGTCCGGGCCTTTCTCGAACTGTGCGACCAGTTCCATGGGGTGGGTGCAGGTCGGGCACCGGGGTGTCTCGTCACCCTGAAGCCAGTCGGGCTGTCCGCCGAGCTGTCCCAGGACGTTCCTCAGCTCATTTCCGCTACGGCTGGCCCACTCCTCACGTGCGCTGAAGTAGTCGGCTGCGGGTGAGGGCACCAGGGTCACAGCGCTGACAACGCCGAGGCGGAGCACCCCCTCGTCGTTCTCACCCAGGGTGGGCGCGGACATCGGCGCCAGCCCGTCGGCGGGGAACAGCAGGGCACGGTTGCCGCCGGCTATCGGGCTCCACTCGTCGCACATACCGGGCTCGTTCTGGCACATGAAGATCGCCAGGACGCCGCAGTCTTGCTTGTTGCCCGAGTCCATCGGGCGGTCGAGATCATCCAGGACGATCTGGGCCAGGAACTGCATCGGCCCGTCACACGTCGAGCAGTGAGGCCATGCCGTCCCCGCCGGGGCCATGGGTATCCCACCGGTTCGCGTGACCGGCCCTTCGGGCTCGCCGGGTCCCCCGTACGTCATCAGGATCGTCATGGGACCGGACCCTATGGCAGCCCACCGACATCACTGGCCCCAGGGGCATCGAGTGTTCGTGGTGAGGAGGGGAATCTGCGAGGAAGCGGCCCTGAGTCGATACGCAGACAACATCATGGGGCCATGCGCCCGCTGCCCCGCAGCCTCGACCCACTGCCCGATGAGACGCTGGCCGGCTACATCCTCCGTCTCGCACACCGGCTCGGGACTTCCCCCGGAGCCGTCGCCATCCGTACAGGACTGACTGGCCACCGCAAGGAGAACGTGCTCTTCCGCGTTCCCATGCGGCTTCTGCACCACCTGGAACCGGAGCAGATCCAGGCCTTCGCCCGAGCGACCCAACTCGCCCCGGAGGAGATCAGCTGTCTTCTGACTTCTTCGCTCGCCGAGCGATATGGGCCGCTGAGCGAGAAGTTCACCCCGCGCAAGAGCGCCGCGAGGATGGTCAACGACAATGCCTGGCTACTGACCCGCACCCCTCGTTACTGCCCGCAGTGTCTCGTCGGGGACGGAAGCCAGATCCAGCAACTTCACGGCGGATCCTGGCAACGCTCCTGGCGCCTCCCACCAGTCTTCGCCTGCACCAAGCACCGCCGCCTGCTGCGAATTGGTTGCCCCGCCTGCCGGCGACCCGTCCACACGGTCGAGATGAATAGCATCATCGCTCGTCCCTGGGACGAAGAGCTGCATCCCACCCAGTGCCGGACAACCACGGCCCCGCGCACCGTCGGGCGCCTCCAACCCGCCTGCGGTGCCCAGCTCGCCGAACCTGACGGCGCGCTCTCCGACGAACTTCCCGACGTACGTACGCTGGACCACCTGCTTGGCCTTCAGCAGCGGCTTCAGGATCTGCTCGAGCCCGTCGGCCCCGCGATGACCCCGTGTGTTGGTTGGCTGATCCCCGCCGCCGACTACTTCGCCGACCTAAGAGCCCTGCTCGGTCTCGTGTTCCTGTCCTGGCCGGTGGCCCGGCCCTTCGCCGCAACACCAGCCCTCGCCGAAGCCCTCGACCAGGATGCCGAGCAACGTCATGCCCGTGCGACAGTCCTCCGTGGCAGACCCGGGAAGAAGCGCAGTTCCCGCCCCTACACCGACCCTCCGCTGGACCCGTTGCTCATGGGGGCAGTACTCGGGATTGCCGAACGTCTCCTTGACGCGGACGACGAAGAGCAGGCCCGCCAGCGAATGCTGCCGCTTATTCACCGGGCCAGCGATGTCGACTACGCCCTGTCGTCCTATCTCCGGCGCGAGGCCTGGATCTCGTTTCCGCTGCGGATCGTCGCCATGAACCACGTCAACCACATGGCTCCGATGCACAAGCTCATGGCCCGTGGGCCGACTCCCAAAGCCGGCCGGGAGCGTTTCCCGGAGCCGTCCCGGGCCAGTGGGTTGATCCGTGCCAGTCGCCAGGAGCCGCGTGATTGGATCTCCGCATGATGGATTGGTCGCAACTGAGCCATGCCTACGGCTCTGCGGAAGGCATACCCGCCTTGCTGGATCGGATCGGATCGCATCGGAATCGAACGCCGAGCTCTGGAACGGCCTATGGTCGGCGCTGTGCCACCAGGACAGCGTCTAATCCGCCAGTTTCGCGGCACTGCCCTGGCTGGTCGGCTAGCTGGCGGGGACGACCGAGATGGCGGTGAGTGTTCTCACCCTGGCCGGTGCGATCGCGGCAGGCGCTGGCCAGCCACACGATGCCGGCGATGTCCGCCTGGAGTACGTGGCCGAGATCGCGACCCTGCTATAGGTGGCGAACAAGCGCCTCCGAACGGCCTCCGATCGCACCGAGTACGTGTACCTCTTGGAAGCCGTGCTTCCCGTTTTCATGAAGATCGTCGGACAGGGTGAGGCGGTGGCGCGCGAGGTCGGCTTCGCCGATCCGTACGGTGATCCATCCGAAGGGTGGTCGGTTCCTGCTCCAATGGAAGGCCAACGACGGTCAGGCTCGGGCAAGAATTCCGTCGCTCCGACTGTCGTGGCGGACGTGCTCGTCATCGCGGACCGGGGGCAGCCGTGGGTTCGAAGGCCAGATCTACACCCGGACGAAATCTTTCGGTCATGTGCATGACCACATGCTTGAAGGGTTCAACTCGCCTCTGAGGCTCAGAGAGTGCCTGCCGTGCACCGGCCGCAGGACGCCACCGACCGCGTCCAGATGGAGCCGTGCGCTGAAGGAACCGGAGTGGCGATCCGAGAACCGAGGCGCACGAGGTTCCTCGTGGCGGCGTCAGGCAGCGCATCACTCTTTAAGATTTTCCCGCACTTCCAGGCTTCAGCCGGAGAAATTGCCGAACGGTGCTTCCTTAGGTGCCACATCGCCCACTGGGCGACTTCATCCGGAATGCATCTCAGTCAGCAGATACGGAAGCTCCGGTTTCGCTATGGGGGGGTGCTGCACTGCGATAGGCGGCGGACAGTACTCGCCACTTCCAGACAGTCAGGCCAATTTTCGACTGGGCCGTAATGGCCAACCTCAACCCCCCTCAACAGGCTCGGCATGTAAGGATCGGCGCCTCCAGATGAACGAGTTCTCCAATTGGTTGGGAAACCCTGTGCACCGGTGCCCGGTTTCTGCGGATGGGTGACAGATTTACCCATTTTTCCGCCGATCTCTGAGCCATCAGTCTGGGCTGCCATGACAACGGCACTAGCCGCCGATAGGCCACCCCGCACAAGCCAGGGACCCGGGCCCTACAGATACGGCCACCTGGCCACGTACGGCACGACCTCTCAGTACACATGCGGACGGTTGGGGCGGCAGGGGCACTGCTGCCGCCGAGCTCCAGTCGAAACAACTGCAGTTGCAGGCTGCTCGAAGCATGTAGATCGACGTCAGATGCACTCTTGAAGAATCAGAAAAGGGGGCTAAATGTATTCCAATTTTTCGCTGGGTAGCAAGGTGGGGGCTGTCGCGGCAGTCGTCGGATCTTTTCTCGGTGCGAGCGCATGCAGCACCGGCGGTGACGGTCGCGACAAGATTCCCGAGCGCGTCGTGGAGGGGCGTGAGGTACATCATTTCGATGATGTGAAGACCATGGCCGCGACGTCCGATCTCGTGGTGAGGGCCGAAGTCGTACGGATTCGTCCGGGACGCTGGATAGGCTCCGAACAGGGCGGTGGCCGGCAGCAGGCGAGAGAGATCACCCTAAGGGTGGACCAGGTCCTCCGCGGGTCGGGTGGAGTGAACCCGGGCACGATCATCTTCGATGAGTGGGGTTGGGACGAGAAGGGAAATGGCTACCAGTTTGCGGGAGTGACCTGGAGCAAGGAGAGCGATAAGGGAATCTATTTCCTCTCCAAGACGGACAAGCCCGGAAACTGGCGGCTGGTCAACTCTCAGGGACGGGCTCTGACTGACAGTCAGGAGCTCGACACCACCGCTGAAGACGGGGATCCGCTTGGTGCCCGCATTGAGGCTATGACGCCGGCACAGCTGGAGGCTGAGGTAGTAGAGGCCGCGCGGGCCGTGGAGTCCGGGAAATTGAAGCCCGCCGACAAGCCGGCGCTGCTCTCCGGCGCCAACAGCGAATGATGTATGCCGTTCCATCCGACTTCAACTGCCTGCCCAGGAAGGACGCCCCGCTATGACCCGTCCGCTCAGCCGGTCCATTGCCGTCTTCGCCGCTGGAGCAACTCTGGCCATGATCCTGCCGGCCTCCGCTTACGCCGACCATGACGACCGCGGAACGGACCCAGACAACAGGAACCAGGCCGTCCAGGCGTATGATGTGACCGCAATCACGGTTGATGCGATAAATCATGGAAAGGCTCAAATCGAAAGGAGTGTCATCACCACGTCGTGGGGCGGTGGTGACATCCAGGTTTATGACGCCCTCTACGGAGATGTCGGCTGGCACGGCAGTACGGACTGCACCGACTGGAATGTCTTCATGACATCCTGTGACATCATCCGAATTCGATTCAATGAGAGCTACTGGAAGTCCAGCGATCAGTGGAAGAGTCTGGGTTGTCATGAGTTCGGTCACAGCGGGGACCTCGGTCACCGGAACGGCGCGAACGACGCAGATAACAACTCCTGCATGCGTATAGAAATTTGGCCCATGAACTACGACGCTCATGACGTCAACGCCATCAATGCGGGCGTTTGATTACGTGAGAATCAAATGGGCTGCTGCAGGCGCCGTGTTCATTCTGGCCGGACTCGGGGCATCGGCATTCGCTATATCTGGCGACTCTGAGGCTGGGAAATTCAAGAGCGCCGATATTAGAAAGAATTTCTGCTCTACGGCAGGGCCTCTCGATCTGCAACCCAGCACGAAGCTCTCGCCTCACGATCGAAATCATATCGTCGAGGAACTCGCGCGCGACGCGCCGGAAAGTGTTCGGCCATCGTTCGACGCCTTGGTGATCTGGTACAAGAATCCTCGCCCGGAGGACGAAGACAGGGCGAGGAAAGCCACTGAACTTGATTGGGTGATGTCGGGGCTGTTCGCCTGACAGCGTCCGGGTCGTTCCGGTAGCCCTGATGCTGTGAGGTACGCGCAGGGCGGCGGTTTGACCGACGCCGAGAGGGCCGCGCGGG
>NZ_JBWJVM010000144.1:0-9123 GCF_056428985.1 Streptomyces sp. CA189 | reverse complement strand
GATCACCAGCGGAGCTGGTGATCCAACCCGCAGAGGCTGAAGTTCTACGCGCGGATGAGGGCCAGGACCTCGTCGCGGACCTTGGCGAGGGTGGCCTCGTCGCGGGCCTCCACGTTCAGGCGCAGGAGGGGCTCGGTGTTGGAGGCGCGGACGTTGAACCACCAGTCCGTGCTGGTCGCGGTGAGGCCGTCCAGTTCGTCCAGGGTCACGCCCTCGGCGGAGCCGTAGGCGGCCTTGACGGCGGCGAGGCGGGCCGTCTGGTCGGCGACGGTCGAGTTGATCTCGCCGGAGCCCGCGTAGCGGTCGTAGGAGGAGACCAGGGCCGAGAGGGGGCCGTCCTGGCCGCCGAGGGCCGCCAGGACGTGGAGCGCGGCGAGCATGCCGGTGTCCGCGTTCCAGAAGTCCTTGAAGTAGTAGTGCGCCGAGTGCTCGCCGCCGAAGATGGCGCCGGACTTGGCCATCTCCTCCTTGATGAAGGAGTGGCCGACGCGGGTGCGGACCGGGGTGCCGCCGTTCTCGCGGACGACCTCGGGCACGGACCAGGAGGTGATCAGGTTGTGGATCACGGTGCCGGTGCCGCCGTTGCGGGCCAGCTCGCGGGCGGCGACCAGGGCGGTGATCGCGGACGGGGAGACGCCCTCGCCGCGCTCGTCGACGATGAAGCAGCGGTCGGCGTCGCCGTCGAAGGCGATGCCGAGATCGGCGCCCTCGGCCAGTACGCGGGCCTGGAGGTCGACGATGTTCTTCGGGTCGAGGGGGTTGGCCTCGTGGTTCGGGAAGGTCCCGTCCAGTTCGAAGTACATGGGGACCAGGTCCAGCGGGAGGCCCGTGAAGACGGTGGGGACGGTGTGCCCGCCCATGCCGTTGCCCGCGTCGACGACGACCTTGAGCGGGCGGACGGCGGTGAGGTCAACCAGGCCCTTCAGGTGGTCGGCGTACCCGGTGAGGGTGTCCTGCTCGGTGACGGTGCCCGGGACGGTGCCGGCGGGGATCGCCGGGGCGCCCTCGTCGCTCCACTTCTCGGCGAGCTCGCGGATGGTGGAGAGGCCGGTGTCCTGGCCGACCGGGGCGGCGCCGGCCCGGCAGAGCTTGATGCCGTTGTACTGCGCCGGGTTGTGCGAGGCCGTGAACATCGCGCCGGGCAGGTTCAGCTTGCCGGAGGCGTAGTACAGCTGGTCGGTGGAGCACAGCCCGATGAGGGTGACGTCGACGCCGCGGGCGGCCGCGCCGCGGGCGAAGGCGCCGGACAGGGCCGGGGAAGAGGGGCGCATGTCGTGGCCGATGACGATGGCCGGGGCACCGGTCACCTCGACGAAGGCGGCACCGAACAGTTCTGCCAGGTGCTCGTCCCACTCGTCCGGCACGACGCCCCGTACGTCGTACGCCTTGACGATGTTCGAAAGATCGGTGGCCACTGCCTGCCCTCCTGAAGGTGATGTGCGGTGAGGCAAACCTACCGTGGACGCAGTGCGGCTTTTCAGATCGGCCGAATGTCAGGAATCCGGCGAACGCAGGACGCGCAGGTGTCCGCGGCGGGTCTCCCCGGTGGTGGGACCTCCCTGACCTGCGCCGCCGGCCCCGGCCGCGCGCTCCGGCGGACGGGCCGCCTCGCGTACGGCGTTGGCGAGGGCTTCGAGGTCGTCACCAGTGGGACGCGAGGGCGCCGACCCGTCGGTGAGGCGTACGACGTCCCAGCCGCGCGGGGCGGTCAGGCGCTCCGAGTGCTCGGCGCAGAGGTCGTAGCAGTGGGGTTCGGCGTAGGTGGCGAGCGGGCCGAGAACTGCGGTCGAATCGGCGTAGACGTACGTCAGAGTCGCGACGGCAGGGCGGCCGCACGCGGTGCGCGAACAGCGACGTACAAGGCTCACGACGTTGGACGGTACCGCACTCTTGACCAGGCCGCGACGACTCTCCCGCGGCCGCTCCCCCGTGTCGTCCGATCTCCCCCGCCCCGGCGCGGATGTGCGGGCTACCCTGCGGGGGTGACGGACAGCACTCTGCCTCCCCCTCCCGCGCCACCTGCCGCCTCCCTGCCCGGCGGCTCCCCCGCCGGTGAGCCGCGGGTGCGGCGGCGCGACCGGCACGGGCGCGGGATGCGCGGGCCGGTGGCCCCTCCCCAGGTACCGCTGTCGGCGAGCCGGGGGGAGCTCTTCGGCGACCTCGTACGGGACTCCGTGGAGCGGCTGGAACGGCGCTGGCCGCAACTGGCCGAGGTGGAGTTCATGATCGGCGACGTGCCCGGTCCGCCGGGTGGCGCGGAGGCCGGCTGGAACGACGAGGCGGTGCCGCTGGGCGCGCTGGCGGAGGCCGGCGGCGGGCGGCCGGCCCGGATCGTGGTGTTCCGGCGGCCGGTGGAGATCCGGGCGAAGTCGCGGGACGAGCGGGCGCTGCTGGTGCACGAGATCGTGGTGGAGCAGGTCGCGGAGTTGCTGGGACTGTCGCCGGAGACGGTGGATCCGCGGTACGGGTCGGACTAGTCCGTCCCTTTCGGAGCTTGCCCGGCCCGTCGTCCTCCTGCGGAGGTCCTGCCCCGCCGTCCTGTCCGTGGCGGGGTGCGGGAGGCAGCCCTGCGGGGCTGTCCCCTACCCGCCCTTCCACCGTTCCCCGGGCGCTGCCCGGACCCGCGCCTCAAACGCCGGCGGAGCCCCAGACCCCGGTCCTCAAACGCCGGACGGCTGAAAGGCGAGACCCCGGTCCTCGAACGCCGGTTACTGGGTGAGGACCGAGAGGTCCTGGGTGGCCTTGGGGACCGAGACCGTGGAGTGGTCGTCCGAGAGGGTCTGGATCGTGAACATCGGGATTCCGTCGCGCGGGACCGTCAGGGTGCGGGACGCGTGGACGGGGCCGCCGGAGACGGTTTCCACCGTGAGGGCGTAGGTGCCCTTGCCACCCGCGGGGGCGAGGGTCAGGGTCTGCGTGGTGCCCCCCTTGACCGTGACGTCCTGGGAGGCGGGCTCGCCGCCGTCCGTGCCCGGTGAGGCCGTCACCTTGACCGTCGCGTCGGCTCCGGGCGGGGCCGTCAGCGACAGCTGGGTGGCGTTCTCCTCGGGGCGGTTGTCCGCGACGGTCGCCCGCGCGCCCACGGGGGCGGCGGCCTGGATGAAGCCGGTCTCCTGCTTGGCGCCGCTGCCGCGGACCACCCGCAGCGCCGCCACCACCGGGACGGGCTGCTTGCCGTCGGCCGGGGACAGGACGAGGGAGCCCGGTTCGCCGCGGGTGACGTCCTTGAGGTCGAGGCTCGCGGTCATGCCGGCCTTGACGTGGAGCTGCTCGCTGCCCGCGGGGCTGATCGAGCCGGTCGGTCCGGCCAGCTTCAGCTTGAGGTCCGCGTCCTCCTCGCCGGGGGCGAAGGCGACCAGCCGTACGGAGGTGGCATCCGCCGGGATGCCGGGCAGGACCAGGGTCCCCGCCGGGTCCACGGAGGCGGGCAGCCAGTCGGAGCCGACGCCTTCCTCGCCCGCCTGGGCGGTGGCTCCGACGCGGCCCGCGCGGGTGGTCACGTGGGCGGTGACGTCCGCGAGCTGTACGCCGGGGGCGAGGGAGGTCAGGGAGATGGCCTTGCTGGACTTCGGGTCGATGCGGATGTTCTCGCTGGTGCCCGCCTCGGCCTTGACCGTGCCGTCCGGGCCGAACAGCTTGATGTCCACCACGGCCGCGGTGTCGTCGGGGTTGGTGACGTGGACGTAGTCCTCGCGGCCCTTGGCGGTGCTCACGCCGGGGAACCAGAAGTCGGTGCCGGGCGGGGTGCAGCCGACGCCGAGCAGACCGCGCGTACGGCCGACCGAGACCACGGTGGTCTGCTGCGCGCTCCAGCCGGGGGCGAGGAACCCGTCGGCCACGCCGCTGAGCGCGGGGGCCTCGGCGCCGGAGGCCTTGGCGCCCACGGGCTTGCCGGGCTCCTTCAGCTCCAGGACGACCTTGGCTTCCTTGGTCGCGCCGAGCAGCCGGGCCGTGCCCGTGCCTCCCGGGGCGGCCGCGCCGGGGGTGATCGCCGTGTACAGGGTCTCGGCGATGTCGGAGGTGCTGGGCGCGGGGCACACCAGCAGGGACCGCTCGACCGGCATCCGGGCCGCGGGCTTGCCCGCCGAGGCCGCGGAGGCCCCGTCGGCGGCCGGTGCGGTGAGGGTGGCGAGACCGGTGACGGCGGCCAGGGCGACCGTGACGGCGGCGAGCGTGAGGGGTACGCGCTGCTTCACTGCTGGGGGCTCCCGTCCGGACGGGGGGCGTGCTGCCCGCCCTGCTGTCCGTCGTGCTGGCCGTAGGGGTCGTAGCCGTCGGAGCCGTTGTAGGGCTCCGGCTGCTGCTGGTAGGGCGGGTACGGCTGGTGGGGCTGGTACGGCTGCTCGTACGGTGCGCCCGGGTGCCCGGTGTACTGCTGCTGCGGCTGCTGCTGCTCGTACGGGGGGTACTGGTCGTACTGCTGCTGCGGCTCCTGGCCGCCGTAGGAGTAGCCGCTCTGGTCTCCGTACGCCGGCTGCTGGTAGGCGTACGCGTCCTCGCCGTACGTCTGCTGCGCTGGGATCTGCGCGTACGGGTCGGCCGCGACGGCCGCCTCCGCGGGGGCTTCGGCCTCCGGCTCGGACTGCTCGCGCAGGCGGCGGGCCCGGCGGCCTTCGCCGGCTTCCTCGGCGGGGGCCTCCTCCTCGGGCAGGTCGTCGTCGAGGCGGGCGCGGCGGCCCGGCAGGGCCATCACCAGGAGGACCAGGGCGAGCAGGCCCTGGGCCCAGTGCCAGGCGGTCCGGGTGAGGGAGTCCTCGTGGACGAGGTCGAGCTCGCCGGCGGCGGCGGGGAGTTCGAAGCCCTGCGCCCAGCCGTCGAGCGTCTTGGCCTTGAGCGGCTTGCCGTCGAGGGTGGCCTGCCAGCCGGGGCCGGCCTGGTCGGCGATGCGCAGGACGCGTCCGGCCTCGCCCGCCGGGATCTTGGTGTGGGCCTCGACGGGGCCGGAGGCGACGGGGATGGGTGCCTCGCCGGGCTTGCCGGAGACGATGACGGCGCGGGAGACCTGCCGGTCGACGCGCCACAGGGCGCTGCCTTCGAGCTTGCTGAGGCGGCTGAGGCCGGGGGTGGCGTCGAGGACGCGGCCGATCTCCTGCGGGGCGCCGTCGCGGACCAGGACGTAGCGGATGGCGAAGCCGCCGAGCTGGTCGGTCTGGTCGGCGCCGGAGCCGGCGACGAGGCTGGAGACGACCTTGTCGAGGCGGGTGTCGCTGCCGGCCGCCTCGGCGAGTTCGGCGTCGCCGAGGCGGCCGCCGGAGCCGCGGACCAGGCTGTACGAGAGGGCGGCCGGGGAGTCCGCGCCGATGACGAGGGTGCGGGCCTGGTCGCGGGTGCCGCTCTCTTCGGCGACGAAGGCGGGGACCTGGACGGGGTCGCGGCGCTCCAGCGGTCCGGCGGCTCCGCCGAGCATCCAGCCGGCCGCGCCGGCGAGCGGGCCGACGGCGGCGGCGAGCGCGATCAGGGCGGCGAGGGGCTGGCGCCAGCCGAAGCTGCGGGCGGCGACGCGGTCCTTGGCCCCGTCGGCTCCGATGGCGGCGGCGGCCAGCAGGGCGAGTCCGTAGACGAGGGTGGCGGGGCCGGCCCAGGTGGTGCGGTTGACGAGGCCACCGGCGACAGCGAGGACGAGCGCGGCGAGCGCGGTGGCCCAGGCGGTGCGGACGGCGAACTGCCGGTCGGCGCGCAGCAGGGCGGCCAGGGCGGCGAGGACGACGCCGAGGAGGATCAGGCCGCCGGCGGTCCGGGGGCCGCCGGGGCTGATGCCGAGCAGGTCCAGGCCGGTGGCCGAGCCGGCTCCGTAGGGCAGTCCGGCCTCGCGCAGGAAGTTCGCCGGGTGGGTGAGCAGGCTCAGCGACCAGGGCGCGAGGACGAGGAGGGGGACGCCGAGCGTCGCGAGGAGGCGTGGTCCGTACGTTTTCCACTGCGCGCGGCGCAGGACCAGCGCGGCGGTTCCGAGGAGGGCGGCGAGCGGCCAGACGACGGGGGTGAAGGCGGTGGCCAGCGTCAGCAGGAGGGTGTAGGTCCAGGCGGAGCGCCAACTGCCCTCGTCCTCGCCGAAGCCGAAGGCGGCGACGGCGGAGCGGGCGATGAGCGGGAGCAGGATCGCGAGGACGGCGGTGCCGAGGCGGCCTCCGGCGAGGGCTCCGGTGACGGCGGGGAGGAAGGCGTAGGCGACGGCGGCCCAGGCGCGCAGCAGCCGGGATTCGACCAGCGGCCGGGAGGCGAAGTAGGCGGTGAGTCCGGCGAGCGGGACCGAGCAGACGAGCAGCAGGGTCAGGGCGGCGTCGGTGGAGCCGAGGAGCAGGGTGGAGAGGGCGCCGAGGACGGCGAGGTAGGGCGGTGCTCCGGCGGTGGTGCCGGTGCCGACGGGCTGCCAGTCGTCGGCGTGGACGCGCCAGAGGTCGAGTCCGCTGTCCGGGGCGGGGAGCAGGGCTCCGCCCATGAGGGAGCCGCCGCCGAGGAGGGAGCGGCAGGCGATGAGGGAGACGAGCAGGAGGAGGCCGAAGAGGACGGGCCCGGGCTTGCGGGCGATCCGCTTGAGGCGCGCGAACTGCTCGACGTGCAGGTAGTCGGCGTCGTCTCCGCCGGGTCCCGATTCGACGGCTCCGCCGTGCCGGCCCGCGTTGCTGTTCTCGGTGTCGCCGTCGGCGCCGAAGTAGCCGGCGAGCTGTTCGGCGTTGGCGCGCAGGCTGGCGCCGGGCGGCGGGAAGAGGGGGCGCAGTTCCTTGGCGGAGACGGCGGCGCGGCCTCTGCGGCGGCGGGCTCCGAGGATCCGGCCGGGGCGGAGCAGGGTGGCGAGGAGGCCGGTGATCTCGTCGACGGCCTGTCCGGGTGCCTTGCCGACGAGGTAGGCGAGGGTGCGCAGGACGGTGCCGAAGAGGATGCGCAGCAGGACGTACGGGAGGGCGCGGCCGGGGCTGTTGGCCAGCATCGTGTAGACGGCGCCGGCCTTGTCGACGCGGTGCGGGCTGGCGGCGGAGCGGCCGACGCAGTCGACGGTGCGGCGTTCGCGGGCGGAGGCCTCGGCGTGCCGCAGGACGGCGTCGGGGGCGATGAGGACGCTGTGCCCGGCGCTCTGGACGCGCCAGCACAGGTCGACGTCGTCGCGCATGAGGGGCAGGCGGCGGTCGAAGCCGCCGAGGGCGTCGTACACGTCGCGGCGGATCAGCATGCCGGCGCTGGACACGGAGAGGACGGGCTGGACCTGGTCGTGCTGGCCCTGGTCCTGTTCGCGCCGGTCGAGGCCGGTCCAGCGGCGGCCGCTGCGGGCGATGGTGACGCCGACTTCGAGGAGCTGCTTCTTGTCGTACCAGCCGCGCAGCTTGGGGCCGATGACGCCGGCGTCGGGGTTCTCGTCGGCGACGCGCAGCAGTTCGGCGAGTGCGTCGGGCTCGGGTGCGCAGTCGTCGTGCAGCAGCCAGAGCCACTGGACGGGTTCGCCGTGGGGCAGGTCGGGGAGGTCGTACGTGTCGTCGCGCCAGGTGCGGCTGACGGGGTCCCAGCCGGAGGGGCGCTTGAGGTACGGGAGTTCCTCGGGGGTCAGCGTGCCGGCGGTGCGCGCGGCTTCGTCGACGGCGGCGCCGAAGCCGGTGCGGCGGGCGAGGTGCAGGACGCGGTCCTCGCCGAGGGCCTCGCCGAGCAGGCGCG
Source organism: Streptomyces sp. CA189 (assembly GCF_056428985.1). NCBI lineage: Bacteria > Bacillati > Actinomycetota > Actinomycetes > Kitasatosporales > Streptomycetaceae > Streptomyces > Streptomyces sp. CA189. The sequence continues at coordinate 1,482 of NZ_JBWJVM010000144.1, read as the reverse complement.
CGGAGTCGTCGGCGCTGCCGGTGTCGGCGGCGATGTGGCTCTGGGCGGGGCGTTCCTGGCCGAGGAGACCGGCGAGGGTCCGGGGCAGCCAGCGGGAGCCGTCGTGGGCGACGAGGACCGCGGTGACGACGTGCCGGGGGAACTCTGGTGCGGCGGCAGCCTGGTGGGAGGCGCTCGACTGGCTGTGCAGGGACATCGCGGTACGGGCCCTCCGGCCGGGGGTCCGGGGGTGGTGTGCCCTCGGAGGCTGCTGGACAGCGCCCCACCCTAACGGCTGGGAACACAGCGGTCCGCCTCCTGCGGGGAAGGTGCGGGAGGCGGACCGTTTGCTCTGCTCGATGCCGTGCTGTTCGTGCCGTTCGCCGCACTGCGTTCTGTGCCGGTACGTCCGATGCGTGCACTGCGGCCGCTGCCGTGCGTGAGGCCGGGTGCACAGGCGGCTACGCCTTCGGGCGGGCCACCGGACGGGTCTGCGGATATGCCGTCGGATATGTCGTCGGATATGTCGTGGGCGGTACCGCGGGCCCTGCCGTGGGCCCTGCCGTGGGCGCCGTTCGGTGCGCGCCGAGGGCGCTTCAGACGGCGGCCTTCTTCAGGCGTCGCCGCTCGCGCTCGGACAGGCCGCCCCAGATGCCGAATCGCTCGTCGTTGGCGAGGGCGTACTCAAGGCATTCGGAGCGGACCTCGCAGGCGAGGCAGACCTTCTTGGCCTCGCGGGTCGAGCCGCCCTTCTCGGGAAAGAAGGACTCGGGGTCGGTCTGGGCGCAGAGAGCTCGCTCCTGCCATCCGAGCTCTTCGTCCGCCTCCTCGACCAGCAGTTCCTGAACCAGCTCGGTCATGTGCGCCCCTCGCTCTGTCTGTGCGTCCCCGTGGTCATGCCGTCACTCATCGCTACGTAACGACACGAGTGAAATTACAAGTGCGGGGCTCCAGCGCAGTCAAGCCGAGATCTGCTATTGGGCCCCTTATTCACTCTGCGGAACCAAGCCTATGCAGAAAGTGTTCATATCGCCAAAAATCGTGACACATGCCACACGTCTGCCACACGTGTCACTTGCGGCACCCCCTCCCCCGTAGTCGACGCGTCACTCTGTGGTGGGGTTCCGATCCAGCCGAAGAAGCGGCGCAGATCACATTTCAGCCACAGGGCGACATCGCACGGCTTTTCGGGTTTGGGAGCCGCCACAGCGGACTGCGGCGCGACTCGAAGCGCCACATCCCCTGGTACCGACTGCACAAACCTTTCTCCGGGCACGGTAACCGGATGAGGTGAAACTTTTCCACCAAATCGGACATTGGGTTGACAGTCCGGCCCCCCACCCGGTCTTCTTGTAGCCATGTCAGCGCCCTCAGCCGCCACCCGGACCCCCATTCGTGGGTTCCTGTGCGCTGCCCAGGTTCGCTGTTGCTGTTGCAGCTGTTGATGCCTCGGGAGCTCCGGCTCCCCTGAGCTCCAGCTCGCCCCCCCCCCCCCACAGCAAC
>NZ_JBWJVM010000143.1:0-9506 GCF_056428985.1 Streptomyces sp. CA189 | reverse complement strand
GCCCCGAACCCGAATCCCGCCCCGGGCCCGCCCGCCCTGGACCGGTCCGCCTCGGACCCGCGCGTCCCGAACCCGAATCCCGCCCCGGGCCCGCCCGCCATGGGCCCGAATCCCGTCCCGGGCACGGCCGCGCTTCCGGGCACGGCCGCAGCCGCGGGCGCGGCAGCAGACACCGCCGCCGCCCCGGCCGCAGCCACCGCTCCGGGACTGCCCACCGCTCCGGGACTGCCCACCGCTCCCGGCGCAGCCACCGCCCCCGGCGTGACCACTGCCGCCAGTACTCCCAGCGCGCCCATCCATCCCGCAACGACCGCCGTCCACATACCCCTTGGCATACCATCGCCGCATGCCGGCGCACCAGAAGGACTCGCACTGCTCCGCCTGTGGAGCCCTGTTCGATACGGCCGACTGGCCCCGTACCTGTCCCGCCTGCGGCGCGGTCGCCTACCGCAACCCCCTCCCGGTCGCCGTCGCCCTGCTCCCCGTCGAAGACGAGCTCGGCACCGGCCTGGTGGTCATCACCCGCACCATCGAGCCCGCCCTCGGCGGCATCGCCCTGCCCGGCGGCTTCATGGACTTCGGCGAGGACTGGCGCGAGTCGGTCGTCCGCGAACTCCGCGAGGAGACCGGGATCCACGCCCCGGCCTCCGAGGTCGCCCTCGCCGACACCCTCAGCTCCCCGGCCGGCCACCTGCTCGTCTTCGGCCTCCTGCCCGTCCGCCCCGCCGCCTCCCTCCCGGCATCGGCCCCGACGAACGAAACCACCGGCTGGCACGTCCTGCGCGGCCCGGAGCAGCTGGCGTTCCCGCTCCACACGAAGGCCGCCGGGGCGTGGTTCGAGGGCAGGTACACGCACTCGGCTTGAGGCCGCCGATCCCAGCCACTCCCGCCCCCACCCCCTCCACTTCAAAGCCCCCGCAGCACCACCCCGTCCACCCGCTCCCCGGCCTCGTTCTCCACCACGACCGAGTCCCCGGCCCACCGCACCACGTACCGTTCCACCTCGCCCGGCTCGAAGCCCGGCCCCGGGTCCCGGATGACCACCCCGCCGCCCGTGCGGCCCCGCGCCGGGGCCCACGCCTCCAGGGCCACCGACCCGTCGGCCGCCCGCACCGGCAGCAGCGAGCCGGCCCGCGCCAGCACCGGGATCCGGTCCGCCGGGGCGTCCAGCAGGATCTGGCCCGGACCCTCGTACGCCCGGCCCGTCGCCGTGTCGTACCACCGCCCGCGCGGCAACCGCACCGCCCGCCGGTCCGACCCGCACTCCAGCACCGGAGCCACCAGCAGGGCGTCACCCAGCAGGAACGCGTCCTCGCAGTCCCGCAGCGCCCGGTCCTCCGGCGCCCCCCACCACAACGGCCGTACGTACGGTGCCCCCGTCCGCCGCGCCAGGTGGGCCAGCGTCACGAAGTACGGGCGCAGCCGCTCCCGTTCCGCCAGGACGGCCCGCGCCGCCCGGGTGGTCTCCTCCCCGAACTCCCACGGCTCCCGCCGTCCCGCCCATATCGCCGAGTGGGTCCGGAACAGCGGCAGGTACGACCCCAGTTGCAGCCACCGCAGGTACAACTCCGGCGAGGGCGAACCCCAGAAGCCGCCGACGTCCGGCCCCGAATACGGCACCCCGCACAGCCCGAGGCCCAGGACCAGCGCCAGCGAGGCCCGCAGACCGTCCCAGCTGCTCTCCACGTCACCGGACCACGTGCCCCCGTACCGCTGCATCCCCGCCCACCCCGACCGGGAGAAGAGGAACGGCCGCTCGGCCGGCCGCAGCCGTACGAGACCCTCCCAGCCCGCGCGCGCCATGCCGAGGGCGTACACGTTGTGCGCCTCCCGGTGGTCCCCGCCGGCGCCGTCCAGCGCGTGCCGCGCCGAACGGGGGAGCGTCCGGTCCCCGAACGCGGCGAAGGAGACCGGCTCGTTCATGTCGTGCCAGACCCCGGCGAAGCCCTGCGCGAGCCGCTCCTCGTACAGCCCGCCCCACCACCGCCGCACCGCGGGATCGGTGAAGTCCGGGTAGGCGCACTCGCCCGGCCACACCTCGCCCCGGACCTCCCGCCCCGCCGCGTCCCGTACGAAGGCCCCGTGCGCGCCGACCGCGAGCCCCGAGACGTGCACCGGATCGCCGGCCTTCACCGCCGGGTCGACGATGGAGACCAGCCGGACGCCGCCGTCCGCCAACTCCCGCGCCAACCCCGGCAGATCGGGGAACCGCTCGCGGTCCACGGTGAAGACCCGGTGGCCGTCGTAGTGGTCGATGTCCAGATGGACGGCCGACAGCGGCAGCCCGTGCTCGGCGTACCCCGCCACGATCCGCCGCACCTCCGCCGCGCTCCCGAACCCCCACCGCGCGTGCTGGTACCCGAGCGCCCACTCCGGCGGCACGGCCGCCCCGCCCGTCAGCCCGGACCAGCCCTGCAGCACCCGCCCGGGCGGCCCCACCAGCACCCAGCACCGCAAGGCCCCGCCCTCCATGCGCAGTTCGCAGGAGCCGGGCCGGTCCGCCCCCGAGCCCGCGCCCTCCTCGCCCTCCCGCAACACCACCCGGCCGTCCCAGGAGTTGTCGTGGAAGACCAGGTGCGTGCCCGCGTCCGCGACCACCAATTGCACCGGCATCGTGAGGTACAGGGCTTCCTCACCGGACCCGGACCCGAACCCGCCCTCGGGATCGGTGTTCCACAGCCGGTAGCTCCCGTCCCGCAACCGCGGCCCCACCGCCCGCCCGCCCAGTCCGAACACCCGCGCGTCCGCCGCCACCTCACTCCGCAGCAGCCACCGCGCACCCCTGCCTCCGCCCGCTGCCCCGATGCGACCCGCACTCCCGGCCCCGTCCGCCCCACCGGCCGTCCCGTCCCCACCGACCCCACCGGCTACACCGACGCCTCCCGGCCCGGCCGCATCTCCCTCAACCCCAGCGGAGCGCCCCCGCACCGGCTCCCACCAGCGCGGCGGCAGATCCCGCCGGAGCACCGTCCCGCCGGGTGTCCGGACCTCCACCGCCCCGTGCCGGGACACCGCCACCGTCACGCGCTCGGACACCACCCGCCAGCCGCCGTCGGTGTCCGGCTCCAGCACGGCGCGCGGATCGGGCTCCGGCCCGCTGCCGACCACCGCGTACGAGGGCGTCGGCGCGGCCCCGTCCCAGCCCCAGAACACCGCCCCGCCCACGGTGACCCGGACCAGCAGCTCCGAACGGGTGAACCGGAGCACCCCACCGCCCGGCAGGGGCTCCGTACCGGTCAGCAGACCCGGCACCCGCGCCCGCTCCGCACCCCGGGGTGCGAGCCCCGCCGCGTCCACGCGCCGGTTGCGCCAGGCCGAGCGCCAGGCGCGCCGCCCCCGCTCGCCGCCGAGGTCCTTCACCGCACGCACCAGCCCACGACCGTCCATGGCGCCCACCCTGCCACCGCCACCTGGCCCAGAAGGCGCCGTTCAACTGCCGTTCACCCGCAAAAGGATCACAGCCGACCGCCGATGACGGCTCTGGTGCGGATGTCGATCACATGGCATCGTCCCTGTGAGCCCCCGTGCGCACACCCCGCGCGCGATGGCACCGTACGCACACAGACGCCAGACCACACCGCACACCACGACACGCCCACGAAGCGCGAACCGCAGACGTGACCGGGAGCCGACGCATGACCGCAGCAGCCACCCCCTCCGAGCCCCTCTGGTCCCCGGGCCCCGACCGGATCGCCGCGGCCCGGATCACCGCCTTCCAGGCCTGGGCCGCCGAACACCACGGCGCCCCCGCGGACGGCGGCTACCCGGCCCTGCACAGCTGGTCCGTCGACGAACTGGACACCTTCTGGCAGGCCGTCGCCGAGTGGTTCGACGTACGCTTCACCACCCCGTACGAGGCCGTCCTCGCGGACCGGTCCATGCCGGGCGCGGCCTGGTTCAGGGGTGCCACCCTCAACTACGCCGAGCACGCCCTGCGCGCCGCCGAGGACCCGGCCCGCGCGGCCGACGCGGCCCTGCTCCACGTGGACGAGACCCACGAGCCCACCCCCGTCACCTGGGCCGAGCTCCGCCGCCAGGTCGGCGCGCTCGCCGCCGAACTGCGCGCCCTGGGCGTGCGCCCCGGAGACCGGGTCAGCGGCTACCTCCCCAACATCCCCGAGGCCGTCACCGCCCTCCTCGCCACCGCCGCCGTCGGCGCCGTCTGGACCTCGTGCGCCCCCGACTTCGGCGCCCGCAGCGTCCTGGACCGCTTCCAGCAGGTGGAGCCGGTGGTCCTCTTCACCGTCGACGGCTACCGCTACGGCGGCAAGGAGCACGACCGCCGCGACACCGTCGCCGAACTGCGCGCCGAGCTCCCCTCGCTGCGCGCCGTCGTGCACATCCCGCTCCTCGGTACGCCGGCCCCCGCAGGCGCCCTCGACTGGGCAGCCCTCACCTCGGGCGACACGGAGCCGGTCTTCGAACCGGTCCCCTTCGACCACCCGCTCTGGGTCCTCTACTCCTCCGGCACCACCGGCCTGCCCAAGGCGATCGTCCAGTCGCAGGGCGGCATCCTCCTGGAACACCTCAAGCAGCTCGGCCTCCACTGCGATCTGGGCCCCGAGGACCGCTTCTTCTGGTACACCTCCACCGGCTGGATGATGTGGAACTTCCTCGTCTCCGGCCTCCTCACCGGAACCACCGTCGTGCTCTACGACGGCAGCCCGGGCTACCCCGACACCGGCGCCCAATGGCGCATCGCGGAGCGGACGAAGGCCACTCTCTACGGGACCTCCGCCGCCTACGTGATGGCCTGCCGCAAGGCGGAAGTCCACCCCTCCCGCGACTTCGACCTCTCCGCGGTGAAGTGCGTGGCCACCACCGGGTCCCCGCTGCCGCCCGACGGCTTCCGCTGGCTCCACGACGAGGTGGCCGAGGACCTCTGGATCGCCTCCGTCAGCGGCGGCACCGACGTCTGCAGCTGCTTCGCCGGCGCCGTCCCCACCCTTCCGGTTCACATCGGCGAGCTCCAGGCCGCCTGCCTGGGCACGGACCTCCAGGCCTGGGACCCCTCCGGCAAGCCCGTCACCGGCGAGGTCGGCGAGCTCGTCGTCACCAACCCCATGCCGTCCATGCCGATCCACTTCTGGAACGACCCCGACGGCAGCCGCTACCGCGACAGCTACTTCGAGATGTTCCCCGGCGTCTGGCGCCACGGAGACTGGATCACGATCACCGACCACGGCTCGGTCGTCATCCACGGCCGCTCCGACTCCACCCTGAACCGCCAGGGCGTCCGGATGGGCTCCGCGGACATCTACGAGGCCGTGGAGCGACTGCCTGAGATCAAGGAATCCCTGGTCATCGGCCTGGAAGAGCCGAACGGCGGGTACTGGATGCCGCTCTTCGTCCACCTCGCGCCCGGCGCCGTCCTCGACGACGCCCTCCGCTCCCGGATCAAGGCGACCATCCGCGAGGAGCTCTCCCCGCGCCACGTCCCCGACGAGATCATCGAGGTCCCGGGCATCCCCCACACCCTCACCGGGAAGCGCATCGAGGTCCCGGTCAAGCGCCTCCTCCAGGGCGCCCCCATGGCCAAGGCGGTCAACCCCGGCTCGGTCGACAACCTCGACCTCCTGCCCTTCTACGAGGAGCTCGCCCGCACCCGCGGCTGACGCGAACGGCCACTGTCAGTGGCGATGATTACTCTGAGTGAGCAGGCGATCGCTTCACTCAGGGGGAACCATGCCACGCTCGAACGACACCGGAACCGCCGCCACCACGGGGCGTCCGGCCCGCACCGGCAGGCGCCGCACCCTGCGCCGCGAAGTCCCCAGCACCGTCGGCCTCCTGGCCGACGCCGGGGACTTCGCGGCCATGCGCGGGTACCGCAGCTTCACCTTCGACGACCACCGCGACTACCTGGATCACGTGGAGCGCCTGCTCCGCTCCCTCGCGGCCCAGGGAATCCACACGACCGTCGCCCTCTTCGACCCCGAGGAGTACGCCGAGTTCTGCGCGGACCGGGGACTCGATCCGGACACTCCCGGGGCCCGCACCCGCTTCACCGCCGAACTGGGCGGCGCCACCGGCAGCCTCCCGTACGCCGGCCAGCCCATCGACGAACTGGTCCCGCTCCTCGTGGACGCGGCCGTCCGGCAGGCCACCTGGGAGTACGCGAGCCTGCTGCTGGCCGAAGTGGGCCGCTGCGCCGACTGCGGGGAGGACATCGGCACCGCCTCCTTCGAGCGCGCCGCCGAGGCGCTCCGCCGCCTGGTGGACCGGGCCGGCCCGGGCCACCACCACCTGGTGTGCAGCGTCCCGGCACAGGAGGAACAGCTCGTGGCGGTACTCCACGCCGACACCGGCCCCGGCGGCCGGCCCCGGGTGGACGGCCGCGACGGCCTGGACTTCGTGACCGTCCTCGCCGCGGGCCTGGCCCTCGGCGGACCCGGGGGACTGGTCCTGCGCAGCACCACCGACGGGGACCGGGACCGCGTCCACGGCTGGCGCCTGGACCGCGGCCGGCTGGTACCCCTCTCGGCGGCGGCCGTCTTCAACGCCTACTGCACCGACGCCGACACCGGAGACCCCGTGGGCCCCGAGCCCGGCGTCGAATACTGCCCGGGCTACGAGGTGGACGAACCGGGCCCGCACCACTGAGCCGGGCGGACGCAGCCCACCCGGCAACGGCCGAGGGGCCCCCGCCACCGGCGAAGGCCCCTCGGTGCATTCCCGTCCTACTCGCCGGACAGCACAGCCTGGGCGGCCACACGGGCCTCCTCGGCGCTGTCCGAGGCACGCGCGGCGGCAGCCGCACGCTCGCACTGCGCGAGGGTGTACTTGGCGAGCGTCGCCCGCACGTAAGGAATGGAAGCGGCACCCATCGAAAGAGAGGTGACTCCCAGACCCGTGAGCACACAGGCAAGCAGCGGGTCGGAGGCCGCCTCGCCACAGACGCCGCAGCTCTTGCCCTCGGCCTTGGCGGCCTCGGCCGACATGGCGATCAGGTCGAGCAGCGCGGGCTGCCACGGGTCCTGCAGCCGCGAAACGGCGCCGACCTGACGGTCCGCGGCGAAGGCGTACTGGGCCAGGTCATTGGTGCCCAGCGAGAGGAACTCGACCTCCTGGAGGATCGAGCGCGCCCGCAGCGCGGCGGAGGGGATCTCCACCATCGCACCGAACTTCGCCTGCAGACCGGCCTCGCGACAGGCGTCCGCGAACGCCTTGGCGTCGATGCGGTCGGCCACCATCGGAGCCATGACCTCGAGGTAGACCGGCAGTCCCGCAGCGGCCTTGGCCAGCGCGGTGAGCTGCGTGCGGAGCACGTCCGGGTGCTCGAGCAGCGAACGCAGACCACGGACACCCAGAGCCGGGTTCGGCTCGTCGGCCGGGGTCAGGAAGTCCAGCGGCTTGTCGGCGCCGGCATCCAGAACGCGTACGACGACACGACCCTCGGGGAAGGCTTCGAGGACCTTGCGGTACGACTCGACCTGCTTCTCCTCGGTCGGCGCGTGCTTGCTGTCGTCCAGGAAGAGGAACTCGGTGCGGAACAGGCCCACACCCTCGGCCCCGGCCTCGACGGCAGCCGGCACGTCCGCCGGACCACCGATGTTGGCCAGCAGCGGCACCTTGTGCCCGTCGGACGTGGCGCCCGGACCGGAAGACGAGGAGAGAGCGGCCTTGCGCTCGGCGGCCGCGGCCTCCAGCTCGGCCCGCTTCGCCGCGCTCGGCTCCACGAACAGGTCGCCGGTGCTGCCGTCGACGGCGATGACCGTACCCTCGGCGATCTCACCGGCACCCGGCAGCGCCACGATGGCCGGCACGCCCAGCGCCCGCGCGAGGATCGCGCTGTGGCTGGTCGGGCCGCCTTCCTCGGTCACGAAACCGAGGACCAGCGCCGGGTCGAGCAGAGCGGTGTCGGCGGGAGCCAGGTCCCGCGCGATCAGCACGTACGGCTCGTCGCTGTCGGGCACACCCGGCATCGGCACGCCGAGCAGGCGCGCGACGATGCGGTTGCGCACGTCGTCCAGGTCGGCCACACGGCCGGCCATGTACTCACCGGCACCGGCGAGCAGGTCACGGTAGGCGGCGAACGCGTCGTACACACCGCGCTCGGCGGTGCTGCCGACGGCGATGCGCCGGTCGACGTCCGCCATGAGCTCGGGGTCCGTGGCGATCATCGCCTGGGCCTCGAGCACGTGCTGGGCCTCGCCACCGGCCAGCTGGCCCCGGGCGATCAGGTCGGCCGATACGGCTTCCACGGCCTGACGGGCGCGCCCCTGTTCGCGCTCTGCCTCGTCCGCGGTGATCTGCCTCGCCGGCGGTTCGAGAACCGCCGTGCCCATGTGCCGAACCTCGCCGATCGCCACACCGTGGCTCACGCCGACGCCTCGCAGCGTTGTCTCCATTTCACCTGTCTCCGATTGAGCGGCGGGTCCACCCGCCGCGTTGGATGTCCGGTTCGCCCGAGCAGGCGGATGCGTCACTGCCAGCCGAAGAGAACGTCTCCGGCCTTCATGTCTCCGGCCTCGACGACGTCGGTGAGGGAGTCGGCAGTCGCTTCCAGCGCCACGACGGGGCAGATGGGGGACTTGCCGGCGGCCTCGACCGCAGCAGGGTTCCAGCGGATGACGGTCTGGCCGCGGGTCACGGTGTCGCCCTTGTTGACGAGCAGCTCGAAGCCCTCGCCGTTGAGCTGAACGGTGTCGATCCCCAGGTGCGTGAGCACACCGTGGCCTTCACTGTCGACGACGACGTACGCGTGCGGGTGCAGGGAGACGACTACACCGTCTACGGGGGACACCGCCTCCGAAGGCTCGCGCACAGGATCAATAGCGGTGCCCGGTCCCACCATCGCGCCGGAGAACACCGGATCGGGCACTGCCGCGAGTCCGATGGCGGTCCCGGCAAGTGGGGACGTCACGCTGGTCATGGGGGCCTCCCAGGGGTGGGGCTTCTTCGTGTCGCCGTCACTACCTGTCGCGAACGGCGTACTCTCCAGAAGGATAAGTCACAAGATGTTCGGGTTCGCCCGATGTTGGTCCCGATCCGGACTGGTCCTTCGGCACGGAGACTAGTGGACTAGACCGGTGGACTAGACCATACGCCTGAATCGATTTGCTTGGGCCCGGGCGGACCTGTACTGTCGTGACTCCCGCCAGGAAGCCTCGCGTGAACATTTCGCGAACGGCCGATGGACGGGACTCCTCCTCTCTCTTGTTCTGAATCTTGATCTCGACGTCTTTCCGCATGCCTATTCGGCAAAACGGAGAGTGGTCAGAGGGAAAGAAAAGGACTGATAGAGTCGGACTCGCCGGAAAGGGAAACGCGAAAGCGGATGACCTCGAAGGCGGAAAACAAGCGAGACGGACTCTGATAGAGTCTGAAACGCAAGAACAGAACGAAAGCCCGGAGGAAAGCCCCAGTAATTATTACTGAGGGTGAGTACAAAGGAAGCGTCCGTTCCTTGAGAACTCAACAGCGTGCCAAAAATCAACGCCAAAAAGTTGATACCCCGTCCATTTCGGTGGATGAGGTTCCTTTGAAAAAGACCTGTGAGGTCG
>NZ_JBWJVM010000142.1:0-9817 GCF_056428985.1 Streptomyces sp. CA189 | reverse complement strand
ACAAACTCGATGTGCAGACGGGCGAAGTGCGGGAACAAAACGGCGAGAAGATCAGCGACGGACACCCGGCATGATCACGACCTACAGAGATCAACATCTCGAGTTTCACGGAACTCGCGACAGAGCCGACATACTCCCCATAGGCGGCCATTTACGGCCCCACTGATGGCCAGGGGTTTCCCCGCGGATGGCCAGGTTTTCTCCCCGCTCGCCCCAGACGTACCCGGTCGGCGAAGCTCGAGCGGGTGAAGAACAGCAGGGAGATCATGGAAATCCTTGAGGCATACGACCTCACGGGCAGTTACCGTTCGGCGGCCGAGCTCGCCGGGTGCGACCACCACACGGTGGCCCGATATGTGAAGATGCGGGCCGCAGGACAGCACCCCGACGCCCGCCGGCACCGCGACCGGGCGATCGACGTGTTCCTGCCGAAGATCGAAGAGCTGGTGGTCCGCTCGAACGGGCGGATCCGCGCGGACGTGGTCCACAAAAGGATCACCGCGATGGGCTTCACGGGCGGGGAACGCACCACCCGCCGCACGGTCGCGGAGGCAAAAACCCAGTTCAGGGCCGGTCAGCGGCGGGTCTATCGGCCGTGGATCACCGAGCCGGGGCTATGGCTGCAATGGGACTGGGGCGAGGGCCCGCAGATCGGCGGACGACGCACGTCGCTGTGGTGCGCGTGGGTGGCCTGGTCGCGGTTCCGCGTCGTGATCCCCGTTTGGGACAAGACGCTGCCGACGATCACCGCGTGTCTGGACGCGACGCTGCGGCGAATCGGCGGAGTCCCGGCCTACGCGCTGACCGACAATGAGAAGACGGTCACCACCGACCACATCGCCGGGATCGCGGTCCGCAACCCCGAGATCGTCGAGGTCGCCCGCCACTACGGCATGACGATACGTACCTGTCTGCCGGCGGACCCCGAAACCAAGGGCGGATCGGAGGCGACCGTCCGCATCGCCAAGGCCGACCTGGTCCCCAAAGACGTCAACCTCCTTGAGGAGTACCGCAACTTCGCCGCCCTGGAGTCGGCCTGCCGCACCTTCTGCGAGGAGGTCAACAACCGGGTCCACCGCGAGACCAAGCGCCGCCCCATCGAGATGCTCGCCGAGGAACGAACCCGCCTGCATCCGCTGCCCAAGCAGCCCTTCACGGTTGCGTTCGGCACTACCCGGCGGGTCTGCTGGGACTCCACGATCTCGGTCGAGGCCGTGCGCTACTCGGTTCCGCACGAGCTGATCGACACCCGGGTCTGGGCCCGTTTCCACGGTGACGAGCTGATCGTCACCGCGGTCGACACCGTGGACGGGCATGCCCGCGAGGTGGCCCGCCACCCGCGCGGATCGTCCGGGACTCCGGTCCTGGACGACACCCACTACCCGCCGCGGGAGAACAAGGAAGGCGACCGCACCCCGAAGGCGACCAGCGCCGAGGAGGCCGCGTTCTTGATGCTCGGCCCTGGCGCCGCTGCCTGGCTGGTCGAGGCCGCCACCGCTGGCACCCGCAAGGTCAAGGCGAAGATGGCCGAGGCCGTCGCCTTCTCCAAGCTCTACTCCACCGCCGAGGTCGACCGGGCGCTTGGCACCGCCGCGGTCACCGGCCGGTTCGCCGAGAAGGACCTGATCTCCATCCTCGACTACCAGGTCGGCCGCGAGAGCGTCGAGGTCACCCGAGCCAGCGAAACCCACAGCCTGCAGCCCGGCACCTCCGCCTGGTCCCGCTTCGGCACCATCCCGCTCGAGATCGACGACGAAGGCGACACCCTCTGATGGCCACCCCACTCCGCACCGTTTCCGGCTCCAGCGGCGACCAGCTCGCCGAGGCCATCGAGCTGACCAAGCGGCTCAAACTCCCGCACATCCGCAAGGCGTTGACCGATGTGATCCCCACCGCGAAGGCCCAGAGGTGGGACCCCGCGGAAGTCGTACGCGTTCTCCTCTCCGAAGAGGCCGCCGGCCGTGACCGCGCGAACCTGCATACCCGCCGCAAGCGCGCCGGATTCCCCGCCGGGAAGACGTTCGGCGACTGGGACGAGCAGGCATCCTCTATCCCTCGCGCCACCCAGGACTCCATCAAGACCCTCGAGTGGGTCCAACGCAGGGAGAACCTCTGTGTGGTCGGGCCCTCTGGGACCGGGAAAAGCCATTGGTGCGAGGCTCTGGGACAGGCCGCCGTCGAGGCCGGGATGGCCGTCGCCTGGTTCTCCATCGAAGACCTCGGCGCCCTCGTCCGCCGCCACCGGGCCGACGATTCCATCGCCAAGGCCCTGACACGGGTGATCCGCTCCGACCTGATCATCGTCGACGACATCGGCCTGCTGCCCGTCAGCCCCGACGCCGCCGAAGGCTTCTACCGCCTGGTCGATGCCGCCTACGAACGACGCGCGCTCGCGGTCAGCAGCAACCTCCACCCATCAGGATTCGACGAGATCATGCCCAAGACGCTGGCCACCGCGACCGTCGACCGACTCATGCACCACGCCCACATCGTGGTCACTCAGGGTGACAGCTTCCGGCTCACCCAGGCCACCTCCGGACAGGGAGTCAAGCCCTTCAGCTGATCACACACTCACCACGGCGGGGAATTATCTGGCCGCCGTTGGGGAGATCTCGCAGGCCGTCAGTGGGGCGAAACCCTGGCCGCCTACGGGGAGCACTTCAAGGCCATTGACAGGGATGCAGCGGGACCGCCTGGCCAGGAGCGACGTGCCGTCGGACGACGGTCTTGGTCCGGTCGTAGACGATCGTCATCGGGGCACCACCGAAGTGGGTGAATGCACGGCGGTGGCAGTCGAAGAACGTCTGCAGGTCCTGGCTGGTGGTGAAGCAGCAGAACGGGTCTCGCGAATACGAGAGCGTCATGTGGAAGGAGTAGACCTTCGCAATCCCCATGTGGGCGAGGATCTTTCCCTCATCGCCCCAGTCGACCTGGGCCTGGGCGCCGGGGATCACCTCGAACCGGCGGTGCATCCCAGCCAGTTCCTTGGGCGTGATCCCCAGTTCCTCGGCGATTCTGGGCCGGGCCGTCTGAACGTAGAGCTTGACTCGCTGATAGTTGCCGGTGAAGCCGTACTCCTGGGCCCTCCGCTCGTGGATGACCGCGGCCTTCATCAGCACCTCGGCCCTGAGCATCGAGTCGATCAGCGGCCCGAACTCGTCGATCACCCTCACCCGCCGACCGCTCGGCGACCGGCTTGGAGGAGTCGCCGGCCCCGGTGCCGAGAGGTACTTTCGGACCGTCTTGCGGTCCAGCCCGGTCTCCCTGGCGATCTCCGACAAGCTCATCGCCCCGGACTCCAACAGGCCACGAAAGCGCCGAAGCTCCAGCCACCGCTGCGGATCCAAGACCACTGCCAGTCCCCTCCGCCGCCCGTATCGACCAAGCAGCAGAGTGCCGATCACCAGGTCTCACCGCATCAGCAACTGTCCCTTTTCATCCGTACGAGTCTGGGGACGACGCTCACGTGTACGCCGACAGCCCTGGAGTCGTGAGGAACAGGGCCGCTGGTCCGAGCTCACGGGTGTCGTTCTGGGAACGCTCTGGGAGTCGATGACCGTGGCGACCACCCGCGGGGCATTGCCCATGTCACGGAGGATGCGTTCGCGCAGGTAACCGCGGCTCTGCCCGACGACGCCGGCCGCGGCCCATCTCTCGGAAGTCTCCTAGGGGTCAGTCTTCAAGAACCCGCGACAGACATCGCGCGTCACCCGGAACCCACCACCCTCACGGTCGTTGAACAACCGCCTCCAAAGATCTGCATCGAGGCGCGCAGGGCCCCACAGCCGTCACACAGCAGCCGTGGGGCCCTGCGCATGACCTGACGACCGGCCTGCAGGACCTCTCAGGCTGCCGTGGCGATGGTCGGTTTGGGGGCCCTTTTTGGGTGATGCGGCGGGTCATGAGGGTGATGGCGGCCCAGTCGGCAGCGCCGGAAGGGCGGGGCGGCGTGACGATCGAACTAGTGACCGAGCTGGGAGCCGGGAGTGCGATGCGTGTGCCGCGGGCCCGAGTCGTACCCCTGTCCGCCGCTCCGGCGTCGTACACCGCGGCGGTCGAGCGCTATGGCGATCGACCGTCGGTCCATCATTTCGATCGCGCTCTGTTCGTCCGATGCGGGCGCGGGCCAGCCGAGGGCCGTGACGCGGTCGGCGACAGCGCGGCTGCGGTCCGGCGGGATCAGGTGCTGGTGGACGTCGATGCATGCGGGGTGCGTCATGCCTGACCGGGCCTCCTAGGATGCGGGGTGCCGGCTGCGGCGGGGCAGCCTGTCCCATCAGAAGGGACGGCGGGGGCGGACGGGTCTGCCCGGCCCGTGACACGAGCGCGGCCGCCCCGGAGTTCACCTGAATGGCCGCTGCAGGGCACGTGTCCAGGTGCCGAATGCTGGGTCGCATAGCCGGGCGTGGCACCCGGAATAGGGTTGGGGATCACCACTCTCGGGAGCCCGGATCCGCCGCGCGCTGCTTCACAGGTCATGCGCTCTTTGATGCCGCGGTTCGTAGAGTCCGAGGTCGCCGCCCCCGGGCAGCTTGAGTACCGTCATCAGCCCCCAGCCCTCATCGCTGACCGGCTGTGTGAACTCCACGCCCTTCGCGATCAGTTCCTCCCTCGTGGTCTCGACGTCGTCGCACATCAGGAAGAACTCGTGCGACTCTGGTCCCTCGATGGGATGCACGGCGATCTCTGCCGGTGGCAGTTTGAAGATCAGCCAACCGTCACCGGCGTCGATGTGGGGAAAGCGCAGAACGTCCTGGAAGAACGCGCGGTCCGCTTCCGCGTCCTGGCTGTAGATCACTACGTGGGCGCCATTGATCACGCTCTGACGCTACCGAGCAGCCGGGCGTCCGCGCCGCTTCCACTCGCAACCAGCAGGAACCTCACCCATAAGGCTGCACCTGGTTCGGATCGGCCGGCCTGTTTGAGATGTGACGCTGCATCTCGCCGGTCGTGGTGGCCGGGAGATGCAGCGTGTGAGCGATGTGGGTGGTCAGCAGTTGGTCGGGCTGTCTCCTGAGTCGTAGAGGCAGGTGTTCGGGGAGCCGCCGCCGTCGAGTTCGTCCCCGGGCCTGCCGTCGCGCGTGTCGAGGGTGTCGAAGCCGGCACGGCCGAAGAGGCTGTTAAGGGAGGCGTTGCCGACCAGGTGGTCGCCGGCCGAGCCGCCGGTGGCGTTCTCGACGTCGGTCCCGTTGTTGTCCTGCTCGCCGGTGGCGCCGTCGTCCGCGGTGTTGTCGAGGCTGACGCTGGTCGATGTCGTACGGCCGGCGTACCAGGCGTGGTCCTCGGTGCCCGCGCCTCCGTTGAAGGTGTCGTCGCCGTCGGCCGCGGTGCCGTAGTCGGCGGTGTCGTCGCCGCCCATCCCGTTCAGGGTGTCGTTGCCGGCCCGGCCGGTGAGGCGGTTGCTCGCGCCGCTGCCGGTGAGGGTGTCGCCTCCTGCCCCGCCGATGGTGTTCTCCACGTCCGTACGGTTGTTGTCGCCTTCGCCGGAGCCGCCGTCGTTGGCGATGCTGTCGAGGGAGACGTTGACCGCCGCGGTGCGGCGACCGTAGGAGGCGGTGTCGGTGCCGGGTCCGCCGGCGAATTCGTCCCGGCCGTCAGCGGCCGTGCCGTAGTCGGCGGTGTCGTTGCCGCCCATTCCGTTGAGGATGTCGTTGCCGCTGCCGCCGGTGAGGACGTTGTTGTCAGCGCTGCCGATCAGGGCGTCGTCGCCGGAGCCCGCGAGGATGTTCTCCACGTCCGAGGAGACGTTGTCGCCTTCTCCCGCCTCGCCGTCGTGTGCGTCGCCGTCGAGGGAGACGGCGATGTCGGCGGTGCGGGAGCGGTAGTCGGCGGTGTCGGTGCCGCCCCCGCCGCTGAAGGAGTCGCTGCCGGTGCCGCCGTCGAGGACGTCGGTGTTCTCGCCGCCCTTGAGGGTGTCCGTTCCGTCGCCGCCGAAGAGGTTGTTGACTCCGCTCCCGCCCTGGTTGGGCCCGGCTTCGATGGTGTCGTCGCCGACCTCGCCGATCAGCGAGGCCGGAGTCTCGGCGTCCTTCTTGAGGATGTCGTTGCCGTTGCCCGCCCGCGCGACGATCCGGGTGATGCCGGCGCTTGAGCACTGCACCGTGCGCGGGTCGCCCGGGACTTGGGTGCAGCCGTTCCCGGGTGTGACCGTGTCTGCCGCGTCATGGATGCGCAGGGCGCCGGGACTGGAGCGGGTGATGGTGATGTCGTTGGCGACGTTCGCGGCCGCGTTCACGTTGAGGGTGCTGCCGCTCACGCTGACCCCCGGTCGCGGCATGCGCTGCGCCGGGGAACAGGACGAGTTGGCCCAGCACGAGCCCGCCGAGCACACACGCCCGGCCCAGTAGAAGTCTCATCATCGCTCCGCATCTTGAGGTTCGATCGACCTCGCGCCCGGTTGATGTCCGGGTTGGCACGGAAAGAATCCATATATCAACTAATTGGGCGAGTTTGGTCCTGTATGTATGATCGTCTCCGGACGCGGTTCCGCCGGTGGACGGCCGCCCGGCTTCGGCCACGAGACGTACATGGGCGGACCCGGGGCAAAGTGCCGGACCGGCTTGTTGAAACAGGCCGTCGAGCCTCCGCCAGAAACGACGAACTCGCCGTCTTGAAGCCACCGCCCGGCTCGCTCTGTTACCGCAGGCGGCGGCACGACGGTGACCGCATCTCAAGCACGTCCATGGGATGCGTCCCCTCGCCGGAACGAGTGACTCCGGCATGGCGTTGATCATGTCCGGCGTCAAGCGGGGGCACACTCCGGGGTGGATGGTGCGCACCTCCGCCCCGGAACACCAGCGGGTTCGCCGTCTGCCTCGCCGCTGGGTCGTCGAACGCTCGATTGCCGGGCTTCAGCATGCCATCGCGCTGCCCGCCGTCCGGTGAGCGTGCGTGCCGACGCCAGGGCGTCTCTGCTGCCGGTCCCTCAGATCACCAGGCCACGGCACTGGGCCGTGGGTACGCACAGGAGGATTCAACATGCCCAAGACGAAGACAACCCTGGTCGGCGCGGCCATCGTCGTCATCGCCGCTCTGACAGGTCTGAGCGCCGG
The DNA here is from genome assembly GCF_056428985.1 of Streptomyces sp. CA189. Classification (NCBI taxonomy): domain Bacteria; kingdom Bacillati; phylum Actinomycetota; class Actinomycetes; order Kitasatosporales; family Streptomycetaceae; genus Streptomyces; species Streptomyces sp. CA189. The sequence goes on along the minus strand of NZ_JBWJVM010000142.1, from coordinate 2,765 downwards.
CCCGGCGCAAGGTGCGTCGGGCTTCGACAAGGAGAAGGAGCCCACCGCGGCGGTAGCGGCCAAGGACGAGAGCCTGGCGCCGGACCGGGCCGCCCGTGCCAAGGTCGACCCGTCGCCCGCCACGAAGGCGGCGCTGGCGACGATCCAGGAACGGATCGCCCATTACGTCGCCACGAACGACACCAAGTACACCTTCGCCAGCTACGTGGACCAGGCCACCGGGAACATCGTCCTCGAAACCGACGCGCCGGACAGCCTGGTGTCCACGCTGAGCGACCTGTCCGACGCGGCGCCCGACCAGGACCAAGTGGTCAGCCAGATGCAGGTGCGCAAGACGACCACGCCCGACGTGTTCAGCCGCCGGGACGACTCCCCGCCGTTCTACGGCGGCGGCGGCATCACCGACGGAGGCGCCCTGTGCTCCTCCGGCTACGCCGTGCAGAACTCCGCCGGAACCAGGTTCATGGTCACCGCCGGCCACTGCTTCGCCAACGGCGCCACCGTCTATACCGAGTCCGGCAGGTACCTCTACGGCACCGTCTCCAACCGGCGCCTGCCCACGGTCACCAACGAGCCCGTGGACATGGAGCTCAGCGGCGGCCAGTCCTACTCGGGCCGTATCTTCACCGGCGACATCAACAGCAGCACCAACATCCCCGTGGTCTCGGCCGGCACCGCCTACGAGGGCTACAACGACTACTGCCACAGCGGCCGGACCACCGGCGAACACTGTGGTCACACGGCAACCAGCATCAACGGACAGGTATGCACACAAACCGGCTGCAAGTCACCCGTCATCGTCTTCCAGGGCGGCACCCTGCCGCAAGGCGGTGACTCCGGCAGCCCCTTCTACGCCAAGAACAGCTCCGGCGCCTGGATCCGAGGACACGTCATCGCAGGCAGCACCACCACCGGCTACGCCCAGCCATGGACCGTGGTAGCCCCCACCCTCGGCGTCAACATCGTGACCGGCTGACACACCAGCCCGCACCCGCGGTCCCCGGCCACGCACATCACCGCACCTCCAGGGGCCACGGCCCGCCGAACGACTCCACGCTCACCCCGTCATCCGGGGTGAGCACCACCCTCACGTACAGCTCGTAGGCCCCGGGACCCACGGGCCCGGCGCCCGGAACGCAGGACACGAGCGCCGCCTCGCCAGGCATACGCCTGACCTCCCCCGGGCCCAGATCCCAGCGGACCCCCATCAAATCCTGCGGCACCGGCACGGTCGCGACACGGCCGTGCCGGACCAGGAACACCTCGGCGCGCGGGGCTGCCACACCCCGCACCGCCACCCGGCTCGTGGCCTCGACCGTACCGTCGACCACCCGCTCGCCGGCCGACGCGGCGACAGGGAACCGCCCGGTCAGGGCCAGCACGCCGCCGGCCGGCGGCCGGAACGGCCTCCCGCACTCAAGGACAGTAATGCCGGGGGCCGGCTCAGGACCCATGGTCACCTGCTCCTTCGTCGAGGTCTCCACCTCCGACGCTCCACCCGAGGCGCCGGAACCGCACCCGCCGACGGCAAGGACCACAGCGAGCACGAGCATCGCCCTCCCGATGGCACACTTTCGGCTATCTGACATGGCCACCTCCCCTCCCGGGGTCCGACCTTCTTGATCCTTGGACGCGGCAGGGCCGTGACGTATGAAGTTTCCTTGTCTCGGAGAGGTTCGCGTCCACCCTGACAGGCATACGGCGGGTCGAAGGCAGAAGTTCCTCCGGGCCACCCGTGCGGCTGACCGCGATCACACCGGCGCTGCATGGACCGCGTCGGTCTCCCCGCGCCGACGACCCGCACGCGCCGTACGACAAGCGGCACCGTCCGCCGAGGGACATCTTCCGGCGACACCGTCCCGTGCACGACGGCGCCCATCTCCGCTCCGATGAGCCGCGCGTCTCGGAGGAATGGGAGGACTTCGCGTACCTCCCCGCCGGCACCGCCCCGACCTCGCGACCGCCGTAGCTTGGGCGAATGGGAGCACGCCCAGCGACGGATCAGCGCAGTAGCGACGGCAAGCTCACCGTTCTCCCCGGGCTACGGCACGTTTCCGGCGTACTTCTGACCCCCCCTGGAGGACCTCGGCGGCGTGCCCGCCGAGGTCGAGAACCAGGAACAGGCGCCCGAGCACCCGCACGTCATCGACGTGCCCGGCCTCCTCGCCGAGCACCTCAAGGCCACCGATGTCGCCGAGATCCGCGAAGCGCTGCGCGGTGGCCGGACGATCCGCCGCGGGCAGGGCTACTCGGTGCGCGTCACCGCCCCGTCCGCGCTCCAGCGGGCCGTGCTGAAGCAGTGCGCCGCCCTCGCCGGCGACGGCTCCGCCCCTGCCGGGCGCAAGGCGTACCGCACTTACGCCGACCGGATCGCCACGGCGACGAGGAAGGAGTGACTGCGGCGGCCCATGCTCACGAAGCTGGTGGCTGTTGTCCCGTACTCGCCGAAAAACCAACGCAGTAGCCCCTGACCTGGCCCGTTGCAGTGGAGTCGGTTGGCTGCGTTCGTAGACAACGCACTAGTAGGACTCCGTTAGGTCGATCTGGGTCTTGCTGAGAGGCGTCTGCCGGTTGGTGTGGGTAGGGGGCGGTGGCAGGTGGTGCAGATGCCGGTCCAGCAGCTCAGCAGGCTCTGGAGTGAACCGTTCCGGGTTCGGTAGAGATCTCAGTTGTTGGTTGTGACCTGCGGTTTTGTGGTCGTGAGGTAGTAGGCGGTCTCGTACTCGACGGGTGGGACGTGGCCTATCTCACCGTGGAGGCGGCGG
>NZ_JBWJVM010000141.1:0-10003 GCF_056428985.1 Streptomyces sp. CA189 | reverse complement strand
TCGTCGAGGAGGAACACCACCCCGGGCCCCGCGTCCCCCGACTTCCCCATCTTCAACCGGGGGTCCTGCAGGTCCATGACCCGCGCCGCCACCACCGGATGCGTGGCCTTGGGCACGGTGAAGGTGTTGCCGGAGGCGAGTTCGCGGCTGCGGTCTCGGGCCGCTTCGAGGGCGGCGATCAGGGCCGCGCGTACGCCGTGCTTCTCCAGCTCCACGATCGCGTTGATGGTGGTGCCGGCCGGGGAGGTGACGGCCTCGCGGAGCTTGACCGGGTGTTCGCCGCTGTCGCGGAGCATGACGGCGGCGCCGACGGCGGCCTGGACGATGAGGTCGTGGGCCTGGGCGCGGGGCAGTCCGAGGAGGATGCCCGCGTCGGTCATGGCCTCGACGAGGTAGTAGAAGTAGGCGGGGCCGGAGCCGGAGAGGGCGGTGGCCGCGTCCTGCTGGGACTCCGGGACGCGCAGGGTCTTGCCGACGCCGCCGAAGATCTCCTCCGTGTGCGCGAGGTGCGCGGCGGTGGCGTGGCTGCCGGCCGAGATGACGGACATGGCCTCGTCGACGAGGGCGGGGGTGTTCGTCATGACGCGGACGACGGGGGTGCCCTGGGCGAGGCGCTCCTCGAAGAAGGAGGTCGGGATGCCGGCCGCGCCGCTGATGACCAGGCGGTCGGCGGGGACGTGCGGGGCGAGCTCTTCGAGGAGCTTGCCCATGTCCTGGGGCTTCACGGTGAGGATGAGGGTGTCGGCGCGCTTGGCGGCCTCGGCGTTGGTGACGGCCTCGACGCCGTAGCGGGTGCGCAGCTCTTCGGCGCGTTCCGGGCGGCGGGCGGTGACGAGGAGCTTGGAGGCGGGCCAACCGCCGCGGATCATCCCGCTGAGCAGGGCCTCGCCGATCTTGCCGGTACCGAGGACTGCGACTGTCTGGGTCATGCCCGATTCACCTCGCCGAACTGTTCGTGCACGCGTGCATGGTTTGCGTCCTCATCCTTGCACTCCGGCACGGAACCGCGACGGGCTGTCCGCAGTCCGGTCAGGCCGTTCCGATCAAGGGGTGCGGCGGCGGAGGGTTGCGGCGCCGAGGGTGAGGACCAGGAGGGCGCATCCGGCGACGATGCCGGCGTCGCGGACGAAGTCGGCGGTCATGTCGGTGTGGGTGAGGACCTGGCTCATGCCGTCGACGGCGTAGGACATGGGCAGGACGTTCGAGATCGCTTCGAGGACGGGCTGCATGGTGTCGCGGGCGGCGAAGAGGCCGCACAGCAGGAGCTGGGGGAAGATCACGGCCGGCATGAACTGGACGGCCTGGAACTCGGACGCGGCGAAGGCGGAGACGAAGAGGCCGAGGGCGGTGCCGAGGAGGGCGTCGAGGAGGGCGACGAGCAGGAGCAGCCACGGGGAGCCGACGACGTCCAGGCCGAGGACCCAGAGGGCGACGCCGGTGGCGAGCAGGGACTGGAGGACCGCCATGGCGCCGAAGGCGAGGGCGTAGCCGGCGATGAGGTCGCCCTTGCCGAGCGGCATGGCGAGGAGGCGTTCGAGGGTGCCGGAGGTGCGTTCGCGCAGGGTGGCGATGGAGGTGATCAGGAACATCGTGATGAGGGGGAAGATCCCGAGGAGTGACGCGCCGATGCTGTTGAACGTCCGCGGGCTGCCGTCGAAGACGTAGCGGAGCAGGACCAGCATCACGACGGGGACCAGCAGCATCAGCGCGATGGAGCGCGGGTCGTGGCGGAGCTGGCGCAGGACGCGGGCGGCCGTGGCGGTGGTGCGGGCGGTGCTCATCGGGTGCTCCCGTGGGGGGCCGGGGTGGTGGCGGTGGCGCCGGCGGCCTTGGCTTCGGCGTTCGCGGCGTCGACGAGGTGGAGGAAGGCCTCTTCGACGGTGCCGGTGCGGGTGCGGGCGAGCAGGGCGTCGGGGGTGTCCTGCGCGAGGATGCGGCCCTCGCGCATGAGGAGGAGGTCGTGGCAGCGCTCGGCTTCGTCCATGACGTGGGAGGAGACGAGGAGGGTGGCGCCGCGGCCGGCTGCGAGGTCGTGGAAGAGGTTCCACAGGTCGCGGCGCAGGACGGGGTCGAGGCCGACGGTCGGCTCGTCGAGGACGAGGAGCTCGGGGCTGCCGAGGAGGGCGACCGCGAGGGAGACCCTGCTGCGCTGGCCGCCGGAGAGGTTTCCGGCGAGGGCGGTGGTGTGGGTGGTGAGGTCCACGTCGGCGATGGCCCGGGTGACGGTCTCGCGGCGGCGCTCGGCGGCGGCGCGGCCGGGGTCGAGGATCGCGGCGAAGTAGTCGAGGTTCTGCCGGACGGTGAGGTCGTCGTAGACGGAGGGCGCCTGGGTGACGTAGCCGATGCGGGAGCGGAGTCCGGGGTGGCCGGCGGGGTGGCCGAGGACGGCGAGGGTGCCGGTGACGTGGGCCTGGGTGCCGACGATGGCGCGCATCAGGGTGGACTTTCCGCAGCCGGAGGGGCCGAGGAGGCCGGTGATGCGGCCGCGCGGGACGTCGAAGGAGACGGCGTCGAGGACGGTACGGGGGCTGCGGCCGGTGCCGCGGCGGACGGTGAGGCCGTCGGCGTGGACGGCGGCGGCCCCTTGGTTATTCATCATGTGATGAATAATGCTCCCGGCTGTGCCCCGGCGCAAGGCTCGCGGGGCACGCCCGGGGGTTACTTCTTGCGCTTGGGGCGGCGGGCGGCCGGGTTGCCGGTACGGGAACCGCGCCGGCGGGTGAATTCCGCCGAGGCGCGCTCGTACTCGGTGCGGCGCAGCGTCTCGCCGGGGGCCTCGACGAAGCAGCGCAGGAAGTACGCGATGAGGCTGCCGATGAAACCGATGGCCTTCAGGCCTTTGAGGGCGGTCTCGTCGGAGGACGGGGCCGGCCGGCGGCTGAAGGACTCCCAGGTCTTGGCGAAGGCGATGGAGCTCGCGATCGCGAAGAGGATGACGACCGAGATGCTGAGGAAGGCGCCGACGTTGCCGATCTCCAGGCCCTCGTAGGAGAACCGGAGCAGGAAGGCGCTGACGACGGCGAGGGCCAGCGAGCCGAGGGCCGCGCCGACGCGGCGCGCGCCGTAGCCGCCGTCGTGGTTCACCCAGGTGGTGCCGAAGAACCGGATCGGCTCGGGCTCGGGGCCGGGGGGCACCACGGGCTGCGCCGGGGACGCGCCCTCGGCGGCAGCCGGCTCGGCGGGGGTCTGGTCTCGCTGGTCGTCGCTCACACCAGCGATTATCCCCCGCCGAGAGGGGAGGGCCCGGGGTGTCTCACGGGTCAGACCGGGTGGCGGACCCGGGGATGGGCCGGATGGGTGCGTGCGGGTCTCAGCCGCAGCGGCTGGTGACGTAGCCGTCGCTGCCGGTCTTCACGTACGCGTCGGAGATGAACTCGCCGTTGGCGATGTTGTCCCAGATGGACGTGGTGCCGTACGGGCCGGTGACGGTCGTCCCCTGGCACTGGCAGCGGATGCCGACGGACGCGCCGAGCGGCAGGACCCGGGTGACCGAGTAGTTGGTGCCGGGACCGCTGCGGACGTTCACGCGGTAGCCGGGCGCGATCGGGAACGTCGGGAATCCCGACCCCGAGGCGAGGCTCTGGACTTGGCTTGAATCGCTCTCAACGGACATGTGGAATAACCCCCCTAGGGCGTTGCCCTGCGCAACCCGCGCAGGGTAGCAGTCCCTTGGAGATTCGCACGGCCCATCGACTAGGCTCCGGCGGGGGTGGTGAGCGGTGCGTTCAGCGCGGGCGGACTACGCGGGTTTTCCGGAGTACGCCGGGCAGTACCGGCTTGAGTCCGTGCTCGGTTCGGGCGGCATGGGCGTCGTCCACTTGGCCACCTCCGAGTCGGGGCTGAAACTCGCCGTCAAGATCGTCCATCCGCAGCACGCCGTCGACCCGGAGTTCCGGGCCCGCTTCCGGCAGGAGGTCGCGGCCGCGCGGCGGGTGAGCGGAGCGTTCACCGCGCCCGTCGTGGACGCCGATCCCGATGCCGAACGGCCTTGGATGGCCACCCTGTTCATCGATGCCCCGACGCTCTCCGAGCGGGTACGGGAACAGGTGCTGGAGGCCCGCGAGCTGGCGCGGCTCGCCGCCGGGCTGGCGGAGGCCCTGCGGGACATCCACCGGGCGGGCGTCGTGCACCGGGATCTGAAGCCCAGCAACGTGCTGATGGCCCCGGACGGGGTGCGGGTCATCGACTTCGGGATATCGCGGCCGGCCGACAGCGATCTGCGCACCGAGACGGGGAAGCTGATCGGGACCCCGCCGTTCATGGCGCCCGAGCAGTTCCAGCGGCCCCGCGAGGTGGGGACCGCGGCCGATGTGTTCGCCCTGGGCGCCGTGCTCGTGTACGCGGCGACCGGCCGGGGGCCGTTCGACTCGGACAGCCATTACCTCGTGGCGTACCAGGTGGTCCACAGCGAGCCCGACCTGACCGGTCTGCCGGAGCGGCTCGTGCCGCTCGTCGCGCAGTGCCTGGCCAAGGATCCCGCGGACCGGCCGAGCGCGGACGCGCTGATCGCGGCGCTGCGGGCGGTGGCGTACCCGACGGATCTGGACACCCAGGCCTTCATCCCGCAGCCGAGGAGACCCGTCGGCGGGGACGAGGCCACGCACCGCCGGGAGCGGATCGTCCCCCGGGCCCCCGAAGGCGGGCGGCGGACCCGGGCGGCCGTCTCGGCGGGGCTCGGGCTGCTGCTGGCGGCCGGGGCCGTCGGCGGATACGTGTGGTCCGGGTACGGGCCGGGGTCCGGCACCGGCACCGGCTCCGCCTCTGGTGGCACGGCCGCGAAGCCGAGTACCGCCCCGCCGGCGCCCGCGCCCGGGCGGCACCTGCCGTGGTCGGTACGGCTCGGCGAGCGCGGGGCGGCGTGCTCCTGGCAGGCGCCGGCCCTGTACTGCTCGGGGCCGGGCTCGGCCGTGGCACGGCTCGACCCCGCGGACGGGTCCGCGCTGTGGACCGTACCGGCGGCGGCGCCCGGCGCCCCGGCGGCGAGCAGCAGCGCGCCCGTGTTCGGGGGCGGACTCGTGTTCGTGATGGCCCAGGGCAGCGAACTCCTCCAGGCACGGGACCTGTCGACCGGTGCCGAGCGCTGGAGAAGGAACCTCCCGGGAGGCTCACGCGTCGTGTCCGCCGCGGCGGGCGTGCTGATCGCCTCGACGGGCGGAACCCTCACGGCACTGGACGCGGCGACCGGTTCCGCGCGCTGGACGAAGCCGCTCGGCGGACCGGGTTCCGTGTGGTGGGCCGGACCGGAGGAACCCGGCGGGACCGTGCTGTACGGGGCCACGCCGAAGGCCGACGGCAAGTCGACGCAGCTTTCCGCCGTGGACCCGGCGAGCGGGACGGTGCTCTGGCAGACCCGGACGGCCGGGCTGGTGCGGCCGGCCGGAGTCGCGGGGCGCGGGATGTACCTGCTCGACAGCGACGCGGACGGCAGGACCGGCGCGGTCGTACGGGTCGACCTGGGCACGCGTGCCGTGACCCGCGTACGACTGGCGACGCCGCTCTACGAATCTCAGGCGGCGGTGGGACCCGACGGAGTGGTCTACGTCTTCGGAGCCCCCGGCGCGCTGGCCGCCGTAGGCGCGGCCAAGGAGGACTGGCGGGTGGAGACCGGCTTGGCGAGCGCGTCCCGGCCGGTGTTCGCCGACGGACGCGTCTTCCTGACCGCGCCCGACGGGCGGCTGCTGGCCTTCGACGCCGCCGGGAAGCCGGCCGGGCAGACCAAGCCCCGGATGGGCTCCGGGACGGACACCTTCGCGGCGAGCCTGCCCGCGCCCGTCGTCGGGGACGGCCGGGTGTACGCCTCGGCTCCGGACGGGAGCGTGTTCGCGGTGGCGGCGGGGGATCCCGCCGGCTGGTGAGACGCGGACGGCCCCGTCCGAGGGTGTCGGACGGGGCCGGGAAGCGTCGGCTGCCGGGCGGGGCCGGCGCTCCGGGTGTCAGCGCTCCGGGAGTCAGCGCTCCAGGAGGCTGACGTCGCGGACGGCGCCCTTGTCGGCGCTGGTGGCCATCGCCGCGTAGGCGCGCAGGGCCGCGGAGACCTTGCGCTCGCGGTTCTTCGGGGCGTAGACGCCGCCCAGGGCCGCGTGGCGGGCGGCCAGCGTGGCCTCGTCGACCAGGAGCTCGATGGAGCGGTTCGGGATGTCGATGCGGATGCGGTCGCCGTCCTCCACGACCGCGATGGAGCCGCCCGAGGCCGCCTCCGGGGAGGCGTGGCCGATGGACAGGCCCGAGGTGCCGCCGGAGAAGCGGCCGTCAGTGACCAGGGCGCAGACCTTGCCGAGGCCGCGGCCCTTGAGGAAGGACGTCGGGTAGAGCATCTCCTGCATGCCGGGACCGCCGCGCGGGCCCTCGTAGCGGATGACGACCACGTCGCCCGCCTTGATCTCCTTGCGGAGGATCTTGTCGACGGCCTCGTCCTGCGATTCGCAGACCACGGCCGGGCCCTCGAATGTCCAGATCGACTCGTCGACACCGGCGGTCTTCACGACGCAGCCGTCGAGCGCGATGTTGCCGCGCAGGACGGCGAGGCCGCCGTCCTTGGAGTACGCGTGCTCGACGGAGCGGATGCAGCCGCCCTCGGCGTCGAGGTCGAGGGTGTCCCAGCGCTCGGACTGGGAGAAGGCGGAGGCGGAGCGCTGGCAGCCGGGGCCCGCGTGCCACAGCTCCATGACCTCGTCCGGGGCCGTGCCGGAGCGGGCGTCCCACTTCGCGAGCCAGTCCTCCAGGTTGGCGGAGTGGACCGTGGTGACGTCCTTGTTCAGCAGACCGCCGCGGTGCAGCTCGCCGAGCAGGGCGGGGATGCCGCCGGCCCGGTGGATGTCCTCCATGTAGTACGTGCCGCCGGGCGCCACGTTCGGCGCGACCTTGGCGAGGCACGGGACCCGGCGGGAGATCTCGTCGATGTCCGTGAGGTCGTACTTCAGACCGGCTTCCTGCGCGGCGGCGAGGAGGTGCAGGATCGTGTTCGTGGAGCCGCCCATGGCGATGTCGAGGGCCATGGCGTTCTCGAAGGCCTGGCGGGTCGCGATGTTGCGGGGCAGGACCGACTCGTCGTCCTGCTCGTAGTAGCGCTTGGTGATCTCGACGATCGTGCGGCCGGCGTCCTCGTACAGGGCGCGGCGGGCGGTGTGCGTCGCGAGGACCGAGCCGTTGCCGGGGAGGGCCAGGCCGATGGCCTCGGCGAGGCAGTTCATCGAGTTGGCGGTGAACATGCCGGAACAGCTGCCGCAGGTGGGACAGGCGTTCTCCTCGATGCGCAGGACGTCCTCGTCGGAGACGCTGTCGTTCGCGGCGTCCACCATGGCGTCGATCAGGTCGAGCTTGCGGACGGTGCCGTCGACCAGGGTGGCCTGGCCGGCCTCCATCGGGCCGCCGGAGACGAAGACGACCGGGATGTTGAGGCGCATGGCGGCCATCAGCATGCCGGGGGTGATCTTGTCGCAGTTGGAGATGCAGATCAGCGCGTCGGCGCAGTGCGCCTCGACCATGTACTCGACCGAGTCCGCGATCAGGTCGCGGGAGGGCAGGGAGTACAGCATGCCGCCGTGGCCCATGGCGATGCCGTCGTCGACCGCGATGGTGTTGAACTCGCGGGGGACGGCGCCGGCGGCCAGGATCGCGTCGGAGACGATGCGGCCGACCGGGGCCAGGTGGGTGTGGCCGGGGACGAACTCCGTGAAGGAGTTGGCGACCGCGATGATCGGCTTCCCGATGTCCGCGCTCGCTACGCCCGAGGCGCGCATCAGGGCACGTGCGCCTGCCATGTTGCGGCCGTGGGTGACGGTGCGGGACCTCAGCTCGGGCATCGGGTTCTCTCCCCATGTGTGCGGTGACGCGTGCGCCTGCCGCGACTGTGGATATGGCTCGGTTACGAGGCTACGCCCCCTGCCCGGGATTCGGACGGGCCGTCCGGATCCCGGGACGGGCGGCTCAGTAATTGGGCACGGGTCCGGTCATTCCTCGGTGAGGTAGCGCTGGAGGGTGGGGGCCACCAGCTCGATGATGGTCTCCGGGTCCGCCGAGGCGAGGGGCTCGACCTGGACGACGTAGCGCAGGATCGCGATGCCGACCATGTGGGAGGCGGCGAGCTCGGCGCGGAAGGTCGGGTCGGGGACGTTGAGGTCGGCCGCGATCCGCTCCAGCAGCCGGTGCAGGATCAGCCGGCGGAGCACCTTCGCGGCGGCCTCGTGGGTGAGGGCCGAGCGGATCACGGCGAGCAGCGGGGCCCGGGTGACCGGGTTCTCCCAGACGCCGAGGAAGTAGCGGGCCAGGCGCTCGCCGATGCCGTCGGGGCCCGCGCCGAGGATCGCGGGGAGGACGAGGGCGGGCTCCATGCTGAGCTCGATCGCGGCGGCGAAGAGATCGTCCTTGCTGCCGAAGTAGTGGTGCACCAGGGCCGGGTCCACGCCGGCGGCCTTGGCGATCCCGCGGACGGAGGTCTTGTCGTAGCCGCGCGCGGCGAACTCGGCGCGGGCCGCGAGGCGGATGCGCTCCTGGGTGCCGGGGCCGTCGTCGGCCTCGTCCTGGCGGGGGCGGCCGGGGCCGCGGCGGGGCTTCGCGGGGGCGGGGCCCGTCGTGGGGCCCGTCGTGGGGTCCGGGAGGGGCTCGGTCACGGGTGCGGGGTTCCGGGTACCGGGCCGGGGGCCGTCGCGAGGTGGAGGCGGGTGAAGGCCAGGGCCTCGGCGAGGTCGGCCTCGCGCTCGGCGGAGGACATCGCGCGGCGGGTGTTGACCTCGATGACCACGTGCCCGTCGAAGGCGGTGGTGGCGAGCCGCTCCAGGAGCTCGGCGCAGGGCTGGCTGCCGCGGCCGGGGACGAGGTGCTCGTCCTTCGCGGAACCGTTTCCGTCGGCGAGGTGGATGTGGGCGAGGCGGTCGCCCATCCGGTCGATCATCGCGGTCGCGTCGGTGCGGGCGGTCGCGGTGTGCGAGAGGTCGACCGTGAAGTGGCGGTAGTCGTCCTTGGTGACGTCCCACTCGGGCGCGTAGGCGAGCATCTCGCGGTCGCGGTAGCGCCAGGGGTACATGTTCTCGACGGCGAAGCGGATGTCCGTCTCGTCCGCCATCCGCCAGATGCCGGTCACGAAGTCGCGGGAGTACTGGCGCTGCCAGCGGAAGGGCGGATGGACGACGACCGTGGACGCGCCGAGCTTCTCGGCTGCCGCCTGGGCGCGCTGGAGTTTGGTCCAGGGGTCGGTGGACCAGACGCGCTGCGTGATGAGGAGGCAGGGGGCGTGGATGGCCAGGATCGGGACCTGGTGGTGGTCGGAGAGGCGGCGCAGGGCGTCGATGTCCTGGCTGACGGGGTCCGTCCAGACCATGACCTCGACGCCGTCGTAGCCGAGGCGCGCGGCGATCTCGAAGGCGGTCGCCGTTGACTCCGGGTAGACGGAGGCGGTGGAGAGGGCGACTTTCGCGGTCGGGATCCGGACTGGTTTTGCCACGGGGACAGGGTATCGGGGTCGTGGTGGCCCCGGGCCGCCCCCACGGAGCCCCGGGCGCCACCGGGCCGCCTCCCTACGAAGCCCCGGTCCGCCCGGGCCCTGGGCGCCGCGCCCCACGAGCCCCGGGGCCTGACCAGGCCCTGGGGGCAGCCGCCCCGGGGGGGCCTGCGGGGCGGAGTTCCCCTACCCGCCCTTCCACCGTTCCCAGGGCCAGCCCTGACCCGGTCCTCAAACGCCGGACGGGCTGGGAAGGGGCCCCGGGCTCCGCCCGGACCCCCTGGGGCTCCGCCCCAGACCCCGGTCCTCAAACGCCGGACGGCTGAAAAACCAGACCCCGGCGGCTGAAGAGACACACCGCCGCGGGCTGAAACGGCGCAACACCGGACGGCTGAAGAGATGAGTCCCACCGCCGGCGGCTGAAACGGCCCAACACCGGGCGGCCGAGGAGACCCACCCTCCGGCGGGGCTGGAGGCGGCGGCCCGAGACGGGGACGGGGGCGGGGTGGGGTGTCGGCCGGGACGTAAAGCGTGATTTGTGGCGCAGAAGTAGCCCGCGCCCTGTCG
>NZ_JBWJVM010000140.1:0-10770 GCF_056428985.1 Streptomyces sp. CA189 | reverse complement strand
CCGCGCGGCCCTCTCGGCGTCGGTCAAACCGCCGCCCTGCGCGTACCTCACAGCATCAGGGCTACCGGAACGACCCGGACGCTGTCAGGCGAACAGCCCCGACATCACCCAATCAAGTTCAGTAGCGGCCTGAGCGCCAGTTCCAGTTCACTGGTTCCCACTACTGAGGCTGAGGGAGCACCTCCGAAGCCCGAGTGGATGAATCCCAACAGCGGGGTCAAGGCTCCGGACGCCATCCCCGTCGCTGATGAGAACGGCAACCTGGTCAAGAACAAGGACGGCAGCCTGTTCATGGTTAGCCCCCTCATGCCCAAACCCACCAAGCACAACGGCACAACCAAGGGTGGACAGCGGAGCGTCACGGTTGACAAGGACGGCAACGTCACCGAGACGGTAACAGTCGAGCGGGTACGGCCCCGGCCGTAACAGAATGGTTGGTGCGGGGTGTGGATGGGCACACCCCGCACCAACAGGCGACCACCGTACGGAGACTCACGTGGACGAGCAGCGCAGTAGCACAACACGTACCGCTTCGTGGATATCCGGCATCGTGGCAGTGGGCACCGCGGTCTACGCTGCCCTGCTTCTCCTGATTGCAGACCCGGGCGCGCTGCTGTTCGGTCTCAAGCGTGGTTCGTTCACACCGTTCCTCATAGTGGCTGCGGTCGCTTGGTCTGCGTGGCTTCTGCTCTGGCTCAGGAGAAAGCACAAGGGTGTGGTCTGGGCACGCGCAGCTGTCGGAGGGGGTTGCGCGGTGTCGGTCCTGGCTCTCTGCTTGTGGACCTTCGTGGGAAACGAGCGCACCGAGCGACACGAGATCGAGCTCGAACAAGGTCAGTTCTATGGCTCGGAGTCTCCGTCCAACACCCCAGGCAACTCCAGGCCAGATCCAATCAGCACGCAGGCTCCGCTGCGATAAGGACCTGTTTGTGACCCGTCGATGACAGGGTCCGAAGAAGTCTTCATTCGGACTGTGCAACGTGGACGGGGGTTCATAGCATCTGGGCATGCCGGAGATATGGATCAGCCTGGATGCTTCGGACCGACGCAGTACCTGGGTGTGGACCGGGTTTCTGACCTTGGTTTGGGCAGCCGTTGCGGCCGCGATCATGCTGTCGGCAGGACCGGAATCCCCGGGTGTGGAGCGTTGGCCGTGGGCCGGAGGGCTCAGCGCGTTCTGGCTGGCCGGGGTTTTCCATCTGGTCAACCGCGCATATAGCAGGACGCTCCTGACGCCTGAGCGGATGGAGTTTCGTACTTTCGTCAGTCGGCGGTCGATCCCATGGGGTGAGATCACAGGGATCGAGAAGAAGGTTCACCAGATCCGCGGAGGGTTCTGGTGGGAGCTGCGTGCCCACCGTGTCCGTGGTCGGGCGGTCGCGATACCCGGCACCTTCTCCAGTCGTGAAGCTGACGCCGGCTTAGCTGGCTGCGCTGCGGAAGCACTGGGTCGTCTCTCGTGAGGCGAATGTGCTCGCGGCCGGTCGGATCACGGTGGATGCCTTGGGCATGGCCGGGGGCGCTGGTGCCGAGGGCGAGACGGTAGGCGAGGCGGGGGACCGTCTTCGCCGCAAGCCGCGGCTGATGGTCGCAGTGCTGGCTGTCGCCGTCATCACCGCAGTTATTGGGGTGGTGGCGTTGCCCGTGCCGTTTCAGTTTCTTCCGCAGCTGGTTGGGGTGCCCGTCATCGTGTGGTTGATCCACAGAGACAGGCGAAATACCCCTGGTTGAGGGTGGAAGAGATCCAGGCTGGTGCCGCGGGCTCAGGCCCCGGGGGGCAGGGACTGAGCGGCGAGGGGGCGGCCAGTATGGGCCTTCTTCTGGGTGATGCGTCGGGTCATCAATGTGATGGGCCTCGACCCCGGATTTTGAACACGTCTATGCGGCTTGGGCCAGGGTAGTTGCTGCTCGTTGGAGGGCGTTCTCGTAGGCGATCGGGGACCGCTGGCCGAGGCGGGAGTGCCGGCGGCGGGTGTTGTATCGGGTCAGCCAGCGGAAGGCGTCGAGTCTGGCCTCGCGCTCGCTGGACCAGCCTTTCCGGCCCTTGAGCGTCTCTCTCTTGAAGGCGGCGTTGAAGCTCTCCGCAGCGGCGTTGTCCGCGCTGGAGCCGATCGCGCGCATGCTCTGGCGGACCCCTGCTGACCTGCAGGTTTCCGCGAAGGCCCTGCTCGTGTATTGGGCGAGTTCAACCAGTCGTTGCAACACTGGGCTGTTGCAGCGAGCGTAGCTGCTCTTCGAAGACCTCGGCCGGCGTCCGCCAGCCGAGGACCTTGCGGGGCCGGTTGTTGATTGCCATGGCGACGGCTTCGAGGTCCGTGGACGACCAGCGGGAGAGGTCAGTGCCCTTCGGGAAGTACTGATGCAGCAGGCCGTTCGTGTTCTCGTTCGTGGGTCGTTGCCAGGGCGAGTGGGGGTCGGCGAAGAACACCTTCGTCCCGGTATCGAGAGCAAACTGGGCATGGCCGGAGAGTTCCTTCCCGCGGTCCCAGGTGAGGGTTTTGCGTAGCTGCTCGGGCAGCTGCGCCATCGATTCCGCAAGCGCCGTATTCATCGCGATTGCGCCATAGCCCCCGAGTGAGGGGCCGTTCTTCACGGGCGGATTCTCGCCCCAGCCATCGAGCCGCGGCAGGTGCACCAGGAGCGTGGAGCGGCTGCTGCGCTCGAAAGCGTTCCAATCGCGGAGCGGCCCGTCCCGATAATCAAATCTCCTTCCCAGTGTCCAGGGACCGCGCGGTCCCCGGCCTCGGTGGGGCGTTCACTGAGGATGACGTCCGCGGTGACACGCCCCTGCGGCTTGTTCTGTGACCGTGCACGGGGAGTCCGCAGTGCCCGGCCGGTCCGCAGACACGTAACCAGCTCCCGCTTGAGCGCGCCACGGCCCTCGATGAAGAGCGCCTGGTAGATCGCTTCGTGGCTGATGCGCATGGACTCATCATCGGGGAAGTCGGCACGGAGTCGGTGCGAGATCTGTTCCGGGCTCCACGCCGTCGCCCATCGCCTGTCCTGCCGATGCGGCTTGTTCAATCCCTTCCAGGGGCGCGTCTGGGGCCCGGTGACGATCGTGCCGTCGGGTCGATGGACATTGCCGGCGAGCCGCTCCTGCACGTACTCGCGCAACCTGTCGTTGCCTGCGAGCTTCGCGGTCTTCGGACGCTTCGCGGCCTGCTGCGCTTTCCAATGCGCCACCAGGGCCCGGTAGACCGGTCTGCCGTTCCGGGTCGCCGCGTTGCGGCGCAGTTCGCGTGAGATTGTGCCCGGGTTACGTCCGATCCTGTGGGCGATCTCGCGCACGCCGTACCCCTGGGCGTGCAGCAGCGCGATCTCCTCGCGCTCGGCGAACGAGAGGTAGCGGCCGGTGTGCTCGTCCAGGCTGATGGGCGGCATGCCGCCAGCGTGACGGAACCACCGGGATCCGACCGGACACGAAACACCCACAACCAGCGCGGCCTCTGCCGTCGTCACTCCCGACGCGATCCGCCGCCAGAAGTGCCGCTGCACTGCCCGAGACGGCTCCGGCCGGCCTGGCGAACGCATCGGCGGTCGCATTGCCCGATCCGCCGCCCACTGCCGTCGCCCACCCGCAGGCACCATCGGCAGTTCCTTCTCGTCTCGCCCCATCGCGCACCTCAGTGATCAAGGTTGCGACGACCAATTGAATCCGTCTTGCGACCCGTGATCGGTGTGCATGATCGCTCCGGCCAGGCTCCCGCGGGTTCGCTCGGCGGCCGCCAGGGCGTCAACGACGAGTTCAGTCCGCATGTGGTCGGCGATCGCCCACCCGGCCAGCCGGCGTGAGGCGAGGTCGATGACGGTAGCGAGGCAGAGCGGCTTCGCGCCGCTGACCGGCAGGTAAGTGATGTCGCCGACGTACTTCGTGTTCACCGCGGTGGCGGTGAAGTCACGGCCGAGCAGATCCGGTGCCTTCGCCGCTGCCTGGTCCGCGAGCGTGGTGCGGTGCCGGCGGCGCAGGCGGACTCCCTCGATTCCGATGGTCCGCATGATCCTCGCGACGCGCTTGTGCTTGACCACCGGGCCTCCTCCGTCGCGGAGTTCGGCGGTGATTCTGGGGGCTCCGTAGGTGCCGTCGGAGTCCTGGTGGACCTCGCGTATCCGGACCGCGAGCTCGGCCTCGACGGCTTGGCGGGCAGTGCGCGCGGCTGCGGTGCGGCGCCAGTAGTAGAAGCTCGAGCGGGCAAGGCCGAGGATGTCGCAGAGCCGCTTCACGCCGTGCCGGCGCTGGTGATCTTCAACGAACTGGTAGCGGTTCACCAGCGCGTCTCCGTCGCGAAATACCGGGCGGCCTTGCGAAGAATGTCCCGCTCCGGCGGCGACCGACTTGATCGTCGCTCCCGGCCTCGAGCGGTACAACGCGACCGCGTCCGCCTTGAACTCGGCGGGGTAGTGCTTCATCCCCACGGGGACTCCGTTCTCCTGGACCATCAAGATCCAAGTGTCTCCGGTGTCCAAAACCCAGGGTCAAGGCCCCGCCTGGAACTGACCCGCTACGCGATCCGGGTGGGCCTGATCGAGCCGTAGAAGCGGGGTCGACGCGAGCGGACGTCGATGCGTATGTACGGGGATATGCGTCTTTCGATGAGGAGTGGGCTGCTCTGCAATTGGACGGCCGCCCGATGGACGGCGATGCGGCTCAGTCAGCTGGACCCGGGCGACGGCGGGGCCGGGTAATGCCGCCTTCAAGCTCCGCCAGTGGCTCGGCGCGGACGGGAGCACACCAAGGCCAGCACCTACGAGGCGGCGGATTCCTTGAAAAAGACTTGGCCATGGGAGCGGCGCTCTCGACGCTTGCGGAACTCAGGGCCGGTGGGGATGCACGTCAGGTGCTGCGAACAGCGTGCGGCGTCCGGCGGACACGAGGCGGTCGGGACCGAGGTGTCGATCACCGGTGGAGATGCCTTGACTTGTTTCCGATGACCCATCATGCCGAGTGCGTCGCGATCCTTGAGCCCGTTGGAAAGGGCCTCTGACCTGCAGGTTTGGGCAGTGTGCGTTATGTGCGCTGTGGGCGTTACGGGCGATATCTTGACGCAGATTTGACGCTCGTGACGCACGTTTGACGCACGCCCGGCGTCTTTTCTGATGGGGCGTCAGCATGAAAAAGCCGTCTTCCGTACCAGGGTGAAATCCTGGTGTGGAAGGCGGCTTTTTCGCGCCCGTCGTACTTGGCGAGGCTCCAACCCCGCCCGGGGTCACGGACTTGGGTCCGACTACGTACGGTGACGGTCGTGGCTGGGCTCCCGAGCATCCCGCTGCATACCGGAAATAGATCTAGTCGGCTGCGTGTTGGCGGTAGGTCGGTACGGAGGGGGAGGTGTCGGGCCTGAAGTTGTTCAACACGAAGAGCGGCGTGACCGAGGTCGCGCCGCGTCTGGCTGAGGTCGAGGCCGATGTGCAAGACCTTGTCGAGGCGCACATGCAGACCATGCTCGGGGTCCGGTTCCTGGCCAGCGAGTACAGCACTGGGCCGGTTCACGGCGGCCGGATCGACTCGCTGGGCGTCGACGAGAACGGGGCCCCGGTGATCGTCGAGTACAAGCGGGGCACTGACGCGGACCCGTTGACTGAACTACTGGCGGAGTATTCGCAGGTCAGTGACCTTGTAGCCGAGGCGTCGTTGAGTCTGCCATGGAGGCATCTCGAGACCTGGCGGCCCTTTCTGTCCCCCTCGTCGGGGAACTGGCGGCCATGGACGATCCGTGGGAGCCATACCGGCTCATTGACCCGGCCGGGGAGCCGGTCGAGGCAGCTCGCGCATTCCTGCGGGACCTGCAGGGAGCCGGTCGTTCGGCGGCGACGGCCCGTTCCTACGGGATGGACATGCTGCGCTGGTTCCGCTTCCTCTGGGCCGTCGAGGTGCCATGGGACCGAGCGAGCCGGATCGAAGCGAGAGACTTCTCCCGCTGGCTTCAGGTCGCCGGACAGCCGAGGCGTCCGCACTGGCGACGCCCGAGCGAGGCGGGCCGGTGGGCCGCGGGCGGCAAGCCGTACGCACCGTCGGTGCGAGCGCACAGTGAGACGGTGCTACGGGGTTTCTACGACTTCCACCGCGACATGGGCACCGGGCCGGTCCTGAACCCGTTCCCGCTGGACCGATCACGCCGCGGTCGGCGGGCTCACGCCCACCGCAACCCGATGGACCCGCTCCGCAACGAACGCACCGGGCTCTACCGGCCGAGGGTGCCCAAGCGGGTGCCCCGCAGTGTCCCAGACGAGGAGTTCAACGAGATCTTCGCCCGGCTTCCGTCGCACCGGGACCGGGCCCTGGTCGCCTTCTATATCTCCACTGGCGCCCGCGCCAGCGAACTGCTCAGCACATGGCAGGCCGGCGCCGATCCAGGGCGCCAGCTGATCTCGGTGGTCCGCAAGGGCACCCGCGAGGTCCAGGAACTCCCCGCCTCGACTGACGCGTTCGTCTGGCTGCGGCTCTACCAGCTGGAGCTGGACGATGAGATCCCGCGCGGGCGACGTCTCCCGCTGTGGTGGACATTGCGCTCGCCGTCGAGGCCCCTGACCTACCACGCGGTTCACCGCATGTTCGAGCGGGCGAACGCCAAAGCGGGAACTTCCGCGACGCTGCACGCGTTGCGGCACACCGCCGCCTACCGCATGGCCGAGGACCCCAGCCTCCCTCTCACAGATGTCCAATTCGTCCTTGGCCACGCCCAGTTGACTACGACACAGCTGTACCTCACGCCTCGCAAGGAAGTGGTGATCCGGCGACTGCTAGCCCACCATGCCGAGCAAGCACGACAGGCAGCTGCCCGCATCGCCCCGCCTCCGGCCGCCGACTACCGGCCGGAGAGACTCGATGTGCTGTTCGGAACCGGTGCCCGGTGACTATCACCTTGTCGGCGAATGCCGGCTCTCCCACACCGGTTGCGGGAACGCTGCCTCGGCCCACCCGCACCATGGCCGCCCAGCAGCGCTTCCCCGCCCGAACCGTTCCCGACAAATGGCCGGGCACAGAACGCCCCCGCACCGAGGCGGCCCGGTTGTTGTCCCGTCCGCCCTACACGCTGGATAACCCTGGCAGCGAACCGAAACACAGGCACGGCATCGTCATGGTGTTGGACTGGCTGGAAGACCAGCCGGGACAGACGTGGCAGGAACGGTGGCAGGCCAGCGGCATCGAACAGACCGGTGCCGCCTGGCGGCCGATGATCAATCAGTGGCTGCACGAGCACGACTTGAAGGCAGCCTGGCGCATGCCGGCGGTTGGCCTGGCCCTGACGACGGTGATCAGTGCTGATCTGCTGCGACCGTCGGTGGACTGGCTGGCCGCCGGGGCCAGCCGCCGAGGCGTTCTGGTTCGTTCCATCGCTCGCATCCGCGACCCGCGGGGATTCGAGCGCCTGCGGGAGCTGGGCGCGTCAGCCCAGGACGTACGGTCGCCCAACATCAGCGCGGCTCTCTGCCGCGGCGCCCTCATCCTCGCGGCGAAGGGCGGAACGCTGACCGACATCACCGTCGGCGACGTCCTGGAGCTCTTCGAGACCCAGGCCGCGGTCCTCAAGCGGATGACGTCGGGGACCGAGGTGTTCTACCGGCTGCTGCACCAGCTCGGAGCCCTCGGCGAGGATGCCCCGCAGAATCTGCGCGAGGTCCGCAACCTGGGACAACGGACCCCTGAGGAGCTGATCGACCGCTACGGCCTGTGCTGCCGTCCCGTCCGTGACCTGCTGGTGGACTACCTCCGTGAGCGCCAGCCCGCGCTGGACTACAACAGCTTGAAGTCCCTCTCCTACCACCTCGGCAAACGCTTCTGGCAGGACATCGAGCACCACCACCCCGACGTCGACAGCCTCCGTCTCGCTCCGCACATCATCGGGCAGTGGAAGCAGAGGATTCGCACCAAGGACAAGACCGTCACCGGCCCCGACGGCCGAAGCACGAGCACCAAGGTCGAGAGGCTCAACCACCGGGACACTCTCACCCAGGTGCGGGCCTTCTACCTCGACATCGCCCAGTGGGCACTGGAAGATCCCGGCCGCTGGGGCCCGTGGGTGGCACCCAGTCCGGTGAGGGGTGACGAGCTGGAGAACCGCAAACTGCAACGACGACGCAAGGCGAGGATGGACGCCCGCACCCGTGAGCGCCTGCCGGTCCTGCCGATCCTCGTCCGCACGGTCGACCAGCGCCGCAAGGACGCTGCCGCGGTACTGGAAGCCGCCCGGCATGCCGGCCCCGGCGAGGTGTTCACCGCTGCCGGCCAGCAACTCGTACGCGCTGTGGTTCCGCACGGAACGGCCGGCAGGATCTGGGCCGAGGACCCACACACCGGCAAACGCCGAGATCTAGGACTCGAGGACGAGCGCGCCTTCTGGACCTGGGCCGTAATCGAGGTCCTGCGGGCCACCGGCATCCGCATCGAGGAACTGCTGGAACTCAGCCACCACAGCCTGATCCAATACCGATTGCCCACCACCCGTGAACTCGTCCCCCTCCTACAGATCGCCCCGTCCAAGACGGATACCGAGCGCCTCCTGCTGGTCAGCCCCGAACTCGCCGACGTCCTGAGCGCCATCATCTGCCGAGCCCGGGATACCACCGGCGCCGTTCCCCTGGTCCGCTCCTACGACCGCGGCGAATGCACCTGGCAAGAGCCGGCCCCACTGCTGTTCCAGCGGCGCATCTGCGGCGAGGACCGCGCGTTCACCGATGAAACCGTCCGCACCATGCTCGACCAGGCGCTCATCGACACCGGCGTGACTGATGCCACCGGTGCCCCACTCCGCTACACACCGCACGACTTCCGACGGCTGTTCATCACGGACGCGATCCTCAGCGGGCTGCCGCCGCACATTGCCCAGGTGATCGCAGGCCATCAGGACATCAACGTGACTCTCCGCTACAAGGCTGTCTATCCCGAAGAGGCGATTCAGGCGCACATGGCCTTCCTCGCCCGCCGCCGCTCCCTCCGCCCGAGCGAGGAATACCGCGTTCCCACCGATGATGAATGGCAGGAGTTCCTCGGCCACTTCGAGCGGCGCAAAGTCTCCATCGGTGCCTGCGGCCGCGCGTTCGGCACCCCCTGCATCCACGAGCACGCCTGCGTGCGCTGCCCGATGCTCTGGCCCGAGCCTGCCCAGCGCGAGCGGCTCGTGGAGATCCGCGACAACCTCATCTCCCGCATCGCCGAAGCCGAGCGCGAAGGCTGGCTCGGTGAGGTCGAAGGACTCAAAGTCAGCCTCTCCGGAGCCGAGGATAAGCTCGCCCAAGTTGACCGGCATCCCCGCCAAAGAACCGTCGTCGGTCTCGGCATGCCTGTGACCAGGAGCGAGAATCATTGAATACCGACACAGCCCACGAAGAACCATGCCGCGATCTCAGCACTTGGACTATCGAGCGTCTCCAGGCATTCGCCACGGACGCTCGCGGCCGGGAACTTGAGGGAGTGCGAGTCGTCGCGCAGGCACACGCCTACCGCTCCGACCAGCCTCTCGAAACCCGTCGGCAGTGGGCCAAGCTGTCGTTGTTGGCCAACGAGCGTATGCATGGTGACGGTCCTGCGGATCAGGTGCGCGAGGCCAATCAGAACTTCATGCTCCGGATGTGGATCATCGACCAGCTCGGTCCCGACAGCAAGGACCCTGACTGGAGCCCCGAGACGTTGGCGTCTGACACCCTGGGAGCACTGGCTCTCGCACCTTCTGAAGCCGGTGCTCTCGCCGGCCAATGGCGTGATCTGGCCATCGAGCAGATCCGTGAGCTGCGGTGGCACAAGATCCTGACGGCGCATCTCGACAGGCTCGTCAATCACCTGCGGCCCGGCCCAACACGGGATCAACTTCTCGTCTGGACGGAAACCCGCCGACTCCTACCCTGATCGAATCCGGTCGGCGAAGGAGGACGCTGGGGCCTCAAGCCGAAGTTCAGAGAAGGCGTGATCAACCAGGGCCTCTTCTACATGGCTTGGTTGCTCGATCACCGGGACACGTTCCGGCACCTGGTTCGCGACCGGCTCGGGGCCCACGCCGCGGCCCAGGTGCTCTGGAGCGCACCCAGACTGATCTGCGTGGCCGGCGACTTCACCCGCTACGACATCCACGCCGTCCGCGAGCACCGGCACGCCATCGACCTGGTCCGCTACCGGTACTTCGGCAGCGAGCACGTCGGCCTTGAGACGGTGGCCTCGTTTCCGGGCCGTGCCACCGGGGTCCGGGTGGGCAGCCGAAACAGGGGCACAGCGAGGACGCAGCGGACTGCCGCCGGGGACGGGGGTATGTCGGAGCTGGCGATGGCCCTGGACGAGGTGCTGCTCGGGCTCGGCGAGGACCTCACCAAGGTCACGAACCAGACCTACACAGCCTACCGGCGGATGCAGAACTACGCCTGCCTGGTCCCGCCGAAGAAGGCCAAGCTGCTGGTCTACCTGAAGGCCGACCCGGCGACGGTCGACCTCGTGCCCGGCTTCGCCCGGGACGTGACGGGGCTGGGCCACCACGGAACTGGCGACCTGGAGCTGACGCTCCAGTCCGAGCAGGACCTGGAGCGCGCCGCCGACTACTTCCGGCAGAGCTACGCATTGGCTTGAGGTGCCGCATGGCAGGGAGGGATGAGCGACTGGGGTCGTGTTGCTTCCTCTCGATGGTTCGGGCAGGGGTGGCGGTGGATTTCTAATGGTCGAAGCCGTAAAGAATCAAGGTGCGGGTGTCGCCGGGGCATCGGGCGGGGCGACGGCGTTGAGCATCGCGGTGGCGGTCGTGAAGCGCATTCCGGCGGGCTGGACGCTGTAGCCGTGCTTTTCGAGCA
>NZ_JBWJVM010000139.1:0-11021 GCF_056428985.1 Streptomyces sp. CA189 | reverse complement strand
GCTCGATGGCACATCAGAGCACTCAGGGGCTGAGAGCCGGTCAATATCGCCTGTCAATCGGTCAAGATCGCCTGTCAGAGGACAATCAACAACGGGGTAGTCACGGAACTCGCGACAGAGCCAGTATGTCGTGGCCACGGTCACCAGGCCCTGACGGTCCTGGACATGAGCAAGAAGGAGCGTGAGACCCTCCCCCGGCTGCAGGTCATCACCCTGACCGGCTACGCGGCAGAACTCGACGAACTCATCGAGAGCATCCAGAACAACGGCAGGAAGGCCTTGCAGCCGGCGTGAATGACGAAACCAATCTCCGGATCCGGCATACCGTCGAGCGGCTCCGTCAGAGCGGACGCACTCTGACGGACATCGACCGTGCCCTGATGGAAGCCTTCGAGCGCCTGATGCACGGACTCCCGGAAGTCACCGACGGGTCGGTCACCGTCGTCAACGTGTGCACCGAGGCCGGAGTGTCCCGCGCCTCCTACTACCGCTCGCCGGTGGCCGAGGCAGTGAAGGAGATCCTTGAAGCGCCGCAGACCCGTCGGCCGGAGCCGGAGGAGTTGCGGGCGGAGGTATCCCGGCTGAAGAAGAAGGAGCGCGAGCTTCGCAGCGAGCAGGCTGCCGAGATCCGCGAGCTGAAGGACACCGTCGCCACCTATGTCAACCAGATCCAGGCGCTGACCCTGCGCAACGTTGAGCTGGAGACACAGAACGCCCACCTCATCGAACAACTGCAGCACGCCGGGGAGAACGTGACGGTCTTGCCGGTCCCGCGCCCCTCGCCGTGACCGCTTACAACGCCCCGCGCCAGTCGGAGCAGAACGCGCGGAGAGGGTCATTACGCGCGGTCTTCGTCCCGTCGCCTCGAACTTGTCCGTGGATCTCGAGCTGAGCTGTGGGGTTGCCAAGTTCTATGAGAACCGTCGGGGCAGCTTGCTCAATGCAACTGGCTTCTGCAGAAACGTGCGCGACTTGTCAGTCGGCTCCGAGGGGCTGCCCCAAGACCGTCGCCCCCGAGGGAATCGTCTTCCTGCTGCTCTCGGGGGAGCTCTTGACGTCTCTCAGATGATCACGACAGCGTCCGGCCTGCTGTCGGGTTCGAAGTGGATGACTACCGACTTGTACGCGGGGGTGTTGCTGATGTCCCCGGTGTGGTCGAGGGGTACCAGGACGGTGGCTTCCGGCATGTAGGCGGCGGCGCAGCCCACCGCCGTGGGGTAGGAGACCACCTTGAAGTGGGCGGCCCTGCGCTCGCGGCCGTCGGGCCATTCGGAGACGAGGTCGGTGTACGCGCCCTCGGCCAGGCCAAGGGCGGTGATGTCCGCCGGGTTGACCAGGACGACGCGGCGTCCGGCGTGGACGCCGCGGTAGCGGTCGTCCAGGCCGTAGATGGTGGTGTTGTACTGGTCGTGGCTGCGCAGGGTCTGCAGGAGCAGGCGGCCTTCGGGGAGGTCGAGGACCACCATGTCGTTGACCGTGAAGTTGGCTTTGCCGGTGTGGGTGGGGAAGCGGCGCTCGTCGCGGGGTGCGTGCGGGAGGGCGAATCCGCCGGGCTCGCGGACCCGGGCGTTGAAGTTGTCGAAGCCGGGGACGACCCGCTCGATGCGGTCCCGCAGCCGGTCGTAGTCGGCTGCGAACTCCTCCCAGGGCACATCGTCTTCGGGGCCGAGCGCGGCCCGGGCCATCGCGCAGACGATGGCGGTCTCCGAGCGCAGCGCCGGTTCGCCCGTCAGGCGCCCGCGTGAGGCGTGCACGAGGCCCATCGAGTCCTCGACGGTCACGAACTGGGGCCCCGCCTCCGTACGGTCCTCGTCCGAGCGTCCCAGGGTCGGCAGGATCAGTGCCCGACGTCCCGTGACCAGGTGCGAGCGGTTGAGCTGGGTGGAGATCTGCACGGTCAGCGCGCAGCGGCGTACGGCTTCCTCGGTCACCGGTGTGTCGGGGGCCGCGGCGACGAAGTTGCCGCCCATGCCGGTGAAGACCTTGACCTTGCCGTCGCGCATCGCCTTGACGGCGTTGACCGAGTCGTAGCCGTGACGGCGGGGAGAGGTAAAGCCGAACTCCTTGCCGAGCGCCTCGTGGAAGGCCTCGGTGGGGCGTTCATAGATGCCCATCGTGCGGTCGCCCTGCACGTTGGAGTGGCCGCGGACCGGGCAGACGCCGGCGCCGGGGCGGCCCACGTTGCCGCGCAGGAGCAGGAAGTTGACGACCTCGCGCAGGGTGGGCACGGAGTGCTTGTGTTGGGTCAGGCCGAGCGCCCAGCACACGATGACGCTCTTCGCGTCGAGGACCATTCGCGCGGCCTGCTCGATCTGCTCGCGGGGCAGCCCGGTGGCGGCCAGGACCTCGTCCCAGTCGGTGGTGCGGGCGTCCTTCTCCCAGGCTTCGTAGCCGAGGGTGTGCTCCTCGATGAAGGCGCGGTCGATGACGCCGGTGGCGGGGTCCGCGTCCTCGGCCTCCAGCAGCAGCAGGTTCAGCGCCCGGAACAGTGCGAGGTCGCCGCCCGTGCGGATCTGCAGGAACAGGTCGGTGAGCTTCGTGCCGTCGCCCAGGACCCCGCTCGGCCGCTGCGGGTTCTTGAACCGCTCCAGGCCCGCCTCGGGCAGCGGGTTGACGCTGATGACCCGGCCGCCGTTGCCCTTGGTCTGCTCCAGGGCGGCCATCATCCGGGGGTGGTTGGTGCCCGGGTTCTGCCCGGCGACGATCACCAGGTCGGCATGGTGGATGTCCTGGAGGGACACGCTCCCCTTGCCCACACCGAGGGTCTCGACCAGCGCGTCCCCGGTGGCCTCGTGGCACATGTTCGCGCAGTCCGGGAGGTTGTTGGTGCCCAGCTTCCGGGCGAAGAGCTGCAGTGCGAAGGCCGGCTCGTTCGGGGTGCGGCCGGAGGTGTAGAAGACGGCCTCGCCGGGCGAGTCCAGGGCGGCGAACTCCTCGCCGATGATCTCGAAGGCCCGCTCCCAGCTGACCGGGGCGTAGTGCGTGGCGCCCTCTTCGAGGAGCATGGGGTGGGTGAGCCGGCCCTGCTGCCCCAGCCAGTAGCCGGACATGCCGAGCAGCTCGGACACGGAGTGCCGGGCGAAGAACGCGGGCGTGACCCGCCGACGGGTGGCCTCCTCGGCCACGGCCTTGGCGCCGTTCTCGCAGAACTCCGCCCGGTGGACCTTGCGCTCCTCGGGCCAGGCGCAGCCCGGGCAGTCGAAGCCGTCGGGCTGGTTGACCCGCAGGAGGGTACGGGCGCTGCGTACGACGCCCATCTGCCGCTGCGCCATGATCATCGCGTTGGTCACCGCGTGGACGCCCACCGCGTGGTGGCGGGGCGGGGTGATCCGGGGGTCGTCCTGGGCGGGATCGGATTCGGGCGCGCGGCCGGCCATCGTGCTCCTCGTGGGTTGGCCCGGGCTCGCCACGGTGCGTCGCGGGCCTCGGCGGGACCGGCGGTCCGATCTCAGCTTCCAGGCTACGGGGACCCGTGCGGCCATCTCACGGGCCGAAGGAACCTTTGTGCACAGGGCGGAGTGCCCCTCGGTCCCCGGGCCCGGGCTTGTACGAACCCGCGGCTGGAGCGGACGGTGTCGCAGCGCCTTTCCCCCTCGTTCATCGGGGCAACGTGGTGTCCTTGTCCCGCTGGGGAATCGGGCCGCTGTTGATTATTGCGAGGTCGCGCCGCGGGCCTCGCCGGCGACGCGAAGGGTGAGGGTGGTTTGGGGGCCAGCCGGATACGGCCGAAAGGGATAGCAGGACCTGTCGAGGGTCGTGCTGGACGTCCTGGACCACGCTCTCCGGCTGACTGGGCCCCAGCTCAGAATGGGTGTGATTCCCCAGACGCTGCCGGTCGGCGCTCTGGCTCCGCCTCTCGCCGAGAGCTACCCGGTCTGAACCGGCTCAGCCCCAGAAGGCGTGGCGCGGATCGTCCAGCACAGCCTGGCGGGTGCGGTGGCCAGTGTCGAGCAGGGCCAGATAGTCGATCCCGCTGCCGCCCTCGGTGCGGTTTTCCGTCGAGCGAGCCGCCGTGCTGAGCCCCTTCTATTCGCAGGCCGAATCACCACGGGGGCATCAGCTGTCGCTCGCCATGGCCCTTGGCGGGCTGGTGGCGGGGGTGGGTGTCTGGTCCCGGCGGCTGGGGCCGGCTCGCCCCGGCCGCCGGGATGGGTGGGTCAGCCCACGGTCAGGGTTTTGGTGGTGGTGTCGGTGCCGCCGCGGTCGTCGGTGACGGTGAGGGTGACGGTGTAGGTGCCTGGCTTGTACCAGTTGAACATTTGAGCGAAGGGGCTGGTGTGGCCGTCGCCGAAGTCCCAGGCGTAGGACTTGATGGTGCCTTCGTGGTCGGGGTCAAAGGAGCCGGTTGCGTCGAAGTTGCAGTACCAGCTGCCGACGCCAGAGTCTTTGCAGCTGTGGGTGAAGGATGCTGTGGGGTCGGTGTTCGGGCCGACGAGTACTTCCTTGGCTGCCAGGTTGGTCTTGCCGTCGTTGTCGGTGACGGTGAGTTTCACCGTGTAGCGGCCGCTCTTGGAGTAGGTGTGTGAGGGTGTCTTGCCGGTGGCGTTGGCGCCGTCACCGAAGTCCCACTTGTAGGTGGTGATGGTGCCGTCGGGGTCGGAGGAGCCGGCTGCGTTGAAGGAGCAGGTGCGGTTGCTTGTCGAGCATGATGCGGTGAACGAGGCGAGGGGGGCGCCGGGGTCGTGTACGGCGTGGAGCAGCCGGTTCGGTGACGAGGGGCCTGGGTTGCCGACCGCGCCGGAGGTGGCGTCGGAGACGAGCGTGTCGTGGACCTGCTGGGGTGACCATCCGGGGTTGTCGGCCAGGAGCAGGGCCGCGGCGCCGGCGACGTGGGGGGAGGCCATGGAGGTGCCGGAGATGGTGTTGGTCGCGGTGTCGCTGGTGTTCCAGGTGGAGGTGATGCTGCTGCCGGGTGCGAACAGGTCCAGGCAGGAGCCAAAGCTGGAGTAGGAGGCGCGGTTGTCGTTGCTTTCGGTGGCTCCGACGGTGACCGCTTGGGGGGTGCTGGCGGGGGAGGTGCCGCAGGCGTCGGCGTTGGAGTTGCCGGCGGCCACCGCGTAGGTGACGCCGGAGGCGACGGACCGGGCGACAGCGTCGTTGAGGGACTGGTTTAGCCCCCCGCCCAGGCTCATGTTGGCCACCGAGGGGCCGGAGGCGTTGGCGGTGACCCAGTCGATCCCGGCGATGACCTGGGACCAGGCGCCGCTGCCGTTGCAGTCCAGGACGCGTACGCCGACGAGGGTGGCTTCTTTGGCGACACCGTGTGCGCTGCCGCCGACGGTGCCGGCGACGTGTGTGCCGTGGCCGTGGCAGTCGTCGGCGTTGTTGTCGTTGTCGATGAAGTCGTAGCCGCTCTTGGCCCGGTCGCCGAAGTCGTTGTGGCTGGTGCGGATGCCGGTGTCGATGACGTAGGCGGTCACGCCGCTGCCCGTGTTCGGGGGGTTGTAGGTGTCGTCCAGCGGCAGGGACCGCTGGTCGATGCGGTCCAGGCCCCACGAGGGCGGGTTGTCCTGCACTGTGCGGACGGCGCCGTCGGCCTCCACTCGCGCGACCATCGGGTCGGCGGCGAGCTTGCGTGCGTCCTGCTCGGACAGCCGTGCCGAGAAGCCGTGCAGCGCGGCGGTGTAGACGTGCTTCACGGCTCCGCCGTAGCGGCCGGCCAGATCGTCGCTGGTGGCCGACACGCTCGCGGAACGCACCTCGGGGGTGTTCTTGAGCGTGACGATGTAGGAGCCGGCCACCGCATCCGTCCGGTCGGCGCCGACGATGGTGCCCTGGGCCGCGTGCGCGGCAGGAGCCACGAGGGCGCCTCCCGCCGCTATCAGCGTGGCGGTACAGGCTGCGGCGAAGACACGCCGCGGGTTTCTGCTTCGGAACAGCATTCCTCTTCCTCCTTGTGTGAGTGAGGGGATCCGGTGGCCGGGCCGGTTTGACCCGGCGGCCACCGCAGGAGTACTTGGCGGCCATGACACCGCCGTCACAGGCCTGTTCTGTTCCTGCTCGAAGTCGCCTGTGATGACCCGTGGCCTGCCCGGCCGCCCCAGGCAGGGACGGCGGGAGTTACGGGGAGACGGTGACGGTCACGCTGCCGGTGGCGCCTTCGCTGTCGGTGACGGTGACGGCGCGGTTGGCCGTGTAGGTGCCGGCCTCGGGGAACCGGAGGCGGCGGGGCCGGTGTGCCCCGCAACCCTGTCGGCTGATCGGGGATTTACGGGGCGGCGACGTCAAGCAGGGGTTCCTTGACGCCGTCGCCGGAGGTATCGGTCCAGCCGGTGTTTCCGGCGGAGATGAGATCGGCACGGATCTTCATGACGTCGGCGCGGTTGTTGGGGTTGTCCAGGCTGGCGTAGTAGCCGGCCGCGCCGGCCACGTGCGGGCTGGCCATCGATGTTCCGGACAGGGTGGCGTAGCCGCCGCCCTTGTAGGTCGAGTAGATACAAGTTCCGGGTGCGGTGATCTCCACGCTGGTGCCCCAGTTGGAGAAGGTGGCCTTGTGGTCGTCCTTGTCCTCCGGCCTGCAGGCGGGGGCGCCGCCGGTGCCGCCGGCCTTGCCGTCGGAGTCGGCCATCGCGGAGACGGTGATGACGTCCGGGTGGTTGGCGGGGGAGAACGTGGAGGCGTTCTTGTTGCTGTTGCCTGCCGCCACCGCCACGACGATGCCCTTGTCCACAGCGTTGCTGATGGCCGTGTTCAAGGCGGCCGTGGTGCTTTCGCTGCCCAGGCTCATATTGATGACCTCGATGGTGTCCGCGCGGGCGGTCACCCAGTCGATGCCGGCCACGATGCCGGACAGGCTGCCCGTGCCCCAGTCGCCGAGGACCTTCACCGAGTGGATCCGCGCTCCGGGCGCGACCCCGACCACGCCAGTGCCGTTGTCGATCGCGCCGATGGTGCCGGCCACATGGGTGCCGTGTCCGTTGCCGTCGTCGGTCTGGGACGGAGCGGTGCTGCACCCCGGGAAGCCGTAGTTGTAGCAGTCGATGGAGTCCACCACGTCGAGGTCGGGGTGGTCGGGGTCGACGCCGGTGTCCACCACCGCCACATCGACGTCGATGCGCTTGTCGTCCTGGCCGTCGATGTCGAGGTTGGGGTTCTGGGTGGCGAAGATGCGCTGGACGCCGGTGGGCACCGTCTGCGCCTGGGTGGAGAAGGTCTGGTCGCGCTCCACCGACGCCACATGCGGGCTGCGGGCCAGCGCCGCCGCCGCCCCCGCAGGTATCCGGATCGAATAGCCCTTGAGCGCGTGCCGGTAGGTACGGCCGACCTCGCCGCCGAAACGCTCCGCGTGTTCGCGCGCGGTCGCACCCGGGTCGCCTGCCGAGTCGGCCAGCACCACGACGTAGTCGGCGCGTTCACCGCCGAACTTCTCCGGACCGGCGGCCGCCGTGGGCGCCGCGGTGAGGGCGAGGCCCACCGCCAGCACGGCCGCTCCCGCCGCGCTAAGCCCTGTCCGCATTGATCTATACATGACACCTCTATGGTTGGGGGGACGCTGTGACTTCCTGTGCTGGGAGGCGGGGTGCGCCTCCCAGCACAGCACCGCAGACGCGGACGGACCGCCCCCTCCCCCGTGCCGCAGACCCGGTGGGACCGCGAAGAGGGAGGCAATCCCACCGACTGAACCGGGTCTCCGCTTCACGGCAGGAATCCGTCAACGCCTTGCGCTTGCCCGGCAGTTTAGGGTGGGTTACACCCACAGGAGTGACGGAATCCCGACCCATGCGGAAACCCGCCACTCAGCCGGCCGTGCTGCCACACACCGAAGACAACCCGCGGGGAGACATACGTGAACACACCCGATACCCGGCTCCACCGCACCGCCCGCAAGGACACCGGCGACGCACCCAGCCTGGAAGTCCTCGGCATCGACGCCGGCGAGGAACACCTCTACCGCGTCCTGCTCAGCCGCGGGAGCTCAACACTGCGCGAGCTCACCGACCACACCGGGCTCAGCACCGCCCAACTGCGCACCGTCTTGCGCACACTGGAGACGAAAGGCCTGGCCAGTAGGTCGGCAACCCGGCCGGCGCGCTTCTCCCCGGCCCCGCCAGACATCGCGCTGGAAGCCCTCATCCTGCAACGCTGGCACGCACTCGAACACGTCCGGCTCACCGCCGCCCGGCTCACCGAACTGATGCGGGCAAGCCCCAACGCGACCCCCCGCGGAGTCGAGATCCTCAGCGGCCACGACGCCATCACCCAGCGGGTCATCGCACTGCAGCGCGCCGCCCGCACCGAAGTACTGATCATCGACACCCCGCCATACGTCGCCCCCACCGACCCGGAGGGAATGCAGCCGCAACTGGAGAGCATGCAGCGCGGCGTCCAATGGCGAGGCCTCTACGACACACGGTCGATACAGCACTCCGACGCCCTGGAAACAAGCCGGCAACTCGCCGCCGCAGGCGAACACTCGCGAGTTCTCGACGGAGTCCCCCTCAAGATCATCATCGCCGACCGCAGCCAGGCCATCCTCCCCCTCGAGCTCCCGGCCGACCGGGAGACGATGCTGCTGCACGCCTCCCCCCTCCTCGACGCACTCGTCACCCTCTTCGAAACCCTCTGGGAACGCGCCACCCCGCTATGGCAGGAAACCCGCCACCCAACTCACGCGGACGGAAGCGCCCCGTCCGCACTGGACCAGCTCATCCTCGCGCTCCTCGCCGCCGGCCTCACCGACCAGGCCATAGCCCAGAGACTGAAGGTCAGCCAACGCACCGTCGAACGCCGCATCGGCCGCCTCATGCACCAACTCACCGCCAGAACCCGCTTCCAAGCCGGCCTCCAGGCAGGGCGGCGAGGCTGGCTCACCGCCCTCCCCGGTGACGAGAATCCCTGACCGGCCAGGCGAGACCGCCCTCGTACAACACGACGAGCGGGGGCAAATCCGTCACGGACACGGCGAACGCGCTCAGCGACACCCTCACCGCCTCGCACAGGAAGGGTCTGTCCCCTGACGCCGCGACCGGCACCCGCAGCTGGGCCGAGATGGCCCCTTGAGGTGACCCACCCACAGCAAGGCCACCCAGGAGGGCCTGCGAGTGCCAGTCTCCGCGTCCCCGTCGGTGGGCGTTGGCCCGCCGGAGGCAGTGAGAGTGGAGAACGCTCAGGGGTAGGCCGCGTCGTGAGTCGGTTGTTCTGATCCGGCGCCGGCCGACGTAGAGCTGCTTGCCGGAGGCTGTGGTGATGGGGGCTGCGCCGGAGGACGCCTGTCAATGGCCTTTGAGTGCTGGCTCTTCGACACTTTCCGTGAAGCCAGTGATCCCTGGGTAGCTCTTCGCGTGGGGGATCACGCGGTTGAGCTGCTGAAAGTCTTGTTTCCTTACCTGTCTCAGGTGATGGTCGACGCCGTCATCCGAGTCGGCACGTCGGTACGGATCACTGCCAGATGCATCGCGGCGACAGCTCGCTGTCCCGGGTGCGACACGCCCTCGGTCCGAGTGCATAGCCGCTACGGCCGCAGGCTCGCCGACATCGCGGTCGCCGGACAGGAGACAGCGATCGACCTCGAAGTCCGGCGCTTCTTCTGCGACAGCACCGACTGCGCCAAGAAGACCTTCGTCGAGCAAGTCGACCAGCTCACCTTCCGCCACGGAAGGCGAACTGCGAACCTTCAACACCTGCTGGGACAAGTCGCGTTGGCGTTGGGCGGACAGGCCGGCGCACGCCTCGCCGAACGGCTGGCCACCCCTGTGAGCGGGCCAACGCTCTTCCGGCTGATCCGCTCCATGGACCTCCCGGAAGTGCCCGAACTGACCGTCCTCGGCGTCGACGAGTTCGCCTTCCGCCGCGGCTGGCGCTTCGGCGCCATCCTCATCGACATGGACAACCACCGCCCCGTCGATGTCCTGCCCGACCACACGGCCGACACCTTAGCCACCTGGCTCCGCCAGCACCCGCACATCGGCACCGTCTGCCGGGACCGCGGCGGCGCCTTCGCCGAAGGCGCCGAACGCGGCCAGCCCGGAATCCCGCAGGTCGCAGACCGCTGGCACCTGCTCCACAACCTCGCCACCGGCCTCGAGAAGACGGTCACCCGGCACCGCTCCTGCCTGAAGGTCCCCGAGCTCGAGCCCGAGGCGACTCCTGCCCCGGCCAGCAGCCCGGTTGGGGAGTCTGCCTACGAACGCAAGACCCGGGAGCGGCACCACGATGTCCAGACCCTGTTCCGGCAGGGCCTCACCATCGACGCGATCAGCGCACGGCTCGGGCTCGACCGCAAAACGGTACGGCGATACGCGAGAGCCGCCACCGCCGAGTCCCTGATACGCGAGCGGCCCGGCCGCACCAGCGCCCTGACACGGCACCAGCCCTACCTCGCCCGCCGGTGGGCCGAGGGATGCGATAACGCACAGACCCTTCTCGCAGAACTCGCCGACCGTGGCTATCGCGGGGGCCGCAGGAGCATCCGGCGCTTCCTCAACACTCTGGCCAGGCACAACGGCCCACGAGCGGTTCCTCCGCCACCGCCTGCGGTCGCTGATGTCGTCCGGTGGATCATCGGCCGACCGGAGAACCAGAGCGACCAGGCCCGCCAAGACCTCAAGGACGTCTGCGGACGATGCCCTGAGATAGCCGAGGCCGGCCGCCTGGCCCGCGGCTTCGCCACCATCCTGCGCCGTCGAGAAGGGCACCGGCTGGGAGACTGGCTCGCCCAGGCCGACGAAATCCGAGGTCAAAGAGATTCGCACCTTCGCCAACGGACTCCGCAAAGATCTCTCCGCTGTCACCGCCGGACTCACACTCCCACTGAGCTCCGGCGCCGTCGAAGGCAACGTCACGAGAATCAAACTCCTCAAGCGCCAGCACTACGGCCGGGCCGGGTTCGATCTCCTCCGCCGACGCATTCTCTTGGCCCACTGACCGGCCCGATTCACGGAAAGTGCCGAAGAGCCTGAGAAGCCGTTGTCTTACCGGATGTGATCGTTGAGTTTCTGCTGGTCAGCATGGTTTCGGTCGGGTGAGGGATGCTCTCGACGTTCTGTTTCCGCTTGATCGTCGAGGGGTGTGCGGTGGCGTCG
>NZ_JBWJVM010000138.1:0-11148 GCF_056428985.1 Streptomyces sp. CA189 | reverse complement strand
AATAAGACCGACCGTCCACTGCGTCCTCGCTGTGTAATTGCCTGCAAGCATCACAGCCGAAGCCGCGACCTCACAGGTCTTTTTCAAAGGAACCTCATCCACCGAAATGGACGGGGTATCAACTTTTGGCGTTGATTTTTGGCACGCTGTTGAGTTCTCAAGGAACGGACGCTTCCTTTGTACTCACCCTCTCGGGCTTTCCTCCGGGCTTTCGTTCTGTTCTTGCGTTTCAGACTCTATCAGAGTCTGTCTCGCTTGGTTTCCGCCTTCCGGTTCTTCGCTTTCGCGTTTCCCTTTCCGGCGAGCCCGACTCTATCAGAAGTTTTCCACCGGATTTCCCGGCTTCAGATTCCTGAATGAAGAGTTGGTTGTGCCCGCTAGGAATTCAATTCCTGGGGGCGAGAAAGACTCTAAACCATCACTGCCGAACTTGTCCAGTTCGAGGCAACCGTTCGAATCTACCTCCCCGCAGCCGCCGTGTCAACGGTGTTTGCGGGACGACGAGGAGACTAGCAGCTCAGCAGGCTCGTACGCACATCAGGCCGCGGTAGGGAGCGTCGCCGTCTGGTCGGCCTGTTCCACGTCGCCCACGTCGCCGGCTCGGGCCGCGCGGCCGCCCAGGACGTAGACGTAGAGCAGGAAGGCCGCCTCGGCGGCCACGCCGATGGTGATGCGGGCCCACGTGGGCAGGCCGGAGGGGGTGACGAAGCCTTCGATCAGGCCCGAGACGAACAGGACCGCCGCCAGGCCGATGGCCATGCCGAGGGCGGCGCGGCCCTGTTCCGCCAGGGCCACGCGGCGGGTGCGGTGGCCCGGGTCGATGACCGTCCAGCCCAGGCGGAGGCCCGTACCGGCGGCTACGAAGACGGCCGTCAGTTCGAGCAGGCCGTGCGGGAGGATCAGGCCGAGGAAGACGTCGAGGCGGTCGGCCGAGGACATGAGGCCGATGCCCACGCCCAGGTTCAGCATGTTCTGCCACAGGATGTACAGGACCGGCAGGCCCAGGAAGCCACCCAGGACCAGGCAGATCGCGGCCGCCTGGGCGTTGTTCGTCCAGACCTGGGCCGCGAAGGAGGCCGCGGGGTGGCTGGAGTAGTACGTCTCGTACCCGCCGCCCGGCTTCGTCATCGCCTTCAGGTCCTCCGGAGCGCCGATGGCTCCCTGGATCTCCGGGTGGGTGGCTATCCACCAGCCGACGAGCACGCCGACGGCTGTGGAGATCAGCGCCGTGGGTATCCACCAGCGGCGGCTGAGGTAGACGGCGGCCGGGAAGCCGGACGTGAAGAAGCGGGCCGCGTCGCGCCAGCCGGACCGGCGGGTGCCCGTCACCGTGGCGCGGGCGCGGGCGACGAGCTGGGTCAGCCGGCCCGTGAGCATGGGGTCGGGGGCGCTGGACTGGACGAGGGAGAGGTGGGTGGCCGTGCGCTGGTAGAGCGCGACGAGCTCGTCCGCCTCGTCTCCCGTGAGGCGCCGGCCCCTGCCGAGGAGCTGCTCCAGGCGGGCCCACTCCGCCTGGTGGGCCGCAACGAAGACGTCGAGATCCATGTGCTTGGCGCTCCCCTGCCCCTGGTCCCTCTGGTTTCTCCTACTGCTTGCTTCGCCAGCTTGGCAGACTGGAGGCCGATGGGGCGGGGCAGGTCACGTGAAGGGTGTGCATCGGTGAGCGATCTGGTGACGGGGGACGCGGTCGTCCTGGGGCTGCGGCCGGCGAGGCTGCCGAGCCGGGCGCTGGCGATCCTGCTCGACCTGGTCGTGTACGTCGCCGGGTACCTGCTGATTTCCGTCGGGCTGGTGCTGGCCACCGCTTCGATGGACGGGGCGGCCCGGGCGGCCGTGTCGGTGGCCTCGTTCGTCCTCATCCTGGTCGGCGTGCCGATCGCGGTCGAGACGCTGAGCCACGGGCGGTCGCTGGGCAAGCTCGCGTGCGGGCTGCGCGTGGTGCGCGACGACGGCGGGCCGATCCGCTTCCGGCACGCGCTGGTGCGCGGGGCCTTCGGCGTCTTCGAACTGCTGCTGACCTTCGGGTCCGTGGCCTGCATCGCCTCGCTGTTCTCCGAGCGGGGGCGGCGGCTCGGCGACGTGTTCGCGGGGACGCTGGTCGTCCGGGAGCGGGTGCCGGGGGCGCGGGTGATGCCGGTGCCTCCGCCGCCTCCGTGGCTGGCCGGGCGGTTCGGCGGGCTGGACCTGTCCGCGGTACCGGACGGGCTGTGGCTGGCGATCCGGCAGTACCTGACGCGCATGGACCAGCTCGATCCGCAGGTGAGCGCCTCGATGGCGGCCCGGCTCGCGGACGATCTGGTGGCGCGTACGGGGGCTCCGCCGCCGGTCGGGGTGCCCGCCGCGGGGTTCCTGATGGCCGTGGTGCACGAGCGGCAGTCGCGGGACGCGGCGCGGGCCTTCCGGCAGCAGCCCGTGCCCGGGGCGGCTCCGGTTCCGTACGGGCAGCCCGCGCCCGTGGTGATGCCGGCCGTGGCGGCGCCGCCGGTGGTGCCCGTCGCGCCGCCCGTGGTTCCGGTGGCGCCCGTGCCCGTACCCGTAGAGCCGCCGAAGGCGACCGGGTTCGCGCCGCCGGCCTAGTCGGCCGGTCCGTCGGTGAAGGCCGACGGTGGGGTTTCCAGGTGTTCGAGTTCGATGCCGGGGGCCGAGAGGACCACGTCCCCCGCAATGTGGACCGTGTGGACCTCGCCGGTGTCCAGGGCGGTGACCCGGTACTCGTCGACCAGGAGCGGACCGCTGTCCGTGGGGTGTTCCGCGCGGTGCAGGAGGGCCCAGGCCTGGTCGGTCGTACGGGCCGCCAGGACGGGGTCGGTCAGGGCGACGAGGCGGACGCGGGTGGCGGGGGCGCCGGGGGCCAGGCGCAGCAGCCGGGCCGTGGCGACGAGGAAGGCCGGGGAGGTGCCGGTGAAGCCGGCGGCCCCGGGGACGTTGCCCTCGGTGGCTTCGGCTCCGGCCGGGTCGGTGCGGACCCAGGTGATCCCGTCGATGGCGGCGCCGCGGACCTGCCAGCTCGAGGCGTTGACTTCGAGGCGGATGGGGCGGCCGAGTTCGTCGACGGCCAGGTCGACGGAGCCGCGGTGCGCGCCGTCGGGTGCGGTGAGCTGCGAGACGTAGCGCCAGCCGGAGGGGCCCGGGGCGCAGTGGAAGTGCTCCTCGCCGAGGGGGGTGTGGTCGTGCGGGTCGTGGAGCGCGTAGCGGCCTCGGGGCATGGGGCGTCTTCCTGGGTTTCGGGCGGGTACGGGGCAGGCCCCCGGCACGGATGCCGGGGGCCTGACGCGTGGGTGCTGCGCGGGTGCTGCGGATCCGTGGGGATCAGTAGCGGTAGTGGTCCGGCTTGTAGGGGCCGGCCACGTCCACGCCGATGTAGGCGGCCTGCTCCGGGCGCAGGGTGGTCAGGCGGACGCCGAGGGCGTCGAGGTGGAGGCGGGCCACCTTCTCGTCGAGGTGCTTGGGGAGCACGTAGACGCCGGTGGGGTACTCGGCCGGCTTGGTGAAGAGCTCGATCTGGGCCAGGGTCTGGTCCGCGAAGGAGTTCGACATCACGAAGGACGGGTGGCCGGTGGCGTTGCCCAGGTTCAGCAGGCGGCCCTCGGACAGGACGATGAGGACCTTGCCGTCGGGGAACTTCCAGGTGTGGACCTGGGGCTTGACCTCGTCCTTGACGATGCCCTCGATCTTGGCGAGGCCGGCCATGTCGATCTCGTTGTCGAAGTGGCCGATGTTGCCCACGATCGCCTGGTGCTTCATCTTGGCCATGTCCGCGGCCATGATGATGTCCTTGTTGCCCGTGGTCGTGATGAAGATGTCCGCCGTCGCGACGACGTCGTCCAGCGTCGCGACCTGGTAGCCGTCCATCGCCGCCTGCAGCGCACAGATCGGGTCGATCTCGGTGACGATGACCCGCGCGCCCTGGCCTCGCAGCGACTCCGCGCAGCCCTTGCCGACGTCGCCGTAGCCGAAGACCACGGCCGTCTTGCCGCCGATGAGGACGTCGGTGGCACGGTTGATGCCGTCGATCAGGGAGTGCCGGCAGCCGTACTTGTTGTCGAACTTCGACTTGGTGACGGCGTCGTTCACATTGATCGCCGGGAAGAGCAGCGTGCCCTCGGCCATCATCTCGTACAGGCGGTGGACGCCGGTGGTGGTCTCCTCCGTGACACCGCGGATCTCGGACGCGAGCTGCGTCCACTTCTGCGGGGACTCGCCCAGGGTGCGGTTGAGGAGGGTCAGGATGTAGGCGTACTCCTCGGAGTCCGCCGTCGACGGGTCCGGGGCGGCGCCCGCCTTCTCGAACTCGACGCCCTTGTGGACGAGGAGGGTGGCGTCGCCGCCGTCGTCGAGGATCATGTTCGGGCCGCCGGTGGGGGTGTTCGGCCAGGTCAGCGCCTGCTCCGTGCACCACCAG
The DNA here is from genome assembly GCF_056428985.1 of Streptomyces sp. CA189. NCBI lineage: Bacteria > Bacillati > Actinomycetota > Actinomycetes > Kitasatosporales > Streptomycetaceae > Streptomyces > Streptomyces sp. CA189. The sequence continues at coordinate 6,746 of NZ_JBWJVM010000138.1, read as the reverse complement.
TACTCTTCCAGCGTCTCGCCCTTCCAGGCGAAGACGGGGACGCCCTGCGGGTTCTCCGGGGTGCCGTTCGGGCCCACCGCGATGGCGGCGGCCGCGTGGTCCTGGGTGGAGAAGATGTTGCAGGAGGCCCAGCGGACGTCGGCGCCGAGGGCGACGAGGGTCTCGATGAGGACGGCCGTCTGCACGGTCATGTGCAGGGAGCCGGTGACGCGGGCGCCGGCGAGCGGCTGGGTGGCCGCGTACTCCCGGCGGATCGACATGAGGCCCGGCATCTCGTGCTCGGCGAGAGTGATCTCCTTGCGCCCGAATACGGCGAGGGAGAGGTCCGCGACCTTGAAGTCGGTGAATGCGGCAGTCATGTGGGTGCTGCTCCTCGTGACGTGGAGAGGTGGATACGGCTGAGCCGCGCACCGTCCATGGGACGGCGCACTTGGCGCTCAGTCCGTCGGGGGTCCTCTCTCCCCTCGGCCGGTCTCGAAGACCGCCCGACCGCCATCAGCAGCGACGCCTGACACTGATGACGAATCTACACCGATCGGCGCAGCGGGGCCCAGGGGACTTGTGGTCAAGTCGCAGCGGGGGTTCAGGGCCTACGGCGGAAGATTAGGGGCCTTTCGGACTTTTGATCCACCCCTTACATGCACGAGGATGCCGGTGGGTCGGGTTGTACGCGCGATCCCGCAGGACAACGCATGTGTCGTGAGGAGATTCCAGTGACCAGTCCGGCAGGCCCTCCCGAAGGCGGGGACGCGAGCGGGCGGAAGCCCGTGAAGATCGTCGCCGTTACCGCGTGCCCCACCGGTATCGCGCACACGTACATGGCCGCGGAGAAGCTCCAGCAGGCCGGCGACCGCCTCGGCATCTCGATCAAGGTGGAGACCCAAGGTTCCATCGGGGCCGAGAACGTGCTCTCTGACAACGATGTCAGGGAAGCGGACGCCGTCATCATCGCCGCCGACAAGGAAGTCGACCTCGACCGGTTCGCCGGCAAGCGGGTGCTGTCCACGGGCGTCGCGGACGGCATCCACAAGCCGGAGGAGCTGATCCGGCGCGCGCAGAGCGCGCCGGTGCAGGCCGGGACCGCGGCGGCGGGTGGCGGCGGTGGCGCCGGCGGCGGTGGCCACCAGCGCAGTCAGGCGTACAAGGCGCTGATGAACGGCGTCTCCCACATGATCCCGTTCGTGGTCGTGGGCGGTCTGCTGCTGGCCATCTCCCTGTCCCTCGGCGGGCACGCGGACGCCCAGGGCGGGCTGGTCATTCCCGACGGGACCTTCTGGTTCTACGTCAACAAGCTCGGCGTGACCGGCTTCTCGCTGATGCTGCCGATCTTCTCCGGATACATCGCCTACGCGCTGGGCGACCGGCCTGCCCTCGTACCCGGCATGATCGGCGGTTTCCTCGCCGCGGACGCCGTGAAGATCTACGGGGCCGACGCGAACGCCGGCTTCCTGGGTGCCATCGCGACGGGCTTCCTCGCGGGCTATCTGGTCATGTGGATCAAGAAGGTCAAGGTCCCCAAGGTCATCCAGCCGATCATGCCGATCATCGTGATCCCGATCGTGTCGACCGTGGCCCTGGGCTTGTTCTACATCTACGTGATCGGCAAGCCGATCTCCTGGGTCTTCACCAACCTGACCAACTGGCTGAACGGGATGACCGGCTCCAGTGCGATCGTGCTGGGCGCCCTGATCGGCCTGATGATCGCCTTCGACATGGGCGGCCCGGTCAACAAGACCGCCTTCCTCGTCGCCGTCGGCCTCATCGGCACCAACAACCACGTCATGGGCATGGCCGCCGCGGCCATCCCCGTCATGCCGCTCGGCCAGGGCCTGGCCACGCTGCTGCGCCGCAAGCTCTACAACGACGAGGAGAAGGAGACCGGCCTCGCCGCCCTGTTCATGGGCTTCTTCGGCATCTCCGAGGGAGCGATCCCCTTCGCCGCCGCCAGGCCCGCGCAGGTCATCCCCGCGAACATGCTCGGTGGCGCGGTGGCCGGTGCGATCGCCGGTGTGGCCGGGGTCCAGGACTCGGTGCCGCACGGTGGTCCGATCGTCTCGCTGTTCGGTGCGATCGACGGTGTCGCGATGTTCTTCGTGGCCATCGCCGCCGGTGCGGTCGTGACCGCGCTGACGACGAACGCGCTGATCGAGTTCAAGCTGCGCCGGGAGGGCGTCACCGCCGGTCCCGCTGTCCTCGCGCCGGAGCCGGCCCTGGTCGGCGCGGGTGCCCCCGTGGGTGCCGGCGGCGGTGCCGGTGCGGCTGCCGCCGCGGGTGCGGGTGCGGGAGCAGCCGGGACGGCCGTACGGGCACAGCCCGCGGCTGCGGCTCCGGTGGCTGCGGGCGGACCGCCCGAGGTGCTGTCCGGGTACCTCACCGAGCAGACCGTGAAGACGGAGCTGGCCTCGGACTCCAAGGAGGCCGCGATCCGCGAGATGGCGGAGATGCTGGCCACGACCGGCAACGTCACCGATGTGGACGAGCTCGTACGGGTCGCCCTGGCCCGGGAGGCGCAGGGCACGACGGGCCTCGGCGAATCCATCGCCATCCCGCACGCCAAGACGGACTCGGTGACCCGCCCGACGGTGGGCTTCGCCCGGTCCGACGAGGGCATCGAGTGGGGCGCCCTGGACGGGACGAAGGCCCGGCTGGTCTTCATGATCTCCGTGCCGGAGGCCGCCGCCGGGGACGAGCACCTGCGGATCCTGGCGCTGCTGTCGCGCAAGCTGATGGACACCGGCTTCCGGGAGCGGCTGCAGGCCGCGCCCGACAAGCCCGCGATCCTGGACGTGCTGCGCGAGATCCAGTAGCCGCGATGCGCGAAGAGGCCCCCCTGCGTGCGCACAGGGGGGCCTCTTCGGGTCCGGGCGTCGGGCGTCGGGTCAGTGGCCCGGGTTGGTGCCCTTGGCGGCGGCCTCGGCGCTGAAAATGTCCGGCTCCAGGTAGATCACGCGGGCGATCGGGACCGCCTCGCGGATGCGGGCCTCGGCGGCGTTGATGGCGTTGGCCACCTCGGTCGCGGTGCCGTCGCTCTGGACGGCGATCTTCGCGGCGACCAGGAGCTCCTCGGGGCCGAGGTGCAGGGTGCGCATGTGGATGACGGCGGTCACGACGTCCCCGTCGACGACCGCGGCCTTGATCTTCTCGACGTCCTCGGTGCCGGCGGCCTCGCCGAGCAGCAGGGACTTGGTCTCGGCCGCGAGCACGATGGCGATGATGATCAGCAGGATGCCGATGCACAGGGTGCCGATGCCGTCCCAGACGCCGTTGCCGGTCACCAGGGCGATGCTGACGCCGGCGAGCGCGAGGACGAGGCCGACGAGGGCGCCGAGGTCCTCCAGGAGGACCACGGGGAGCTCGGGGGCCTTGGCGCGCTTGATGAACTGGCCCCAGGTGAGGCTGCCGCGGATCTCGTTCGACTCCTTGATCGCGGTGCGGAAGGAGAAGGTCTCCGCGATGATCGCGAAGATGAGGACGCCGACCGGCCAGTACCAGTGCGTGATCTCGTGCGGGTCGTGGATCTTCTCGTAGCCCTCGTAGATGGCGAACATGCCACCGACGGTGAACAGCACGATGGAGACCAGGAACGCGTAGATGTAGCGCTCGCGCCCGTACCCGAAGGGGTGCTGCGGAGTCGCTTCGCGCTGGGCCTTCTTGCCGCCCAGGAGCAGCAGGCCCTGGTTGCCGGAGTCCGCCAGCGAGTGGACGCTTTCCGCGAGCATCGACGACGAGCCGCTGAAGACGAAGGCCACGAACTTGGCCACCGCGATGGCCAGATTGGCGACAAGTGCCGCCACGATCGCCTTGGTACCGCCCGACGCACTCATGGTTGCGATGTGTCCCTTCCTCGGTGCGGCGCCCCGGGCCGGGACGCCGCGCTACGGCCGCAGATTCTCACAGCCACCGAGAGGGACGGTACGTCAGACCACCATGGTGGCGCGGAAGACGGTGCCGGTTCCGGACAGTTCGACCTTTTCGCCTGCCGGTACGAAGACCGATTCGCCGGGTGCCAGCGCCAGTTCGCCGGACTTCGTGGAGTCCGCCTTCGGGGAGCCGGCCGTGCACAGCAGGATCTGCGCGGTGGCGTCGGGGACCAGCCGGGGGGCGCCGCCAGGGGCCAGGACGAAGCGGGAGAGCCGGAACTCGTCGATGGGGGTCTCGTAGACCTCCTCGCCGTTGCCCTCCGGGCGCAGGATGCCGGGGTCGCCGGGCTCGAAGGCGACGACCTTCAGCAGTTCCGGCACGTCGACGTGCTTGGGGGTGAGCCCGCAGCGCAGGACGTTGTCGGAGTTGGCCATGAGCTCGACGCCGAGGCCGTCGAGGTAGGCGTGCGGGATGCCGGCGCCGAGGAACATGGCTTCGCCTGGCTGGAGTTGCACGTGGTTGAGGAGCATCGCGGCGATGACGCCCGGGTCGCCCGGGTAGTGGTGCACGAGTCCGGCGTACGGGGCGTACGGGCCCCGGAGCCGCTCGGCGGCGGCCGCGGCCTCGGTGACCGTACGGGCCATCTCGGCGCGGTCCGCGGTCAGTACGGCCGTGAGCACCTCCCGCAGGGCCGCCTCCTCGGGGTGTGCCCGCAGGAGGTCGGCGTAGGGCTTCAGGGAGTTGACGCCGAGGCCCTCCAGCAGGGCGGCGGCCTCCAGCGGCGGGCGGAACCCGGACAGTCCCTCGAAGGGGGTGAGGGCGCAGACCAGCTCGGGCTTGTGGTTGGCGTCCTTGTAGTTGCGGTGCGGTGCGTCGATCGGGACGCCGCGGCGCTCCTCGTCCTCGAACCCGGCCTTCGCCTGGGCGAGGTCGGGGTGGACCTGGAGGGAGAGCGGGGCACCGGCGGCGAGGAGCTTGAAGAGGAAGGGGAGCCTGGGGCCGAACTTGCGGACGGCGGCCACTCCCAGTTCGCCTTCGGGGTCTGCCGCGATGACGTCCGAGAGGGCGCTCTCGCCTGCTCCGCGGTCGAGGCGGGAGGGTGCGCCCGGGTGGGCGCCCATCCACAGCTCGGCCTGGGGTTCGCCGGTGGGTGCGACTCCGATGAGCCCGGGGATCGCGGTGGTCGATCCCCAGGCGTAGGGGCGGATCGTGTTCGTGAGGCGGTCCATCGGTCGTCTTCCTGGGTAAGAGAGGCGCGTTCGTGCGCCTCAGCTGTGTCCCCCGGAGGCCAACGCCAGGTAGGCGGTGGCGAAATCCGTGACGGCGAGGAGTTCGGCGAGCTGTTCCAGCTCTGTGCCCTCCTCCGGTTCGAGCTCGCTGATGGCCGTGTCGTGGCTGAGGGCGAGCTCTCGTGCGGCAGGGGCGGCTGTCAGTCCGCCTGCGGGCCTGTCGCGCAACAGGACGATGCGTGCGCGAAGGGCCTGCGGTTCTTCCACTCGGTCGCGGAAGAAGTCGTCGGGGTCGGCGCCGGCGGCGAAATCGCCGGCGAGCAGGACCCCGTGGGCCGGAAGTGCCTCGGGAAGGTCGGCGGCGAGTGCGGGTCGGCCGGCGAGTTCGGCGAGGGTGGCGGCGAAGCGGCGCCCGGCGGGTCCGGCGGCGGCGCCCTCGCTCCAGATGAGCGGGAGGGAGTCGGCGAGCTCGGAGGCGAGGGTCTTGGCCGGGTTGGAGTAGGTGACGATGGCGGGGCCGCAGCGTTCGGCCGTGCGGTCGAGCCGGTCGGCGACGAGCTGCAGGGTGTGCGGGTCGGCGGTGATCAGCCCGACCCGGTCGAGGAGCACCAGCAGCGGGGTCAGCAGGGCCCAGAGGGCGCCGGGGCCGGCCGCGGCGGACTCGTCGTACTCCTGGTACGGGGCCTTGGCCATCGGTACGAGGAGCCCGTGCGCGCCGTCCACCGCTTCGCTCAGCGGCGAGCGCTCGGGGGCGACGGCTACGACGGTGGAGCCGCGCCGGTAGGCCTGCTCGGCGAGGACGGCGAGGCCGGGCTCGGTTCCGTCGGTGGTGGCGATGAGCAGCAGGTCGACGGGGCCGGCCCAGCCGGGCAGGGTCCAGCGCAGGGCCCCGGCGGCGTGCGCGACGCCGGTCGGGTGCAGCCGGATGACGGGCGCGGAGGCGCCGGCGAGCGCGCCGAGCAGGTCGGCGACCCCGGTCGCGGCGGTGCCGGGCCCGGCGATGAGGACCGCGCGGGGGCGGCCGTCGGGGCGCAGGTCGGCGAGGCCGGCCTCGGTGGCGTGCCGGGCCGCGGTGCGTACCCGGGCGCCGGCGTCGGCGGCGCCGCGGAGCAGGCCGCGGCGGTCGGCGCGGGCGAGATCGTCAGGTGCGTCGAGGAGCGACTCGTCGAGCATGGCGGCCTCCGGCTGTGTGGGTGACGGAACCTGTGTGTGACGGAACCAGTCTCAGCGTTTGCGCGGGGTGGCGGTAGGAGGCTCAGGCGGGGCGGCGTGCCTCGTCGACGAGGAGTACGGGGATGCCGTCGCGGACCGGGTAGGCGAGACCGCAGTCCTGGCCTCCGGTGCAGATCAGCTCGGGGGTCTCCGCGTCGGCCGACTTGTCCTGGAGGGGCGAGTGGCAGGCGGGGCAGGCGAGGATCTCCAGGAGACCGGCTTCGAGCGGCATGGGGTTCCCTTCGGGGATGTGGATCGGGCCAGGTCAGCCTACCGCCGAGTCACCTTTGGTGACGGGTTGAGGAGACCTCTGGTGCGGGGTGGAGCTGTGCTCCGCTGGGGACCTGGAGGGGGCTCGGCGGTACGGCGGTGTAATCGGGTGCGGGTCCGCTGCTGGGGCTCCGCCCCAGGCCCCGCGCCTCAAACGCCGGCGGGGCTGGGTGT
>NZ_JBWJVM010000137.1:0-12356 GCF_056428985.1 Streptomyces sp. CA189 | reverse complement strand
GAGCGGGTACCTGAGCGCTGCGCGCTCAGGACCGAACGACCTCGCTGCGCTCGCCCGGGGCCCTTCGGGCCCAGGCTCTGCGCTTCGCTCCGAGCCATGGCCGGCCCTTCGGGCCGGAGTCCTGCGCTTCGCTTCGGACTTGCTCTGGTTCCGCTGCGCTCCACCAGAGCGGGGCGGGCTTCGCCCGGCCTTGGAGCTCTCCTCGCTTCGCTCGGGTAGGTGACCCCGTTTCACGGGGTCCGGGCTTTCGGCCCGTTGGGTGAGTCCGCTGCGCTCCCCCACCCTGGCCTTCCGGCTCCGCCTTCAGGCGCACGACCCGCTTCGCGGGCCCTGCTGGCAGCAATAGCAGGCTTCGCCTGACAGCCCGTCATTGCCAGCACCCCACTGACACCAACCCGGCACATCGCAGTTTCACTTCACCCGGACGGCCCGCTCCGCGGGCTTGAGTGACCCCTCTTCGCTGGGTGCGGGCCTACGGTCCATTGGGCGGGTCCGCTTCACTCCCCCGCCTCATGGTCCTTCCGGCTCCGCCTCCAGCACCAGGCCTGCTTCGCAGGCTGAGGCTGCCTTATTGGATCGGGTTATGCCGTCCCCAAAACAGATGCGCCAGCGGTGACACGATCCCGAGCCCGGTCATGACTGCGGCAGCAATCCAATACCTCGTCCCCTGGCCCAGTGTCAGCACCGAGGCGGCACCCACTACAGAGCCGAGGCTCAAGCTGAGGCAGGGCCACCATGCTTTACGCCGTAGCAACCCGGGCGCGGAGTAGAGCGTCAAAAGGAACCCGGCCAGCATGGCGAACTCATACCCACCACCACCTTCAGGCAGACTCCAACTGATCCCGCCCCTGGCCCGGCCGTGCCCCTCATATCCCAGATGAGTCGCCCCCGCCACCCCCCAAAACAGCGCACTCGCCCCCACCGCGCCGATCGCTGCCCGCCATCCCTGATTGATCATCTACCGGACGCTACAGCCGCCATCCAGGCCCCCGCCAGCAGCGATTTAGAACAAGCACCGGCATCTCCCCCGACCACGCCGACTCCGGTCGTCCCAGCAGCAGAACCACGCGGGGGTGCCTTGCGGCCGCTCCCGAAATGATTCAATTTTAGTTATGGATAGGCTCGGGGCTCAAGGCCTCGGTACGGATGGAGGCTGGGCGGGCAGGAAAGTCGGTGTAGATCCGGTCGAAGGTGCCGCGGTAGAAGTAGGAGCGGACCCAGTGCAGGTCGATGAGGCCACGCAGGACCGGGTGGTGCTCGGGCTCGTCAAAGAGCCTGCCGGCGTCGAGAGCGGCGAAGGCACGGGGCAGGTCCTGCTCGGTGCGCGCCCACACGGCTTCGAGGGACTGAGAACCCTCGCCCAACTGACCAGGCGATCCTCACCCAGTGACCAACCGATCCTCAGTACCTGTCCAGACGCAGCAGGACCCAGCCCACCCGAAACCCGACACCTGTAGAACAAGTCCCCACCGAACCGCCCCGCCCTGACCCCGGACAACCAAACGAGAAACACCCCGGACATAGAAGCGAGAACTCCCACGGTCATAGCGACGTCCTTGAGGAACTGGGCTGCCTGTTTGGCGTAACCATCGGCCCTGCCGGACGCGCAGGAGCGGTGCGTACCGTGCGGTACGAGTGCCCGAAGGCTCGCGTACCGCACGGATCCGAGGGCGCCCCTACCGGTTCAGGTTCAGTGGTGCCCGCCGAACAGCCAACTGACGATGTTCGACACGGCTTCGCCGCCGATTGCGGAGATCTCCGCGACGAGGTGCGAGCGCCCGGCGTTCACGGCGACCCTGCCCACGCCGAAGGTCAGAGCGCTGAAGGCGGTGATACCCAGGGACCTCTTGAACTCACTGCTGGTCCAGCCGTAGCCGATTCCCGTCGAGATCGTGCTGATCACTTCGAGGCCGATCGTGACCTGGGAGGCGCTGAGGGCCAGACCTGCGAGGAACGGGGCGGCGGGGGCCGTGACAACGAAGGCCCCGGCTGCCAGACCCGTGACGCCGAGACCCACTGCCGTCCACCCGGTGAAGAGCGCCGCTTCGTGGGACTTGGTGGCCCATCCCTTTGCGGTCGTCCACCAAGGGGAGTCGTCCTTGACGGTGTCGTGCTCGGGCGCGTCGGCCTGGTTGGCTCCGCTCTGGACCGCTGCCTGTGCGGCCTCGGCCGCCTTTTTGGCCTCCAGCGCGACCTCGGTCTGCCGCATGCTGACCGCGATCTGGCGCGCCGAACTCGCGGCGATCGCCGCCGTGGCGGCGTCCTTTCCGGCCTGGACGGCGGAGGAGCGGGCCGAGGCCGCGGACGCCTGAGCGGCGGTGGCGGAGGCGACCGCGCTACGGGCGGACGCTATGGCGCGGTTCGCGGAGTAGTTCGCCGAGCGGGCCGCGGTGGTGGCTACGGCGGCGGCCTGCTTCGCCTTGTCCGCGGAGGCCTTCGCGTTCTGGGCCGACTGGTCGGCCTGGTTCGCGAAGGTGTTCGCCTCGTTCGCGGAGACGAGGGCCGAAGCGGCCGACGCCTTCGCCTTGTTGCCCCACTCGTTCGCATCGTTCGCGGCGTTGCGGGCCCTGGCCGCGGCTTCCTGGGCGCGGTGGGCGTCCTCCTGCGCCTTGTGCGCGATCTTCGCGGCCGCGGCGATCGCGCCCTGCATGGCGGCGATGTGGGTGGCCGAATCGTGGTCGAGCTGAGCGGACTTGTACTGCACGGAGTGGATGAAGTTGCGGCGCATCGACGCCGGGCCCTCCATCGCGACCTGTGCGTAGGCCTTGGTGTAGGGGCCTCCGGTGACGAGGAGGGTGGAGGTGGCCACCCCGTCGTCCTCCCGCTGTGCCTTCTCGAAGGAGGTCGTGATGAACTCGTACAGGGCTGTGGCGGTCCCGGCGTCCAGCGCCTTGTTGACCTCGTCCTTCACCGCCCGGCCGGGGTTCTCGGCAAGGAGGGTGGAGAGCGCGACGCGGTTGTCCGTCATCGCGGCCTGGATCGCACCGCCGCCGAGGAACGTCGCCGCGGCCTCCGGGTCGGAGCTGTTGAGCGCGGCGGTCGCGGCGAAGGCGACCTTCGGAGGGGCGATCCGGGCGAGGAAGAGGGTGGTCTCCCGGTCGTCCTGGCGCTGTGCGATCTGCCGGTCGGTGTCGATCCAGGTGTGAATGTCGGCGTCCGCGCCGGACAGTGCGAACCGGGCGGCCTCCTGGGACCAGGAGCCCCTGGCGTCCATGTGGGCGAGTGCCGCCTTGCGGCCCAGGGCGGCGGCGGCTCCGGTGTCGCCCGACCGCAAGGCCGATTCGGCCTGGTTGACCAGGTCTTTCGTCGCTTGGGTGGTCTGCTCTGCCTGGGTCCGCTTCAGCTCGATCAGTGCCCGCTCACGGGCCTCGGCCTGGCTGATCTGGCGCATGTCCTCGACCGCGCGCTGCGTGTCCTGGTCGAGGCGCTGCCACTCGGCCTCGCGCGCGGCCTTCTCCACCGCGATCGCGCTGGTGACCGCGTCGGTGGCCGCCTTCGCGGCCTTGCTGGCCTCGTTGGCGAACTCCGTGGACTTGTTGGCGTGGTCCACCGACTGGCCCGCGTACTGAACGGCCCACTCGGCGGCGGTCGCGGCCTTGTCGGCATGGGTGGCGGCGCTGTTGGCGGCGTCCCGGGCGGTACGGGCCGCCGTGGCGGAGGCGTTGGCCAGAGTCTGGGCGGTGCCGGCCGCGTTGGTGGCGATGTTGGCGTTGTTGGTGGCGATCTGCGCCTGGCGGCGGGCTTCAGCAGCCTCGGCCTGGGCCGCGCCGGCCGCGTTGGCGGCTGCCGCGGAGGAGCTGGCCGCGGAGGCGGCGGCGCGCGCCGCGCCGGCGGCGGAGGCGCCGGCGGCCGCGGACTGGGCCGAGGCGGTGGCGGCGAAGTCTGCGGCCTGGGCCGCGCTGCGGGCCCTGGCCGCGGCGTTGCGGGCGGCGACGGCGGCGTCCTTGGCCGCAGAGGCCTGGGAGGCGTCCTTGGAGGCGGAGATGGCAGCGCGGTAGGCCATCGCGGCGGCGGAGCCGGCGGTGGCCGCGGCCTGACTGGCCGCCGCGGCGGCGTACGCGGCGCGCCGGGAGGCGAGGATCGCGGCGTGGGAGGCGTTGGTGGCCACCCGCGCGGCGTCGGCCGCACCCTTCGCGGCCTCGGCGGCCTTGCCGGCGGCCTTGCCGGCCTTCGCGACGTCGTTCTGGGCGGCCTGCGCCTCCGCAGCCGCGGTCTCCGCGGCCTGCTTGGCCTTCTCGGCCGCCGCGACGGCGCGGGCGGAGGCCTCCTCTGCCTGCTTCGTCTTGGCGTCGGCGCGCTTCCCCTCGCGTTCGACGACCGCGACGAGCTCCTCGATCTTCGAGCGCTCCTGGTCACGGGCGCGGGCTATGTGCTGACCCGTCTCCAGGAACCATTCGATGTCCTTCTCGGTGCCGGACAGGGCCCGGTCGGCGTACTTCTGCACTTCCGGACCCGCGCTCACCAGCATCTTGGATGCCTCGACGCGCATGTCCTCGAACTGGGCCGTGAACTGGCCGTCCATCAGGAACGCTTCGAGTGCTTCCGAGGTACCGGTGGTCAGCGCCTTGTTGCCGGCCCGGTTGACGCCCTTGCCGCCCGAAGCCATCACCGTGCTGGTGGCGACCCGCAGGTCCTCCAGGATGGCAGCCTTGAAGCCCCCGGAGAGAAACGCGGAGACGCCGGCGGCGCCGCCGTTGAGGGCGGCGGTGGCCTCGCGCCGGGTTCCCTTGCCGCCCACCGCGAGGCCGGCGAGGAGCGCGGAGCGCTCGTCCTGCGCCGTCTCCTGGGCGAGCTTCACGGTCAGGAAGGTCTGCACGTCGGCGTCGGAGCCGGCCAATGCGGCGGCTGCGGCGGCGCGAACGGCCTTGCCACCCACCAGCCATGCCCTGACCACCTTCGCCCGCTCGGTGTCCGGCAGCAGGAAAGGATCGCCGGGATCCTCGCCCGCCGGGGGTGTATCGGCCCACGCGACCGTGGGGTTGAGCACGAGGCTGGACGTGGTGACGGCGGCCGTGGTGGCCGCGACCGCGGCCAGAACGCGCCGCCTACTCCAATAGGTGGTGTCCATAACGTTCCTTCGGAAGAGGCGCCTGGCGGACTCGCGCATTCCGGCTGTGTACCACCGGACGGGGAATGGCATATCGCCAGGCTAAAGAGAGACATTTGGGTTGCGCGGTTGCTCCCAGACCGCAAGGGAGTCGAGTGGGAGCGTGGGAATGCGTTCCGTGACTTTATACAGGAAATGGCGCGTTGGACACCATCGAGAACCAGCCGGATTCGGCGAGGAGGAAAACAGCAGAACCTCGTCCAAAGTTTTTCCGAACGCCCTACAACCTTTTCAAGATGTGACCCGCCTCACTCACCGGCCTGCCTTTTTGTCCCATTTGAGCAACTTAACCATTGGACAGACACCTTGATGAGGTGTTCCTATGTGGGTGATCAACAGCGGCTTCTAGCCTCTGATTGAGTCACCTCAACACCCCAATGCACGCTGTTTCCGCATGGGATGAATGGTGATAATTTCGCTGAGGGCGGGGGGCTCTCGGGGATACTTGTCTCATTTGCGAGCACATATCCTGTTGGTCTAATCAAGACCTTCACTCCCGCTGACGCATTTTCCGGAATTCGCACCGGAACTGACGACTGGGACAGTAATGAAGGCACTTAGCGCAATTGCGCGAACTTTTGGTGTGGCCATTGGCGCGGGCGCTTTGGCATGGCTCGCAACAGCGGGGGGCCTGACGGGCGGGTCCATCCCAGACGGTGCCACGGTGATGAAGGCGATTGCCGACGAGGGCCCGGGCTATGCGGTCGAGGACTTCGGCTACCCGAACGCCGACAAGATCCTCGCGGAGCAGGGCATCACCCTCAAGCGCGGCGACGGGCACATCGTCCTCGCCGACTGCGCGAGCGGGACCGACCTGCTTCAGGTCATGTCCCGGGAGCGTGGAGATGTGATCTGCTTCCGCGTCACCGGTACCAGCGGCTACCTCGCCTTGGAGATGCCCGCAGTCCACGCGGTCAAGGGCAACAACTACGCCACGCAGGTCGACATGACCGCTGGCGCGGAAAGCAAGACGTTCGACATCGCCAAGAACAAGTGGACCGGAGTTGGCGAGAGCGCGGACGCGGAGGGCCGCGACTTCATGCTCATGGAGATCAGGACCGCTGCCGCCCAGTAGCACCCGCATGGCAGTGCCCTCGTGGATCTGCGTGCATCGCCCACTCCCACCTTTCGGTACGTGCGCACGACCTCGTTCGCGCGTGCCGGTGTCCCGTTCCGAAGGAAGAAACATGTCTGCACCCCGTTCGCGTGCCGCACGGACAACCGGCCTCCTACTCACCGCCGTCACGGTCTCGGCAAGCCTGGTCTCTGCCGCTCCGGCCCTGGCCGTTGCCGGTCCTGATGCCGCCGCCGGCTCGTACGGCTACCTCGCGAAGCTGAACATCGGCGGTGAGGACAACAGCCGTGCCTGTACCGCGGTGCTCGTCGATCCGCGCTGGGTCCTGACGGCCGCCAGCTGCCTCGCGGCGAAGCCCGGAGATCCGGTGGCTGCCGGGAAGCCCGCGCTGAAAACCACCGCCACTTTCACCGGCCAGACCCGCGAGGTCGTAGAGGTCTCCGCGAGCGCCACCGACCGCGACCTGGTCCTCGCCCGCCTGGCAACCGCCGTCACCAGCATCGCCCCCGTCAAGCTCGCCGCTGCCGCCCCCGCAGCCGGCACCGACCTGACCGCGGCCGGATTCGGGCGGACCAAGACCGAATGGGTACCCGACAAGGCACACACCGGCACATTCACCACGGACTCCGCGGCCACCACCACCACCCTGGCGATCACCGGCAAGGGCACCGACGCCATCTGCAAGGGCGACACCGGCGGCCCCCTCCTCAACGCCGCCGGCGAACTCGTCGGCATCAACAGCCGCTCCTGGCAGGGTGGCTGCCTCGGCATGAACCCCACTGAAACCCGCACCGGCGCCATCGCCGCACGCACCGACAACCTCGCTACCTGGATCACCACCAGCATCGACGCGCTGCGGATCCGGCCGGGGCAGGTCATCGAGTCGGGTACCACCCTCGTCGGCCAGCACCTGAAGCTGTCCATGCAGGCCGACGGCAACATGGTGATCTACCACAAGAGCGGTGGCGACGGAAAGGGCGCGGGGATCTGGGACTCCCGGACCTACGGCAACGCCGGTGCGTATGCCGTCATGCAGGAGGACGGCAACTTCGTCATCTACAAGAAGGACGGCGGCGAAGGCAAGGGCGGCGCCCTCTGGGCCTCCAGCACCTACAACAACGCCGGTGCCTACCTGCGGTTCCAGAACGACGGCAACCTCGTCGTCTACAAGAAGGGTGGCGACGAGAGCTGGGGCAGTGGCCTCTGGGCCTCGGGCACCTTCCAGCGAAGCGCCCTGACGAACAGCGGAACCAACCACGACGTCGGGTTCTGGGCCGACTCCCCGAACAAGGTCCTGCTGATGGACCGCAACGGCCAGCTCCTCGTCTGGGACAAGAACAAGGCCAAGACGGTGTGGAGTTCCTGGGCAGCCGGTGGTGATGGAGCCCGCCTGTCTATGCAGGCCGACGGCAACCTCGTCATCTACAAGAAGGACGGCGGCGAAGGCAAGGGCGGCGCCATGTGGTGGACCAACACCCCGGGCAACGCCGGCGCCTACCTCCACTTCCAGAGCGACGGCAACCTCGTCGTCTACAAGAAGGACGGCGGTGAGGGCAAGGGCGGCGCCCTCTGGGCCTCCGGCACCTTCGGATAGCAGCACCACCACGTGAGTACCGCATGAGTGAGGCCGTGTGCCGGGCAGTCCCCGGCACACGGCGCCGGCCCCCGGGCCGTTCCCTTCGCGTCACCATTCCGTTCTCCTGAAGGACCCACATGTCTTCCCAACGTCGCCGTACTGTCCGGACGGCCTCCGTCCTCGTCGCAGCGGCCGCCGTGGCCGCATCGCTCCCGTCCGCCGGAACGGCGTTTGCCGTTGCCGGTCCTGATGCCGCCGCCGGCTCGTACGCGTACCTCGCGAAGCTGAACATCGGCGAGGAGGACAGCAGCCGTGCCTGTACCGCGGTGCTGGTCGATCCGCGCTGGGTCCTGACGGCCGCCAGCTGCCTCGCGGCGAAGCCCGGAGATCCGGTGGTGGCCGGGAAGCCCGGGCTGAAGACCACCGCCACGTTCATCGGCCAGACCCGCGAGGTCGTGGAGGTCTCCGCGAGCGCCACCGACCGTGACCTGGTCCTGGCCCGCCTGGCGACCGCCGTCACCGACATCGCCCCCGTCAAGCTCGCCACCACCGCACCCACGGCCGGCACCGACCTGACCGCGGCCGGATTCGGGCGGACCAAGACCGAATGGGTGCCCGACAAGGCACACACCGGCACATTCACCACGGATTCCGCGGCCGCCACCACCCTGGCGATCACCGGCAAGGGCACCGACGCCATCTGCAAGGGCGACACCGGCGGCCCCCTCCTCAACGCCGCCGGCGAACTCGTCGGCATCAACAGCCGCTCCTGGCAAGGCGGCTGCCTCGGCATGAACCCCGCCGAAACCCGCACCGGCGCCATCGCCGCACGCACCGACAACCTCGGTACCTGGATCACTTCGCTGATCTCGCGCCGCTCTGCCGCTTCCAATGAGGCTGGCGGCAGCGAAAGGATCCGTTGGGCCGACTTCGACGGCGACGGCAAGTCTGACTACATCAACGTCGCCGACAACGGCAACGTCGAGGTTTACCTCAACCGTGGTGGTGACGGCCGCGGTGGATGGCAGGGCCTGGGCAAGGTCGCCCTCGGCATGACCACAGACCGCAGCCGGGTTCGCTTCGCGGACTGGGACGGCGACGGCAAGGCCGACTACCTCGTCATCAACACCGACGGATCCGTCAATGCTTTCCTCAACCAGGGTGGTGACGGGAACGGCGGCTGGAACAGTATCGGCAAGATCGCGAAGGGCTTGACCACCGATGCGAGCAAGGTCCGCTTCGCGGACTGGGACGGCGATGGCCGCACCGACTACCTCGTCTTCAACGACAGCGGTGCAGTGACCGCCTACCTCAACCGGGGTGGCGACCTCGTCCCCAGCAACGGCTGGCAGGTCCTCGGCCAGATCACCACCGGTGCCACCAGCGACCGCAACAGGGTCCGGTTCGCCGACAACGACGGTGACGGCAAGGCCGACTACTTCATCATCAAGGCCGACGGCAAGGTAGACCTCTACATCAACCGCGGCGGCGACGTCGTACCGAGCAACGGCTGGAACGTTGTCGGACAGATCGCGACTGGTCTGACCACCGACCAGACCAAGGTGCAGTTCGTCGACTTCAACGCCGACACGCACGCCGACTACGTACTCGCCGGCGCCGGAAACAGCGCGACCGTCTACGCCTGGAATGGCGGCGACAAGGGCAACGGCTGGATCAACCTCGGCAAGGTCGCCAGCGGAACCTGACGCCCCCGATCCCCTTGGATCGCACGAACAAGCGAACGGCTTGACGTGACTGACCGCCTCCTGTCCTCCCTGCGGGGAGGACAGGAGGCGGTCGTCGTTGCGGGCGGAATCTTCCTCCGGCCCCGCTGCACCCCAGGTACGCGCTCCGGCCCCGGGGAAGATCAGTCCGCGCGCCCGCACAACCGTGCACCGCCTGCACAGCCGCGCACCGCCCGGACCTAACCCCCAGATCGCTGGGAACTACGGCAGAGGAGGCAGAGCTTAGCGGTGATCCAGTCGAGCAAGTGCGTGAACCCGTACCCCGGACCCGTGGCAATGCCAGCAACGGCGACTGGTCGGTTCCCGCGGCATCGTGCCGGCGGATGAGAGAGTATCCACGGCTGGTGACCTCGCTGATTCCGACGGCGCCCGTCGCCGTCAGCAGCCTGCCCGTCCCGCCATTGGCGGCGGGACGGACTGGGATCCTCACATGACCTGTCGACGGGCACTGGCGCAGCATGGCGCCTGTGCCCGGCGACCGGGTGTCAGTGCGTGGTGGAGGCGGTGAGGTCTGCGGTGGCCGTCAGGTTGCCGGGAACCTCGTTCCAGGCGGACCAGGTGCCGGTGGCCGTGTCCAGGGCCGAAGTACGGACTCGGCCGTCGGCGGTGGCGTAGACGTGGATGCGGGGGCCGGCCGCGACACTGGTCACGCGGGAGAGCCCGGAACCTCCCACCAAGGTCCATGTCGGGTTGAAGCGGCCGGCGTTGTAGTCGCCGGCCTGGCTCCACAGCGTTCCGTCGCTGCCGACGATCTGCAGGTGGGCGGTGTTTCCGATGACGGCCGCGGTGATGTCGCGCACGCCGGTCGCGTTGCCCGGGATCTCGCCCCAGCCGCTCCAGCGCCCGGTGGTGGTGTCGAGGTCCTGTCCGTAGACACGGCCGTATGCGACCCCGTAGAGGCGGACCGTCGTGCCGGAGGCCACGCTGGTGAGGTTCGTCAGGTCTCCGGCAGGGCCCGCCTGTGTCCACGTGGGGTTGAAGCGGCCGGCGTTGTAGTCGCCGGTCTGGGTCCACAGTCCGCCGTCCCAGCCGGTGATCTGCAGGTGGACGACGTTGTCGACGATGGCCGCGGTGATGTCGCGGACCCCGCTTGCACCGCCCGGGAGTTCGGCCCACGCGGTCCAGCGGCCGGTCCTCGTGTCGAGGTCGCGGCCGTGGACCCGGCCCCCGGCGACGGCGTACTCGTGAACCAGCGGACCTGCGGTGACGCTCGTCAGGCGAGTGATCCCGGAACCCTCCGACGGCCCCCACGCGGACGTGAACCCGCCAGACGCGAGGTCGCCGGTCTGGGTCCACGGGGCGCCTCCGCTGCCCGCAGCGGTCAGGGAGACCTTGGGTGCCACGGCGGCGGAGACCCGGTACATGACGGTGCCGTGGGCCGGCACCTGCGCGGAGATCACGCCCGTGGTCGACGTGGTGCCTCCCGCCCAAAGGTCCTTGAGGGTGTACGAGGCGGCCTCGGGCAGGCCCGCCTTGGCGGCCGTGGTGGAAATGGTTGCCGGGGTGGCCGTCGTGTTGAACAGCAGTACCGAGACGTCGCCGTTCGCGAGGGGCTTGGCCAGGACGTCGAGCCCGCCGACGGAGGAGATCCGTACACCCTGCTTGCCGAGCGGGTCCTGGTCGACCGCGATCACGTCACGGTTACCGAGGATGGACAGCGTCTCGGCCGAAGCCGAGCGCAGATCGTTGCCCGCGATCAGCGGAGCCGCCATCTGGGCCCAGAGGCTGAAGTGCGCCTGGTCCTCGGTGTAGGACAGGCCTCTGCCGACCTGGAGCATGTCCGGGTCGTTCCATCCGCCGGGACCTGCGTACGGCGCGAGCGGCACGTTG
This sequence comes from Streptomyces sp. CA189, assembly GCF_056428985.1. Lineage (NCBI taxonomy): Bacteria > Bacillati > Actinomycetota > Actinomycetes > Kitasatosporales > Streptomycetaceae > Streptomyces > Streptomyces sp. CA189. The sequence goes on along the minus strand of NZ_JBWJVM010000137.1, from coordinate 1,023 downwards.
GCACGGTAGTTCGACAGGATCGAGTCCCACGTACGGAAGATGTCGTCGGAGGTCCGCCACATGTGGCCCGTGTCCGCGCCCCACGTCGCGACGTCGGCCAGTCCCCAGTTGCAGAGGCTGAAGAGGATCGGCCGCCCGGTGGCCCGAAGGGCGTCACGCATCGCCTGGTAGCGGGGCTTGTCCGGCAGGCTGTCGTTGCTGCAGTTGTCGTACTTCAGGAGGTCGACGCCCCAGGCCGCGAAGCTCGCGGCGTCCGTCTGCTCATGGCCGAGGCTTCCCGGGAAGTGCCGGCCCGGCCGGCCCGGAATGGGCGCGCAGGTGTACCGGCCGGCGCTTTCGTAGATTCCCAGCTTCAGGCCCTTGGAGTGCACATAGTCGGCGACACCCTTGATGCCGCTGGGAAACGTCTGCGGGTTGGGCACCAGACGGCCCTGCGCGTCACGGTCCGGCAGCATCCAGCAGTCATCGATGTTCACGTACTCGTAGCCGGCACCCTTCAGACCCGAGGAGACGATGACATCGGCTGTCTCCTTGATCAGCTGTTCGGAGACATCGCAGCCGAAGGTGTTCCAGTCGTTCCAGCCCATCGGCGGAGTCAGCGCCAGGCCGTCGCCCGGCGACACGGCCGCCCGTGCCTGCGGCGCAGCGACCCCCACCAGCACGGCTGGTGCCCCCGCCAGCACCAACGCCGTTGCCATCGCGGCGCAGAGCGCCCGTAGTCGTCTTATCTGAAACCTCATGAAATACCCCACCCCTTGTTTCATATCTCTGCAGGTCAGACACATTCCATCAGGTACCGTCCGGCAGCTTGCGGGCGACCCCAGCGGGGGCGACGGGACCCCTGGGCTTCGCCTGGCAGCAGCGTCTGGGCAAGGGGCTGACCCCTGCTAGAGGTAAGAAGCCGTTGTCGTACCGATCATGGAACGTGCAGGTCGAACAAGGTTCCTGGTCGGGTGATCTTGCGGTGGTGCGGACATGAAGGCGGGGCCTCTTGGTAGCTCGGGGGTGCGAACCTCACCGAGC
>NZ_JBWJVM010000136.1:0-12754 GCF_056428985.1 Streptomyces sp. CA189 | reverse complement strand
GGTTGCTTGGGGGTGGGTTGGTTGGGGGTGGCTGGTTCGGGGTGGTGATCGACACAGGGGGTGGGCGCAGAATCGTGGGTATGCTCGCCGCCATGCCCACGCCCCCCTCCGCCACCGCGCGGGACGAACCCCTCATACGGGATCGCGGCGACGCCTGCCCCGGCGCGCTGCGCCTGCACGCCGCCGATGACGGGTACCTGGCGCGGGTCCGGATCCCGGGGGGCCTGCTGACCGCCCCACAGGCCTCGGTACTGGCGCTGGCCGCCGACCGGTTCGGGGACGGGCACCTGGAACTCACCTCGCGCGGGAACGTGCAGCTGCGCGGGCTCGCCGAAGGCTGCGGCGCGGGGCTGGCCGAGCTGCTGGACGCCGCCGGACTGCTGCCCGCCCCCGGCCACGAGCGGGTACGGAACATCGTGGCGACCCCACTGTCCGGGATCTTCGGCGCGGATCGGCCCCATGTGACCCCCTGGGTAAGGGAATTGGACCGGCTGCTGTGCGCGAGCGCCCGGGCGACGGCCCTGTCCGGACGGTTCCTGTTCGCCGTCGACGACGGGCGCGGGGACGTCGCCGCGCTCGACCCCGATGTCACCGTGCTCGGCGGACCGCGGGGTCGGGCGCTGGTCCGGCTCGGCGCGGCCGACGACGCCGTGGAGGTGGACGCCCCCGACGCACCCCGGGCCGCGCTGCTCGCGGCCGAGTACTTCCTCGACTCCGCGGACGCCTCCGGCTCCCGCGCCTGGCGGGTGTCCGAACTGCCCGCCGTACACGCCCTGGATGCCGGGGAGTTCGCGGTACGGCTCGGGGCGGCCGGGATCGCGGCGGTCCGTGTTCCCGAGGTGGCCTGGCCGTACGCGCCACCGCCCAAGCCCTGGGGGCCCGGTGGCCCCGGTGACCGGACGCCGCTGTGCGTCCTGCCCCCGCTCGGCCGGCTCACCGCCGACCAGTGGCGCGTGCTGGTGAGCGTCGCAGCCGCAGGAGAGGGAGACGGCGAGCTGCGGATCACCCCCTGGCGGAGCATCGTCCTGCCCCGGGCGAGCACCCGGCGGCCCGTCGACGGCTACGCGCAGCTGCTGGCCGCCGGCCTGTCCGTGGCGCCCGACGGCCCCTGGGAGTCCGTCACCGCCTGTACCGGGCAGCCGGGCTGCGCCAAGGCGCTGTCCGACGTACGCGCCGACGCGCGGGCCGTCGTAGACGCGGACGGTGGGGCTCCGGCCGGGCCCGCCGGCGCGCCCGTGCACTGGTCCGGGTGCGAGCGCCGGTGCGGGCATCCGCGCGGCACCGCGTGGGTCGACCTCGTCGCCACCCCCGACGGGTACCGGCTCGACGGACGCCCGGTGCCGCCCAACGAACTTGCCCAGGCCGTCGCCGACGCGCGCAGCCGACCCCGAGTGTCCGAAGACGCAGTGAAGAAATGAGCGAGTACACCGTGTTCGAGTACGAGAAGGACGGCGCCGAGATCTACCGCCAGTCCTTTGCCACGATCCGCGCCGAGGCGGACCTTTCCGGGCTGCCCGCCTCGGTCGCCCAGGTCGCGGTGCGCATGATTCACGCCTGCGGGATGACCGACCTGACGCGGGACCTGGGCTACACGCCCGAGGTCGTCCTGCGGGCCCGCGCGGCCCTGGAGGCCGGTGCGCCGATCCTGTGCGACGTGCAGATGGTCGCCAGCGGGGTCACCCGCAAGCGGCTGCCCGCCGACAACCAGGTGATCTGCACCCTCTCCGACCCGGCCGTGCCGGAGCTCGCCGCGAAGATGGGCACGACGCGCAGCGCCGCCGCCCTCGAAGTCTGGCGGGACCGGGGCCTGTTGGAGGGAGCGGTGATCGCCGTCGGGAACGCGCCGACCGCGCTCTTCCGGCTGCTGGAGATGATCGGGGAGGGCGCCCCGCGCCCCGCCGCGGTCATCGGGGTCCCCGTCGGATTCATCGGCGCGGCCGAGTCCAAGGACGCCCTCGCCGAACACCCCTCCGGGCTCGACCACTTGATCGTCCGGGGCCGGCGCGGCGGCAGCGCCATGGCCGCGGCCGCCGTCAACGCCATCGCGAGCGTGGCCGAATGAGCCCCGCCGCCGACCGCACCGCTCCGGGACGGCTCTACGGAGTGGGGCTCGGGCCCGGCGACCCCTCGCTGATGACGCTGCGCGCCGTCGAGGTGATCGCGGAGGCCGACGTGGTCGCGTACCACTCCGCCCGCCACGGCCGCTCGATCGCCCGCTCCATCGCCGCGAAGCACCTGCGCGCCGACCACGTCGAGGAGCCGCTGGTCTACCCGGTCACCACCGAGACCACCGACCACCCCGGCGGCTACCAGGGTGCGATGGAGGAGTTCTACGAGGCCTCCGCCGCCCGGCTCGCCGTCCACCTGGACGCCGGCCGCACCGTCGCCGTCCTCGCGGAGGGCGACCCGCTCTTCTACAGCTCGTACATGCACATGCACAAGCGGCTCTCCGACCGGTACGAGACCGAGGTGATCCCCGGGGTGACCTCGGTGAGCGCCGCGGCCGCACGGCTCGGCACCCCGCTCGTCGAGGGCGAGGAGGTGCTGACGATCCTGCCCGGCACCCTCTCCGAGGAGGAGCTCACGGCCCGCCTCGCCGCCACCGACTCGGCGGTCGTGATGAAGCTCGGCCGCACCTTCCCCGCCATCCGGCGGGCCATGGAGAACAGCGGCCGGCTCGCCGAGGCGCGCTACGTGGAGCGCGCGACGATGGCGGGGGAGCGGACCGGCGTGCTGGCCGACACCGACCCCGACTCCGTCCCCTACTTCGCCGTCGCCGTGGTGCCCAGCCGGATCGGGAACCCCGGCAGCGTGCCGTCCGGGCCCGGAGAGGTCGCCGTCGTCGGCACCGGGCCGGCCGGGCCGCTGTGGCTCACCGCCGAGACGCGGCGGGTGCTGGCCGACGCCGAGGTGCTGGTCGGGTACACGACCTACCTCGACCGGGTGCCGGTCAAGCCGGGCCAGATCCGGCACGGCTCGGACAACAAGGTCGAGTCGGAGCGCGCCGAGTTCGCACTCGACCTCGCCCGGCGCGGCAAGCGGGTGGCCGTGGTCTCCGGCGGCGACCCCGGGGTCTTCGCCATGGCCACCGCCGTCCTGGAGGTCGCGGGGCAGCCCGAGTACGAGGACGTGCCCGTACGGGTGCTGCCCGGGGTGACGGCCGCCAACGCGGCGGCCGCCGCGGCCGGTGCCCCGCTCGGCCACGACTACGCCACCATCTCCCTCTCCGACCGGCTCAAGCCGTGGGAGGTCATCGCGGAGCGGCTGCGCGCGGCCGCCGCGGCCGATCTCGTACTGGCCCTGTACAACCCGGGCTCGCGCAGCCGGACCTGGCAGGTGGCGCAGGCCCGCGAACTCCTCCTGGAGCTGCGCGCACCGCAGACCCCGGTGGTCGTCGCGCGCGACGTGGGCGGGCCGGAGCAGTCGGTCCGGATCGTCACGCTGGCCGAACTGGAGCCGTCCGAGGTGGACATGCGGACGATCCTGCTGATCGGCTCCTCGCAGACCCAGGTCACGGAGCGGCCCGACGGGTCGAGGGTGACGTGGACCCCGCGCCGGTACGGTTGACACGTGCCGGGCGGCGAACAGGTGTGAGCCCCGGGGCGGTTGGCCGCCCCGGGGCTCACCGGGTTCAGGGGGCTCCGCGCGTTAGCCGGTCTTGACTTCGAAGCGCACGGACCGGACCAGGAGGTCGTCGCGCGCCGGGTTGCCGTGCGCGCGCAGCCTCCACTCGGGGCCCTCGCAGTTGGCACCCGCGTAGACGACCACGGCGGAGTCCGTGTCGTTGTGCGGGCCGTAGCCGGGCTGCTCGTCGTCGTCGGCGACGGCGTAGAGGTTGACGCACTTGCCGCTGTGCGGGTCGTGCAGGGTGACGTGCTGCTCCTGACCGTATCCGTCGACGTACTTGTAGTGGAAATAGCCTTCGGCGGCGAGGGCCGAACCGGGCAGCGACAGGACCAGGGCGAAGGCCGCCATGGCGGCGGCGGCGGTGGTGCGGAGCTTCATGAGGGAGTGGATCTCTTTCCGTGCGGGCGGGTCGGGCAGTGCGGGCACGACCCTAGGAGGGCTCCGAACGGCGAATCGATCCTCCGCGATCCCTCGGCGTGGCGGGTGCCGCGCCGTCCGGCCCCGGCCCTCAGCGGGACAGCCAGGTCCGGACCTCGTCGACCGAGCCGGTCTGCGGGACGCCCTGCGGTACCGGCGGGCGGCGGACGACGAGGACCGGGATGCCGGCCTCGCGGGCTGCCGTGAGTTTGGGGGCGGTGGCGGAGCCGCCGCTGTCCTTGGTGACCAGTACGTCGATGCGGTGGCGGGCGAGCAGCTCCCGCTCGTCGGCGAGGGTGAACGGGCCTCGGGCGAGCAGCACGTCGAGGCGCGGCGGCGCGGGGGCGGCCGGGGGGTCCACCGAACGCACCAGGAACCAGGGCTCGGTGAGGTGCGCGAAGCTGTGCAGGCCCATCCGGCCGGTGGTCAGGAAGGCGCGGGTGCCGAGGTCCGGGAGCAGGGCGGCCGCCTCGGTGAGGGAGTCCGCGAAGTGCCAGTCGTCCCCGGGGCCCGGGGTCCAGCCGGGGCGGCGCAGGGCGAGCAGGGGTACGCCCGAACGGGCCGCGGCCCCGGCCGCGTTGAAGCTCATCCGCTCCGCGAAGGGGTGCGTGGCGTCGACCAGGTGCGTGACCCCGTGGGCGGCGATCCAGGCCGCCAGGCCGTCGGGACCGCCGAAGCCGCCGATCCGGGTCTCGCCGGGCGGGAGCACCGGGGACGCGACCCGGCCGGCCAGCGAGGTGGTCACCCGGGGGGAGCCCGGGGCGGCGGTCAGCTCCTCCGCGAGGCGGCGGGCCTCCGTGGTGCCGCCGAGGATCAGGACGTGCCGACCCGGACCGGCCGGATCAGCAGACATGCCGGTCGCGCTCGGCGGAGTACAGGTGGCTGTCGCGGAACTGCTCGGCGCCCAGGGTGCGGCCCACCAGGATGACGGCCGTGCGGACCAGCCCGGCCTCCTTCACCTGGGCGGCGATGTCGGCCAGCGTCCCGCGCAGGATCAGCTCGTCGGGGCGGCTGGCCATCGCGACCACCGCCGCCGGGCACTCGGCCCCGTAGTGCGGCAGGAGTTCGTCCACGACCCGGTCGACGTAGCGGGTGGCCAGGTGCAGCACCAGCAGCGCCCCGCTGCGGCCCAGCGTGGCGAGGTCCTCGCCGGGCGGCATCGGCGTGGCCTGCTGGGAGATCCGGGTCAGGATCACGGTCTGGCCGACGGTGGGGACGGTCAGCTCCCGCTTCAGCGCGGCGGCCGCCGCGGCGAAGGCGGGGACGCCGGGGACGACCTCGTAGGGGATGCCGGCCGCGTCGAGCCGCCGCATCTGCTCCGCGACGGCGCTGAAGACGGAGGGGTCGCCGGAGTGGAGCCGGGCCACGTCCTGGCCGGCCGCGTGTGCGCGTACGCACTCCTCGATGATCTCGTCCAGGTTCAGCTGCGCGGTGTCGATCAGGCGGGCGTCCGCCGGGCATTCGGCCAGGAGCTCGCGGGGGACCAGGCTGCCCGCGTACAGGCAGACGGGGGCGGCGGCCAGCGTCCGGGCGCCGCGCACCGTGATCAGGTCGGCGGCGCCGGGGCCCGCACCGATGAAGTACACGGTCATATCGTCTGGTCCACCAATTCGGGTTCGGGATGGGGCTTCGTAACGGACCACTGGGTGACGGGCATCGCCTGGCGCCAGCCCGTGAAACCGCCGACCGGTACGGCGTGCGCGACGGCCAGTTTGACCAGTTCCCCGCCGTGGCGGCGGTAGCGGTCGGTGAGGACCGCCTCCGACTCCAGGGTGACGGTGTTGACCACGAGCCGGCCGCCGGGGGCCAGCGCCTCCCAGGCCGCGTCGAGCAGGCCCGGCGCGGTCAGGCCGCCGCCGATGAACACCGCGTCGGGGGCGGGCAGCCCGGCGAGCGCGTCGGGCGCGGAGCCGGTGACCACGCGCAGGCCGGGCACGCCGAGCGCGGCCGCGTTGCGGGTGATCCGCGCGGCCCGCTCCGTCACCCGCTCCACGGTCACCGCCCGGCAGGAGGGGTGCGTGCGCATCCACTCGATGCCGATGGAGCCGGAGCCGCCGCCGATGTCCCACAGCAGTTCGCCGGGGGCGGGGGCGAGGGCGCACAGCGTGGCGGCGCGGACGTGGCGCTTGGTGAGCTGGCCGTCGTGCTCGTAGGCGGTGTCGGGCAGGCCGGGGGTCGCGCCGAGCCGGGGGGCCTCGGCGCGGGGGTCGCGGCGGCAGTCGACGGCGACCACGTTGAGGGGGTCGCCGGGCGGGTGCTCCCAGCTCTGGGCGAGGCCCTCGTACGCGTCCTCGTGCTCGGAGCCGAGCTGTTCCAGGACCCGCATCCGGCTGGGACCGAAGCCCCGCTCTCGAAGCAGAGCGGCGATCTCGTTCGGGGTCGGTGCTCCGGCGCTCAGCACCAGTACCCGCCGGCCCTCGTACAGCGCGGCCGCGAGCCGGGCCACAGGGCGGCCGACCACGGTGACCACCTCGGTGTCCTCCACCGGCCAGCCGAGGCGGGCGCAGGCGTAGGAGACGGAGGAGGGGTGCGGCAGGACGTGCAGGGCGTCGGGGCCGAGCTCCTCGGACAGGGCGCGGCCGATCCCGTAGAACATGGGGTCGCCGCTGGCCAGCACCGCGATGCGGCGGCCCGCGTGCTCCGCCATCAGCTTCGGCACGGCCGGGCGCAGCGGGCTGGGCCAGGCCACCCGGGCGCCGCCGCACGCCCCGAGCGGGAGCAGGTCGAGCTGCCGGGGCCCGCCGATCAGCACCTCGGCCCCGGCCAGCGCGGCCCGGGCGGGGGCGGTCAGCCCGTCCCAGCCGTCGGCGCCGAGGCCGACGACCGATACGGGTACGGGGGGCGGTGCGGAGCTCACTGGGTGGACCTCGGGGTACGGGAAGCGGGTGGACCCGCAGCCTACTGGGCCCGCCCCGGGCCCCTGGCGGGCGGGTCCCGGGCTGGGCGGGTCCCGGGCTGGGCGGGTCCCGGGCCGGGCCGGGCCGGGGCCGAGATCTATCGCACCGCCGTGAAGAACGTGGTCAGCACAGGCGCGAGGGCGTGTGGGTCGACGCTGTGGTTCTGGCCGGGGAAGGCGTGCAGGGTGTAGTTGTCCCCGTGGGCGGCGAGTTCCTTCGCCCCGTTGGCCATGTACGGCTCGCCCGCACTGCCGTAGCCGACGAGGACGGGCACCTTCACGGACCGCCAGCGGTCGGTGGGCAGCGGCCGGCCGGCCATGGTGTCGGCCATCAGTCGACCGTCGTAGGGCAGGGTCGGGGCGGCGGCCTCCCACGCGGCCCAGACCGGGCTCTGCCGCATCTGGGCGATGGCTTCGTCCGGCATGGCCAGGCCCACGGTCAGGAAGTGGGTAAGGGCCTCGGTCACATCCCCCCGGGCGACGAGCGCCTTCATGCGGTCGACGTAGCCGGCGGTCAGCGGTGGGCGGGTCCGGTCGACGATGAACGGCGGTTCGTACAGGGCCAGGGCGGACACCGCGCTGCCCCTGGCCACGGCCTCCAAGGCCAGGACGGCTCCGGAGGACATCCCGAAGAGCAGCACCGGCCCGCCCACCCGCTCGATCAGCGCGTCCAGGTCGTCGACCTCGCGCTGAACGTCGTAGACGGGCCCGTCACCGCTGTCACCGCGGCCCCTGCGGTCGTAGTTGACGACGCTGAAGTCGCCTGCCAGCAGCGAGGCGAGCGGTGCGTGCCGGACCCGGGTCATCAAGGTGCCGCCGACGAGAATCAGCGCCGGACCCGCCTCTCCGTGCCGCTCACCAGCGATTGCCGTGCCGTCTGACGAGACCACCTTGAACATGTCGAACCCCCTGCTCTCGAAGCCGCTCTGGCCTCGGTACGACGCGGCACCGGACCGGCCGGAGGGGCGGCCCCGAGCGGTCAACGACCCCTGTCAGTACGGTAGATCCGGGATGTACCGCGGTGACCTGTACGGACGACCAAGATCACGCACCGGCCACCTGGTCGAACCGCCACACAGCAGCCGGACGTCGCCGTGCCCCGGTGGGGCGTCGGGAGTAGGGTGCGGGGGCCGGCGGGCCGTGGGGGCTGTCGGGACGGGAGGAGCTGCCATGGCCGGCTGGAACGCTGCCCGGATGCCGGATCAGAGCGGGCGAACGGCCGTCGTCACCGGAGGCAACAGCGGGATCGGCTACGCCGCCGCCAGGGAGCTCGCGCGCCGCGGCGCCTCGGTGGTGCTGGCCTGCCGGAGCGCGGCCCGGGGGCGGGCGGCCGAGGTCGCCATACGGGGTGAAGTGCCGTGGGCGGACGTGGAGTTCATGCCGCTTGACCTCGCCGATCTGGCCTCCGTGCGGGAGTTCGTGGTCGTGTACGGGCGGCGGAGCGGCACCCTCGACCTCCTCGTCAACAACGCCGGCGTGATGGCGCTGCCGTACGGGCAGACCGCGGACGGGTTCGAGACGCAGTTCGGGGTCAACCACCTCGGCCACTTCGCCCTCACCGGACTTCTGCTGCCCCGGCTCCTCGACGCCCCGCCCGGGGCCCGGATCGTCAACCTCTCCAGCGGCTTCCACGCCCTCGGGGACGTGGCGCACGACGACCTGAACAGCAGGCGCGATTACCGTCGTTGGATCGCGTACGGGCGTTCCAAGAGTGCGAACCTGCTCTTCACCCACGAGCTCGCCCGCCGACTGGCGGCCGCCGGGTCCGGGGTCGTCGCGGCCGCCGCCCACCCCGGCTACGCCGCAACCAACCTGCACGTCGGGGCGACCCCGCAGGCCGGTTCCACCCTCACCTCGCGGTTCACCGCCGCCGCCACCGCTGTCGGACATGCGATCGGCGCCACCGTCATCGCGCAGTCCGCCGCCTCCGGTGCGCTGCCCACCCTGTACGCGGCCACCGCACCCGGGGTCCGGCCCGACGAGTTCATCGGGCCGCGGCTCGGCTGGCGCGGCGCGCCCGTCCGCTCCCTGCGGGCGAAATGGACCCTGGACGACAAGTCCGGCGAACGGCTCTGGGGCGCCTCCGAAAAGCTCACCGGAGTCTCGTACACGTCTCTATCGCGCTGAATCCCCGAGGGCTAACTTGCTACTCGCCAGTCACTTCAGGCTGTCGCGTCGCATCACGCCGCATCCCCCTGGGAGAGCCATGCGCAGATCCGCCCTGCCCGTGCCCCTGTTGGTCCCGATGCTCGTCGCCCTGGCCGCGGCCCTCGCCGCGGCGCTCGTCGCCACCCTGATCGCGGCCCCGGCGGCGCGGGCCGTACAGGGGGCGGAGGCCGCCGCTCGTGCGGAGCGGCGTACACCGGTCGTTCTCGTGCACGGCTTCGGGGACACCGCGGCCTCCCTCGACGGCCTGGAGGACCATCTGCACGCCCAGGGGTGGCTCTCCAGCGACCTCGCCGAGTTCGGCTACGACTGGGCCGCCACCAACGACTCCAACGCCGCCCGCTTCGGCGCCTTCCTCACCGAACGGTTCGGCAGCCGTCCCGTCGATGTGGTCGCTCACAGCATGGGCTCGCTGCTGACGCGCAAGTACCTCAAGGACGGCGGGAGTTCCCGGGTCCGCGCCTGGGTCTCGCTCGGCGGTCCCAACCACGGGGCGGGGGACGCCGCGCCCTGCGGACCCTTCGCCACCTTCTGCGACATCCACGCGGCCTCGCTCGCCGACATGACCCCGGGCAGCCCCTTCCTGAACTCCCTCAACGCGGGCGACGAAACCCCGGGCACCACCCGCTACACCACCTTCAGCTCCACCTGTGACCAGCAGATCCCGCCCGGAGACAGCCGCGCCCCGCGCTCCACCGAGCTGGCCGGCGCCGTCAACCACGTCCTGCCGGTGGGCGACAGCGGCTGCCCCTCGCACTACGGGCTGCTCGGCAACGACTGGGTGCGCCGGCAGATCGTCGCCGAGTTCTCCAAGGATCCGGTCGGCCAAGTGGAACTGAAGACCGGGCCGTTCCGGATCACCGTCGACTCGGCCCGGTTCACCTCCAGCGGAGAGAGCGGACCCGAGCTCTACGACGGGCTCACCCTGACCACCGACGGGACCGCCCGCTCCCTCTGGCACCGCGACCGGTCCGGCGCCACCGCCTTCCCCGACCACGACCCGTGGTTCGGGCTCGACGACTCCAGCAGGAGTCAAGTCTTCAGCGGCCGGGCGACCGTCACCGCCTACCTCGTCGACGCCGACTACAGCGCCGGGAACAACGACGACGTGATGGCCGCCGGCCGCGTCCACTGGGACCCGGCCCTCGGCTTCGGCCGGTTCACCGCCAAGATGGCCGGTGTGGACGGGGGCGAGGCCTCCGTCACCTACACCGTCACTCCGGTGCAGGGCGTTCCCGCCTGCCGGGTCCGGGTGGACCGGGCGGAGCTGACCTACTTCGACGACGGCACGACCCGTCCCGCGCTCTACGGGGACATCGCGGTCCGGACCGGCGACGGCGCCCGCACCGCCGTGTGGTCGCGCTCCGGCTCGGACCCGTCGACCTTCCCCAACCGGGGCGACCGCACCGACCCCGACCCGTACTTCTACCAGCGGGTCGGCTCTGGAACCGCGTACGGCCCCGGCCCGTTCGAGATCGGCGTCTTCCTCTGGGACTACGACGCCTCCTCGGCCGACGACCTGGTCGCCCGGGGCACGGTGGCCTGGGATCCGTACAGCGATCAGCCGGGGACCCGTACCAGCGAGTTCCGCGGGGGCGACGGAGGGCACGTGAAGGTCACCTGGACCGTCCTCTGCCCCTGATCCGGCGAAGGCCCGGAGGGGGGCGCGCCCCGGTATGAGCCCGTCCGCCCCCGTCGAGCCTCCGGGCGCCCCGTCCGGGCCCTGACCAGGCCGCCCCGTCCGGAGCCACACTCGGCGGCATGGACGACGACGCAACGGACAACCACCTACGTACCACCGGCCCGAAGATCGACGCGCAGGCCGATGAGCAAGCGGATTCACGCGCCGAGGACCATGCCGTGGTCCTCGGCGCGGGCATGGCCGGGCTGCTGGCCGCGCGGGTGCTCGCGATGCGGTTCTCCCGGGTCACCCTGATCGAGCGGGACGAACTGCCGCAGGGCGAGCCGGTGTTCCGGCCCGGGATACCCCAGTCCCGGCACACGCACGTCCTGTGGTCGCGGGGCGTCGAGCTGATCGAGCTGATGCTGCCGGGCACCACCGGCAAGCTGCTGGCCGCGGGGGCGGCCCTCGCCGACTCGCCGCGCGACTTCCTCTGGCTGAGCCCGGCCGACTGGTTCGGGCCGGTGCCGGGAGCCAGGGTCCTGCTCGCGAGCCGGGAGCTGCTCGACTGGACGGTACGCCGGGAAGTCCTGCGCAACCCCCGCGTGCGGATCCGGAGCGGTGCGACGGCCGCCGGACTCGTGGCCGGGCCGGAAGGCCGCACGGTGACCGGTGTGCGGCTGCGCGACGGCGAGCGGCTGGCCGCACGGCTCGTCGTCGATGCGACGGGCCGCACTTCCAAGGCTCCCGCCTGGCTCACGGAGATCGGCCACCCGGCGCCGCAGGTCACCCGCTACGACTCTCATCTCGGCTACTCCAGCCGCTACTTCGAGGTGCCGGACGATCCGTCCCGGCGCTGGCAGGGCCTGTACGTCCAGGGCCGGCCGGACCTTCCGCGCGGCGGAGTGCTGATGCCGCTGGACGGGAACCGCTGGCTGGTGACCCTCGTCGGGAACGGCGAACACGCCCCGCCCGTGCGGGAGGAGGAGTTCCTCCCGTTCGCGCGGAGCCTGCGCAGCCCGGCCCTGTACGACGCCATCCGGGACGCGAACCCGCTGTCCTCGCCCACCGCCTTCCGGAACACGGCGAACGAATGGCGCCACTACGAACGCCTGGAGCGCTGGCCGGCCGGCTTCCTGGTCCTCGGCGACGCCACCTGCCGCTTCAACCCCGTGTACGGACACGGCATGACGGTCGCCGCGCTCGCCGCGGAGGCCCTGGCCAAGGAGATCCGCACCCTGAACCCGGAGCAGATCGCCGCGGCCTCCCGCCGGATCCAGCGCCGGACCATCGCGGCGGCCGCCGTGCCCTGGCAGATCGCCACCAGCGAGGACATGCGGTACCCGGTGACGGAGGGGCCGCCGCCGGACCGGGCCACGCGGATCCTGCAGCGCTACATGTCCCGGGTGATGGCGGGAGCCAACACCGACCCGGCGATCGCCGCCCGCTTCTTCGGGGTGCTGTCGCTGACCAGCCCGCCGGGCACCCTGCTCGACCCGGTCACGATGCTCCGCGTCCTGTCCAAGCGGCACCTCCCGGCGACTCCGGAAACCACCGCCTACCCGGCCCACCACGGCCCGCCGGTGGAGCGGGGCGCGCGCCGGAACGCGTAGGGCGTGTCCTTCGGAGCAGGCCGGGCCCGCTCCGAAGGACACGCCTTAGGATCGGCCCATGATCGCCGAGATGCAGTGCGTGGTGCTGGACTGCCCCGACCCGGCGGCGCTGGCCGCGTTCTACCAGCGCCTGACCGGCGGTGAGGTCAACCGTCCGGACCGGCGCTGGGCGACCGACGCGACCTGGGCGACCCTGCACCTCCCGGCCGGCCAGGTCCTCGCCTTCCAGTACGCCGAGGACCACCGGGCGCCCCGCTGGCCGGACCCGGCCCAGCCCCAGCAGCTCCACCTGGACTTCGCCGTGGCGGACCTGGATCAGGCCCACACGGAGGTCGTGGCCTGCGGTGCCACCCTGCTGGACGGGGACCGGGCGGGCGAGGGCTGGCGGGTCTACGCAGATCCGGCCGGGCACCC
>NZ_JBWJVM010000135.1:0-13522 GCF_056428985.1 Streptomyces sp. CA189 | reverse complement strand
TGCATGATGGGACGGCAGGCACGGATCCCCCGGTGATCATGAAGCGTAGAGAACTCCATGATCGGGCGAACCGTGCCTGCCCTACTACTGCCGCCCAGTCGGGCACCTACTGGCGGACGTTCTTAGCAGTTTGACCCTTGTGGGTGATGACAGCGCCTGCGAGCAGTACCCATACTCGGCTTATGGCAACTAAGAAGGTCACCATCACCTTGCCTGACGAGGTGCTGGAATACATCAAGGCGTCCGTGGACGAGCGCGGCGTTTCCGCGTACGTGACCGCCGCTGTGGAGCACAAGGTGGCCATGGACAAGCTGCGCGGGCTGTCGGACCTCTTGGACGAGGAGTACGGGCCGCTCACCGATGAGGAGCTCCGCGCCGCGGACGCCCGTCTGGATGCCATGGACGCCTGGCACGCAGGCAGAGATGAAGGCGGACGCGAGGGCGAGGTGGACCCGCTCGAGGGGAAGGCTGCCGCATGACGCCGCGCACCGCACCGGGCCTGATTTCGCAGCCACGGATCCTCGTACTCGACTCCGAAGCGCTGTCCAAGGCCGCCCGAGGTGATCGCGAGGTACGGGGCATGATCAGGCGGGCGCCCAACCGCGAGATGCACGTGGTCACCTCGTCGCTCACGACGCTGGAGGCGTGGGACCCCCGGGCCGGTGTCCGGCAGCAGGCGTGGGACTGGTTCCTGTCGAGCGTCGACATCGTGCATACCGATGACGAGATCATTGCGACGGCCCGCTCCCTCCTGCGGGAAGCGGGCCTGCACGGTCACAAGTACGCGATTGACGCGGTGCTGGCGTCGATCGCCGTCATCGCATCACGGCGTGGCGACATGGTCAATGTCCTCACCTCCGATCTGGACGACATGAAGCGCCTGCTTGGCGCCCACCGCATCCGGATCGAATCCGTCTAGCCGGTGCCGTGCTGGGCGTCGCGACCTGGTGGACCTGGGACCGTCAGGCCGCCAGCGCGTGCTCCGTCCGGACCATGATGCGGGTGCGCAGGGTCAGGGTGGCGGCCGCTGCGAGCAGTCCGGCGACGAGGGCACCCCACCACAGGACCGCCGGGCCGACCCCGGTGTAGAGGGCGACGCCCAGGGTGAGGGCGGAGAAGCGGGCCGTGCCCCAGGTCCAGCTGAAGGCGCCCTGGTAGCGGCCCCGGGCGTCGGCGGGAGCCAGGTCGGCGACCAGGGAGGCCGCGATGCCGGCCACGGCCAGCTCGCCGAGCGACCAGACGGCCACCGAGACCACGTACCCGGTGACGGAGTCCGCGAGCCCGGTCAGCGCCACCCCGGCGGCGATCAGGGCGCTGCCCGCGGCCTGCACCGGGAGCTGCGGCAGTCCCGACAGCTTGGCCGTCACGTACGGCTGCAGGGCCACCACCAGGACGGCGTTGACCGCCGCCAGGGCCCCGTACACGGCCGGCGAGAGCCCGCTGTCGCGGACGGCCAGCGGCAGCGCCACCTCGGTCAGCGAGTACACGAACAGCTGGATCCCGAGCAGCGGGAGCAGCAGGAGCATCAGCCGGTCGCGCAGGACGACCCCGTAGCCCAGGCCCGTGGCCTTGGCCGGAGCGGTGCGGGCCGGCTCGCGCAGCCGGGTCGCGACCACGAGGGCGTAGACGAGCGCCGAGGCTGCGTCGACGGCGAAGAGCAGCCAGTACCCGTGCGCGGCGAGGAATCCGCCGAGGACGCCGGCGACCGCCGTGCCGATGTTGACGCCCCAGTTGAACAGCGCGTACGCCTTCTGGCGCCAGCCGCTGTCCACCGAGTCGGCCAGCAGGGCGAACGCGGCGGGCCCGACGGTGGCTCCGGCGGTGCTGAGCAGCAGCGCGGAGGCGGCCATCGTCCAGAGCCCCGGGGCCAGGAACAGGGCGCCCTGGGCGACGGCGGAGCCGATGAGCCCGATCAGCATGGTCGTGCGGCGGCCGATCCGGTCGGCCAGCAGCCCGCCGAGGGCCGGGCCGAGCAAGTGGCCGGCGCCCAGCGCGCCGAGCACCAAGGAGATGTCGGAGCCGGTGATGCCCCGGTCGGCGAGGAGGAAGACCAGGAACGGGGTGACGAGGTAGCCGAGCCGGTTGATGATCGAACCGGCGAACAGGTTCCAGACGAGGGGCGGGAGGCCGCGGAAGGAGGAGGGCATGACAGGAGCCTGCGCCGGGACGGCCGCGGGTCCTATTGATTAAGGTGGGGCCGAATCCAATGGGCGACGACGGGGGTATGCGGGGCCATGGAATACGAACTGAGCTTCTCCGCGGCCGACCTGGCGCAGACCCGCTTCTCGGTGTCGCCGATGTGGGAGGTCGTCACCAGCTTCCGGCTGCTGAACACCGAGACCGATCCGCCGCTGCACCGCCGCTGGGCCGCGCAGGTGCGGCCCCGGCTGCAGAGCGCGGGCCTGGACCGGGGCTGGCTCGCCGCGCTGATCCCGGGCGCGGGCTACCTCGCGGACTTCCTCAACCCGACCCCGGCCGGCCCCTTCCCGGAACTGGCCGCCGAGCTCGCGGCCATCCGCGGCAGCAGCCCGGAGAACGTGCGCTTCGACCTGGACACGATCACGGGCAGGTCCCGAGGTGGAGGTGCCCGAGGTGGAGGTGCCCGCCCGGCGGCCCGCCTGAGGCTGCTCCACGAGGACCCCGAAGCCGTACTGGAGAAGGTCACCGACGAGATCGAGACCTACTGGGAACTGGCGCTCGCACCCTACTGGCCCCGGGTCCGCCAGCTCCTCGAAGCCGACGTGTTCCACCGGGCCCGGCAGGTCGCCGAGCACGGCTCCGCCCACGTCCTCAACGAGCTCCACGACAGCGTCAGTTGGGACACCGGAACCTTGCGCATGGTCCGCCGGGCCTGCGCGCTGACCCGCGACCAGACCGGCGCCGGACTGCTGCTGGTGCCCTCCGCCTTCGTCTGGCCCCGGATCCTGACCCGCTCGGTGGCCCCCGACCAGCTCCAACTGGCCTACCCGGCCCGGGGGATCGGCACCCTCTGGGAGCCCCGCGCCGCCAAGGCAACCGATGCGGTGGCCGCCGTACTGGGCCGCTCCCGGACCCTGCTGCTCGCCGAACTGGACACCCCGGCCTCCACCACCCAACTGGCCCGGCACAGCGGCCTGTCCGCCGCCGCGGTCTCCCAGCACCTCACGGCCCTGCGCGACGCGGGCCTGGTCACCGGCCACCGCGCCGGCCGCTCGGTCCTGTACGCCCGGACGGCCATCGCGGACGCCCTGCTCACACCGGTGGGGTGACGGGCGGGCCGCCCGGCGGGCCGCCCGTCACCGGCGGAAGGCCTCGTAGGTCATGAATGCGGCGAGGGCCAGCATCGCGAACGCGCAGAGGTAGGCGGCGGTGTATCTCAGCACCACCGGGAGGAACGAGCCCGGGACTTTGGTGCGGTAGGGGCGCAGGGGGTCGTAGACGACGTGGAGGGTCGGCGTCTTGTGCTTGCGGGTGTAGTGCGTGTTTGTGACGCCGTCCGTGGCGGTGAACTCGTACCAGGGGTACGGGATTCCCTGCGGGTCGATGGCGCGGACGGCCTCGACCGTGATGCCGCGCCGGGCCAGGCCCACCCGCACGGACACGGCGAGGACGCCGGCGGCGACGGCGGCCAGGCCGAGGAACAGCGGTATTGCGGTGAGGGCCACGGTGACCGCGACGAACGCTCCGTGGGTGACGCCGGCCCAGATCGTGTAGCCGAGGTAGGCGAGCGCGATGCCCCCGGGCCAGATCAGGGATCTCCAGATGGTCCGGAGCGGCTCCCCGCCGGGTATGGACTCGGTGGTGACCAGTGCGCTGCCGGCCGGGTCCCGTTCCCCGGGCAGGGCGCCGTTGACGGCGGTGGCGAAGGCCGCGGTGGCGGCCGGCTTCCCGCCCGGGAGCTGGTGGGTGGCGCCGTCGGTCAGGACGATCTGGAGGAGCCGCTCGCCCTCGACGCGTGCCTCGTGGACGGCGGCGAGCGGGATGTCGGTGTTCCGCCCGCCCCGGACGATGCGCAGCCGGTCCGTGCCGAGCGAGGCCGTGGCGTCGTCCCCGCGCCAGCGCGGCTGCTCATCGGATGCCGACCTGGTGGTGACCAGTGCGCTGCCGGCCGGGTCCCGGTCCTCGGGAAGGGCGCGGTTGAGGGCGGCGGCGAAGGCCGCGGTGGCGGTCGGATTGTCGCCGTTCAACCGGTGGACGGCGCCGTCGGTCAGGATAATTTCGACGAGCAACTCCTCCCCCGCGCGGGCCTCTTGCACGGCCGCGAGGGGGATGAGCGTGTACTGCGGGCCCTGCTGGATCCGCAGGTGGCCGGCTTCGAGGGTGGCCGACGTGCCGCGGCCGGCGCCGCGCCCGATCAGGACATGGGGAGAGGACATGCCCCTATGATCCGCGGCGCGGCCGGATGGTTGTACGGGAGGGGAGCGGGTTAGTCGAACCAGCGGTCCCGGGCCAACTCCGCCGACCGGGACGGGTCCTCCAGCAGGGCCGCCACCTCGAAGCGGCGCGGCCACTGGCCGGCCGCCCAGGCGAGGGCCGCCGCGACGCCCTCCAGGGTGGAGGCGTGCAGGGTGCCGTCCGGGGTGCGGCGCCAGTCGAGCTCGATGCCGCCCGCCAGGAGTTCCTCGTGCTCCACGTAGCTCTTCGGGGTGGCCGGGCCCAGGAGCTGGTGCACCGACTCGGGGACCTGGTGCTCCTCGCCCTCGGTGGTGACCTCCGCCGGGACCGTCTCCGAGAGGCGTCGGACCTGGAACAGCTCCGCCAGGTCGGCGGCCCGGGACGGGGCCACGGGCAGCAGCGGGAGGCCGGCCGTCAGGGGGAGCAGGTCGGGGGCGTCCGCGATCAGCGCCTCGGCCGCGTCCACCACGACCACCTCGCCGTCCACGACCGCGCGCAGCTCGTCGGGCAGGGTGACCTGTTCGGGGTCCAGTTCTGCCAGCGCCCCGTACAGGCCGTGCAGTTGGCGTCCGCCGACCTCCCGGTCCGGGTCGGCGAGGCGGCCCAGCAGCTCGGCGGCGCCGCCCGGCTCCTCCAGTAGGGCGGGCACGGTGGTGCGTACGCCCAGGGCACGCAGGACCTGCTCGTCCTCGAAGCCGGTGGCGTCCGCCGGGGTGTAGAGGCCGGCCAGCAGCGGGTCGCCGCCCGCCGAGCGCAGGCCGGCCGGGCGGCGGCCGTCCAGGACCGGGTGGTCGCGCAGCCACCAGGCGGTGTACGAGCGCACGGAGCGGGTGGTGCCGTCCGGGAGCAGGACCCGCACGGGCTGGGTCAGGGCGTCCCGGAGCGGAGGCTGGGCCAGCATGGCCAGGGCCTGGGGCCAGCAGTCGTCGTCGACCAGGTCGAGGTCCCGTACGGCGACCAGCTCGGTGGCGACCGGCGGCACGGGGGTGTCGGGGAGCTGGTCCAGAAGGTCCTCGCACCACACGTCGACCGCGTCGAGCAGGCCGGCGTCGTCGGGCTCGGCGAAGTCCCCGTCGCGGGGCTCCAGTTCGTCGGGGTCCAGGACCACGTCGGTGGCGCGGACCAGCTGGAAGGTGGCGAGCACGCCCACGGCGGTGAGGGTCCGCTCGTCCCAGCGCTCCACCAACTCGGCGTCCACGTACGGGATCTCGTCCTCGCGGACCACGGAGGCCAGCGGGGAGCCGGGCAGCAGGAGCTCGCCGGCCGGGGTCGGCTCGCCGTCCTCGTCGGGCAGGGCGAGCGCGCCCAGCCACGGCTCGTCGCCGGGGGAGAGCTCGGCGTCGCGGACGAGTCCGAGGACGATGTCGGCCAGCTCCTCGGGGTCGAGGGCGTCCTCGTCCCAGATCTCCCCGGAGTCCAGGGAGGCCGCGACGGCCGCCCGCACCTGCGGGGTGGTCAGGACGGCGCGCGGGCTCGCCGGGAGCGCGCCGAGCTTCTCCAGCAGCGGGTGCACCGCGTCCGGGTGGGCCACCTTCAGGCCGAGCCGGGCCAGGCTCTGCGGGCTGCCCGAACGCGGGGTGTCCGAACGCGGGGCGTCCGCGCCGGGCAGCAGCAGGTGCCGGGGCCCGATCGCGGTGCGTCCGTCGGCCAGCGGCACGGGAAGGCCGGAGAGCCGGTCCGGGTCGACCCCGGCGAGGCTGTCGTAGAGCCGGTACCACCATTCCGGGGTCCGCTCGATGCCCGCGATCCGCTCGATGGCCTCGCCCAGCGGCAGCCGGCCCACCCCCAGGGTGCGCAGCTCGGGGCGGCGCTCCAGCCCGGCCGGGAGCAGGGTCGGCAGCACCTCCGCGAGGACCCGTACGGTGTCGGCGCCCGCGCCCTCCACCACCTCGGCCTCGAAGGGGCGCAGGGCGGCTCGCCCTTCAGGTTCGCCGGGCTCCCCGCCGGGGGCGGCGGGCGCGAGGAAGGCCGTACGGGGCAGGCGTGCGATGACCGCGGCGCGCAGGGCCCCGTCGAGCTCGCCCTTGCCGAGCGGCCCGGGTACGAGGTCCACGAGCGCGGTGCTCACCGGGTCCCAGGAGCCCAGCAGTTCGGCGTACGCGTCGGCCGCGCGCTCCACGAGGAAGTCGGTCAGCGGCCCCGGCGCGGGGTGCCGGCGGGTGGTGTCCAGCGGCAGGGTGGCGATGAGCAGCGCGGGGATGCCGAGCGGTTCGTCGGTCGGGGTCGGCGCGTGCACCACGGCGGCGGTCGAGGGGCGGACCGGGGCGCCTTCGGCGTCGACGGGCACGGACCAGGACACCGCCCAGACGGGCCGCAGCCGTTCCTCGACGGGCCGGTCCGCGAGCAGCGCCTTCTCGATGGGGCCGGAGTGGCGCACGGTGCGCCATCTCCTGCGGCCGGACGCGGTGTCCGAGGCGGAGTCGGTGATGACGGTGTACGGGCCTTCGGTGCGGCGCGTCAGCGTCCGCACGCCCCCGGTGGGGGTGTCCACGACGACCTCGGCGAGCCCCGGCAGGGTCAGCAGCAGGGCGTCGTCGACGGCGGCGAGCAGCCGTCCGGCCAGCTCCTCGGCGGCGGCATCGCGAAGCGGGAGCACGACGACGGTGTCGTAGCCCTCGGGCGCGGTTCCCTCGGCGGGCAGCGGCAGGCGCAGCAGCGGGACGTGGCCGTCGCGGCGGCGCAGCTCCTCGCCGAGTCCGGAGCTGCCGACGGCGGCGCCCCGGGCCAGCTCCCGGGCCTCGGCCAGGGACCAGCGCACCCCGCCGTGCCGGCCGAGGACGGCGGGCTCGTCGGAGACGGCCAGGACGGCGGCGAAGCCGACGCCGAAGCGGCCGACGCTTCCGGAGGAGTCGTCGCGCTTGGCGGAGGCGCGCAGCGTGGACAGCGATTCCACGCCGGTGGCGTCGAGCGGGGCCCCGGTGTTGGAGACGGCGAGCAGCGCGTGCCCGTCGGGCTGGTCGGTGCCCGCGTGCAGGGTGAGCCGCAGCCGGCCGGGGACCCCGGCGCGGGCGGCCGCGTCGGCGGCGTTCTGCGCGAGTTCCACGACGAGCCGGTCGCGGTAGCCGCCGAGGGCCAGGTCCTCCTCGGCGTTGGCGTCCTCGCGGAAGCGGGCCGGGCCCGCGCCCCAGGCGTCGAGCACCCCGCGTCGCAGCCGGGCCGTGCCGAAGGGGTCCACGCCGTCCTGGGCCGCCGTCACTCGCACGCTCACGCTGCTGCCTCCAAGCTGTACTGCGCTGTACTGCGCCGTACGGCATCCGGGGAACGCCGGACGCCGAGGCCCTGAAGGTATCGCGTGCGTCGGGCGGCTCCGCAAACGAACCGGCTTCAGGCAGACTTCATGAGTCGGTATCGCACTGCTATTTGTGAGGATTGCGCATGATCACGCTCACCAAGGAAGACGGCCCCGCGGACCTGGGCGGCGTAACCCACCTGTCCATCGGGGTCTCGTGGGACCCCACCGTGGGCAGCAGCGGCGGCCTGATGGGCAAGTTCAAGCGGAAGATCGGGACCGACCTGGACCTGATCGCGATCGCGATGCAGGGCGCGGACCCGGTCCGCCTCGCGGGCCTCGACTCCCTGGACCCCATGGGCAACGGCTCGCTGCTCCACAGCGGGGACAACCAGACCGGCCACGGCGAGGGCGACGACGAGACGGTGACCGTCGAGTTCGCCCGGGTACCGGGCAACGTCACGTCCATCGTCTTCGTCGCCGCCGCGTACAAGAAGGGCAGCTCCTTCCAGAGCGCCCGCAACATCAGCTTCAAGGTGTACGACGGCACGGGCGGCAGCACCCAGCAGGTCGCCGACATCTGGCCGAGCCTGCTCGGCAGCGACAACGGCTGCGCCGTGGCCAAGGCGGTCCGGGACGGGGCGAGCTGGAAGCTGCACGTCATCAACCAGACCGGGAAGATCAAGCCGGGCGACGAGCAGGCCCTGATGCGCTTCGCCGTGGCGAAGTAGGCGCAACGGGGAGAGGGGGGCCGGGCTACGCCTTCGCGACGAGGTGCGCGAACACCACGACGTTGGCGTCCCAGTGGCGGTCCTTGGTGAGGTTGCCGCCGCAGGTGATGACGCGCAGTTCGGCCTTGCCGTGGGTGTCCCCGTAGACCTTGTCGGTGGGGAACCGGTCCTTCTTGAACGTGTCGACCTCGTCGACGGCGAAGACGGCGGTGGAGCCGTCGTCGCGGTGGACCTCGATCTTCTCGTCCTTCTTCAGCTTCTTGAGGTTGTAGAAGACGGCCTCGGGCGCCTGCGGGGTGTCCATGTGCCCGACGATGGCGGCCGCGCCCTTCTCCCCGGGGGTCGGGCCCTCCTTGTACCAGGCCGCGTCCTTGGGCTTGGCGAAGTCGGGCTCCTGCATGGCGCCCTGGGCGTCGAGTCCGACGGTGTCGAGCGGGGCGTCGACCTTGATGTCCGGGATCACGATGCGGTCCGGTACGGAGGCGTTCAGCACCGAGGCGGTCTTGGCGTCGGCCGCGTTGTTCTCGACCGCGCCGCCGCCGGCGTCGCCGCCGGAGGAGCAGGAAGAGATCAGGAAGACCGTGAGCGCCGAGGCGCCCGCCAGGGCGGCCACGCGCAGTGCGCGGCCGCTCCGGCGGGGGGCGCGTTCAGGGGCGGACTGCTCAGCCATGGTTCGCGACGTCCGAGGGGACCCAGCCGAGCGGGGCCTGGCCGGTGTTCACGGAACCCTTGGGGGTCTTGTGGTGGCTCGGGTCGACCGGCTTCGGCTTCGGCGTCGGGTTGACCGGGCCGGTGGCGTCGGTGGAGAACTTGACGGTGTCGAACTTCTTGCCGCCCGCGTACGCCTCGACGCCGTAGTAGCCGGACTTGACGTCCTTGGCGACGACCGCGGTGCCGGTCCAGACGCCCTTGCCGTTGCTCTTCAGGTTGACCTGGCCGCCGAAGGCGTCGGACTTGACGAACGCGCTCTTCTCGTTCGCCGCCGTCTTGATGGTGACCAGGATCTTGTCGCCCGGCTTGCCGTTGTCCTTGGACAGGCTGACGGTGGACTCGGTCGGCTTCGGGGCGTCGGCCTTGACCGTGAGCTGCGCGGTGGCCTGGAGCTTCTTGCCGTCGGGGCCCGTGCCGGTGAGGGAGACGCCGTAGGTGCCCGCGGGGACCTTGGCGACGGTGGCCGTGGCGCCGCGGCCGTCGGTCATCTTGACGCCGTCCAGGGCCTTGGAGGAGATGGCCAGGTTCGTCGAGCCGTCCGGGACCTCCATCGAGAGCTGGACGGAGTCGCCGGCCTTGGCCGAGGAGGTCGAGAGCTTCAGGGCCACCGGGGCCGCCTCGGCGCCGGCGCTCGCACTGCTGTGCGCCGTCGGGGTGGAGTCGGCGGCGAACGCGACGGCGGGGGCGGCCAGGGCCATCGACGAGGCGAGGGCGATCGCCGAGAAGGTAAGTGCCTTGCGCATGGGGTTCCTCCTGAACGGGCCGGGGTTCGTTCCCGGCACACCAGACATGAGGGACATCCTGGGGTGGTTGGTTGCGCCCCTCCGAGGGGCCGGGACAGGCCCCTGCCGAAGGTCCCGGGGCATAAAGCCGCAGGCCGCGGAGGCGGCGGGGATCATCCGTTTGCGGACTCTTTGCTGCGATTTTTGGGACCAAGGTCCCGGGGTTCGGGGCCGCGCGGCGGACTTCCTCCTTCAGGGTTCGTTCAGGACCGCCTCAGACCCCCTTCAGGCGGGTCGCGGGCAACGACGAAGCCCCCGGTGACGAGGTGTCACCGGGGGCTCCGGAGCGTGTCGGACGGTCGGGGACCACAGGGGTCGGACCGAATCGGTCAGAGGTTCTCGATGACGTAGTCGACGCAGGCGGTGAGCGCCTGCACGTCCGCCGGGTCGATCGCCGGGAACATCGCGATGCGGAGCTGGTTGCGGCCGAGCTTGCGGTAGGGCTCGGTGTCCACGATGCCGTTGGCGCGCAGCACCTTGGCGACCGCGGCCGCGTCGATGTCGTCCGAGAAGTCGATCGTGCCGATGACGGCCGAGCGCTTGGCGGAGTCCGCGACGAACGGGCTGGCGTACTTCGACGCCTCGGCCCAGCCGTACAGGTGGGCCGCGCTGGCCGCCGTACGGCCGGTCGTGAACTCCAGCCCGCCCTGGCTGTTCATCCACTCCAGCTGCTGGTCCAGCAGGAAGAGGGTGGAGAGCGCCGGGGTGTTGTACGTCTGGTTCTTCAGCGAGTTGTCGATCGCCGTCGGCAGCGAGAAGAACTCCGGGATGTGCCGGCCGGAGGCGTGCACGCGGGCCGCGCGCTCCAGGGCCGCCGGGGAGAACGCCGCCAGCCACAGGCCGCCGTCGGAGGCGAAGGACTTCTGCGGGGCGAAGTAGTAGACGTCGGTCTCGGTGATGTCCACCGGCAGACCGCCGGCGCCCGAGGTCGCGTCCACCAGGACGAGGGAACCCGCGTCGGCGCCCGCGACGCGCTTGATCGGCGCCGCGACACCCGTCGAGGTCTCGTTGTGCGTGTACGCGTACACGTCCACGCCCGCCTCGGCCACCGGGTCCGGGTGGGTGCCCGGGTCGGAGGAGATCACCGACGGCGCGTCCAGCCACGGCGCGGACTTCGCGGCGCTGGCGAACTTGGAGGAGAACTCACCGAAGGTGAGGTGCTGCGACTTCCGCTCGATGAGACCGGCGGTCGCGATGTCCCAGAAGGCGGTGGAGCCGCCGTTGCCCAGGATCACCTCGTAGCCCTCGGGGAGGGAGAAGAGGTCCCGGAGGCCCTGGCGAACCGAGCCGACCAGGTTCTTGACGGGAGCCTGGCGGTGGGAGGTTCCGAGCAGGGAGGTACCGGTGGCGGCGAGGGCGTCCAGCGCCTCGGTCCGCACCTTGGAGGGGCCCGCGCCGAAGCGTCCGTCGGCGGGCTTGATGTCAGCGGGAATCTGGATCTCGGCCACAAGCGGAGCGTATCCGGTCCGGGTCCACGCCTCGGAACCGCGTCCACCCGATGAGATGACACGGGCGGGTGCGAGCCGGTGGGAGACAGGCCGGAGCCGGTGGGAGGCTGTCCGCCGTGACGTCACCCGGTGAACTCGAACGGACCTTGCGGAAGAACCTGCGCGGGGAGGTCGACTTCGGCGCCGCCGCGCGGGCCCTGGCGACGATGGACGCCTCGAACTACCGCCGTGTCCCCGTCGGCGTGGTCGCCCCGCGCGACGCGCAGGACGTGGCCGCCGCGCTCGCGGTGTGCGCCGAAGCCGGGGTCCCGGTCGTCCCGCGCGGCGGCGGCACCTCCATCGCGGGCCAGGCGACGGGCGTCGGCGTGGTGCTGGACCTCACCCGGCACCTGAACGCCCTCGTCTCCCTGGACCCGGCCGCCCGCACCGCCGTGGTCCAGCCCGGACTGGTCCTCGACCGGCTGCGGGACGCGGCCCGCCCGCACGGGCTGACCTTCGGGCCGGATCCCTCCACGCACTCCCGGTGCACGCTCGGCGGGATGATCGGCAACAACGCCTGCGGGGCCCACTCGGTGGCCTGGGGGACCACCGCCGACAACGTGGCCGAGCTGGCCGTGACGGTGTACGGGGGCTCCTCCCACCGGCTCGGCACCGGCTGGCAGGGCGCGCCGGACGGGCTGCGGGAGCTGGTGTCGGGGAACCTGGCGGTCCTGCGCACCGGCATGGCGGGCGGCCCGGCCGACGGCTTCTCGCGGCGGATCTCCGGCTACGGGGGCCTGGACGCGCTGCTCCCCGAGCGGGGCACGGAGGTGGCCCGGGCGTTCTGCGGGAGCGAGGGCACGCTCGGGGTGGTGACCGAGGCGGTGGTACGGCTCGTGGAGCTGCCGGCCGCCCCGGCGCTGGCCGTCCTCGGGTACGCCGACGAGAGCGCGGCCGCCCAGGCCGCGGCGGGACTGCTGGCGTACGGGCCGCTGACCGTGGAGGGGATGGCGGCCGACCTGGTCGGCGAGACGGCGGCGGCCGCCGGGCTCCCGCGGGGCGGGGCGTGGCTGTTCGCGGAGATGCGCGACGAGGGCGCGGCCCGCGCGCTCCTGCGGGCCTCCGACGCGGTGGACTGCCTGCTGCTCACCGACCCCGCGGCGCAGCGGGCCCTGTGGCGGATCCGCGAGGACGCCGCCGGCACGGCGACCCGGATGCCCGACGGGTCCATGGCCTGGCCGGGGTGGGAGGACTGCGCGGTACCGCCCGCCCGGCTCGGCGCGTACCTGCGGGAATTCCGGGCCCTGCTGGCGGAGCACGGGCTGCGCGGATCCCCGTACGGCCACTTCGGCGAGGGCTGCGTCCACGTGCGGATCGACTTCGACCTGGTGACTCCGCCGGGCGTGGCCCGCTTCCGGGCCTTCTCCTCGGACCTCGCCGACCTGGTCGTCGCGCACGGGGGCTCCCTGTCCGGGGAGCACGGGGACGGGCAGGCGCGGGCGGAGCTGCTGCCGCGGATGTACGGGCCTTCGGTGATCGGGCTCTTCGAGTCCTACAAGCGGGTCTGGGACCCGGCGGGCGGCATGAACCCCGGGATCCTGGTCCGCCCGGCGCGCCTCGACGAGAACCTCCGCTTCGCGGTGCTCCCGGCGTCACCGATGGCGAGGGAGGTGGCGCGGTGCGTCGGCGTCGCGAAATGCCGGTCGACGGACGTCGGGGGGCCGGGGGTGATGTGCCCGTCGTACCGGGCCACGGGGGAGGAGCGCCACTCCACGCGGGGGCGGGCCCGGCTGCTGCACGAGATGCTGGCCGGGGAGATCGTGACCGACGGCTGGCGGTCGGCGGAGGTGGCCGAGGCGCTGGATCTGTGCCTCGGCTGCAAGGGCTGCCGCAGCGACTGCCCGGTGGGGGTCGACATGGCCGCCTACAAGGCGGAGTTCCTCCACCACCACTGGGCGGGCCGGCTGCGCCCGCTCTCCCACTACCTCCTGGGCGGGCTGCCTGGCTGGCTCCGCCTGATCGCCGCCCTCCGCCTGGCCCGCCCCCTGAACCTCCTGTCCCGCTTCCTCCGGCTCCCGGGCCTGGAACGGTCCCGGCCCTTGCCCCGGCTGGCCCGGATCCCGTTCCGGCGCGGGTGGCGTGCCGTGGTCCGCTCCGCGGGGTCCGGTCCCCTACCCGCCCTTCCACCGTTCCCCGGGCTGCGCCCGGACTCCTTGCCGGGTGCGGCGCCGTTGCCGGGGGCCAGCCCCCGGACCCCCGCGCCTCAAA
>NZ_JBWJVM010000134.1:0-14107 GCF_056428985.1 Streptomyces sp. CA189 | reverse complement strand
CCCCCTCGGAGTCGGCGTCCCCCACCCCCACCCCGTCCGAGACGACCTCCCCGTCCGCGTCGGCCTCCACGGGGACGACCACGAGCGGCGGCGGCAGCGTGGGCGTCTCCACCAACGTCTCGGGCGGAGCCGCCGGCGGCTCCGGCGGCCCCGGTGGAGGCCTGGCCAACACCGGCGCCAACGCCACCACGCTCGGCCTGCTGAGCGCGGTCCTCGTCGTCACCGGCGGCGCGTTCGTCTGGTGGGCCCGCCGCCGCGGCCTGCTGACCTTCCCGGGCAACTGACCGAAGCCGCAGCAACCGCGGCAACCGCGGCAACCGCGGCAACCGCCGCGTCCGCCGCGTCCGCCGCGTCCCCGCAGCATCCGCATCCGCATTCGGAGTAGACACGATGACAGCCACCTCCACCCCGCCGGTGGACGTGCGCCCCGACCCCGCCGGAGCCCCCGAGGGCCCGGCGGGGCGTACGGGCCCACCCGGCCTGTGGGCCACCGGCGCGGCCCTGGCCATCCTGGGCGCCCTGCTCCTCGGCTTCGTCGCGGAAGTCGGCCCGCTCGGTCACCTCCGCCACGAGCGGGACCGCCGGGTGGGGTACGCGCAGCTCCGGGAACAGCTCGCCAACGCCACCGCGCCGCTGGGCCCGACCGAGCCCGGCACCCCCGTCGCCCTGCTGGAGATCCCGCAGATCGGGCTGCGCGAGGTGGTCCGCGAGGCGACCACCTCCGGGGTACTGGCCTCCGGGCCCGGTCACCGGCGCGACACGGTCCTGCCCGGCCAGCCCGGTACGAGCATCCTCATGGGCCGGCAGGCGGGCTACGGCGGCCCCTTCGCCCACATCGCGGACCTCGCGCGCGGGGAGACCTTCCTGGTCGTCACCGGCCAGGGCGAGCACACGTACAAGGTGCTGGGCGTCCGCCGCGCGGGCGACCCGCAGCCGGCCCGGCCGGCCGCCGGCGCCGCCCTGCTCACGCTCATGACGGCGGACGGGACCCCGTACATGCCGGACGGCGTGGTCCACGTCGACACCGAACTCACCACGCCCGTACAGCAGTCCGGCGGCCGCACCCCGGGGCGGCTGGCCGCGGACGAGGCCCCGCTCGGGAGCCAGACCTCGGCCTGGTTCCCGCTGGTCCTGTGGGCGCAGGCACTGCTGCTCGCCGCGGCGGCCCTGGCCTGGGCGCGGATCCGCTGGGGTCGCGCGCACACCTGGCTGGTCGGCTTTCCCGTACTGGCCGCCCTCGGCCTGGCGGTCGCCGACCAGGCCGCCCTCCTCCTGCCCAACCTCCTGTGAACGAGGCCGTGATGACGACGCAGACGATCCCCCTCCCCGCGCTCCCCGCTACGGGCGCGTCCACCCTCGACGCCCGGGACGTCTCGGCGTGGTTCGGCGGCCGCAAGGTCCTCAACCGGGTCTCCCTGACGATGCCCGGCGGCCAGGTCACGGCGCTGATCGGCCCCTCGGGCTGCGGCAAGTCCACGTTCCTGCGGATCCTGAACCGGATGCACGAGCTGATCCCGGGCGCCGAACTGGCCGGCGAGGTCCTGCTCGACGGAGAGGACGTCTACGCCCGCGGCCGCCGGCTCACCGACGCGCGCCGCCGGATCGGCATGGTCTTCCAGAAGCCGAACCCCTTCCCGGCGATGTCGGTCTACGACAACGTCACGGCGGGCCTCAAGCTGACGGGCACCCGTGTTTCGGGGGCCGAGAAGGACGCGCTGGTGGAGGAGTGCCTGACCAAGGCCGGGCTGTGGAAGGAGGTCCAGGACCGGCTCCGCCAGCCGGGCGGCGCGCTCTCCGGCGGCCAGCAGCAGCGCCTGTGCATCGCACGCTCCCTCGCGGTCCGGCCGCGGATCCTGCTGATGGACGAACCCTGCTCGGCCCTGGACCCCACCTCCACGCGCCGCATCGAGGAGACCGTCCGCGAGCTGGCGGACGAGGTCACCATCGTGATCGTGACGCACAACATGCAGCAGGCGGCCCGGGTTTCCGACCAGTGCGCCTTCTTCCTCGCGGAGCAGGGCACGCCCGGCCAGATCGTGGAACACGGACCCACGGAGGCCATGTTCTCCAGCCCCGCCGACCCGCGCACCTCGGACTACGTCCAGGGCCGCTTCGGCTGACCCCGGCGGCTCCGTCCCGTGACGGGTGACTACATTGGGGTACATGCCTACGCTGCCTGTGGTCCTCTTGCTGACGGGAAGCCTGCGGGCCGGGTCCTCCAACGAGACCGTCCTGCGCACCGCGCGGGCGGCGGCCCCCTCGCGGGTGAGGACGGTCCTCTACGAGGGGCTGGCGGACCTTCCGCACTTCAACCCCGACGACGACGCCGATCCGCTGCCGGGCCCCGTGGCCGGGTTGCGCGCGGCGATCGCCGAGGCGGCCGCGGTCCTGATCTGCACCCCGGAGTACGCCGGCACCCTGCCCGGCTCCTTCAAGAACCTGCTGGACTGGACGGTCGGCGGCACCGAGATCTGCGACAAGCCCGTCGCCTGGGTGAACGCGGCGGCCCCGGGACGCGGCCAGGGCGCGGAGGCCGCACTGCGGACCGTCCTCGGCTACACCGGCGCCGACATCAGGGACGAGGCGTGCGTACGGATCCCCGTGGACCGCCGGACGGTCGGCGCCGACGGGACCATCACCGACGAAGCCGTACGCGCACAACTCGGCCGGATCCTCGCCCTGTTGGCCTAGCGGGTGCCTGCGGGCGGCCGCGGATCGGGTTTGAGGCGGCGCAGGGTGTAGCCCCCGTGCGCCGGGTCAAGGTGCTTGGTGGCCTCCTTGAAGAGGTGCTCGGCCCGCTCGTAGGACAGGCGGCGCCGGCCCGTGTCCGGACACAGATCGGCCGGCCCGGGGGTCCGGGCCGGTCCGGGCCGCCGTTCGGAGAGGAACACCGGGCCCCGGGTGCGGCCGGCCAGCAGCAGGGGCAGCAGCCGGGCCGTACCGGAGCGCCAGCTCACCCACGTGCGGCCCGCGCGGGCCCGGCGGTCCTCCAGGTCCAGGTCCTCCACGTTCAGGGACAGGACGGCCTTCACCCCCGCCGCCGACTCGTGCAGGAGCCGCCACAACGTCTGTTCCCTCAGGGGTACTTCGGGGTCGCTCCAGAGGGCGTCGAGCTGCGCGGGGCCCAGGGTGGATGCCCGGGGGCGGGGCTCGGCGCGCCGCTCCAGCCCTGCCGCGAGTCCGTCCAGTCCGGCCCAGGCGCCGAAGGAGCGTACGGCCGAGCGGTGCCGGTTCCAGGTCCTGGCCGCCGCGGCGCCCCAGGCGGCCGAGCACACCCGTGCCACCTCCTCGGACGTCAGACGGGACAGCGGCGTGCCGTCGCCGAGGTCCAGGCGCAGCCGCCGCAGGGTCTGCCCGTACGAGCGGACCGTCGCCGCGTCCAGATCCGCCCGGCCCAGGAAGCCCTCCGCGGCCCGGCCGAGGGTCGGACCCGGTGCGGGACCCGCCGGGCCGCCGGTGGCCGGGACCTCCTCGGCGCGCCGGCGCAGGAAGGCGCGCTCGGCGGCGTTCTTGGCGAGGGCCGCCGCCCGGAGGAACTCCCTCCGCGCCTCCGGGCCGCGGTCCAGGCGCAGCAGCAGGTCTCCCCGGACGCTGGGGAGGAGGTGGTAGTCGCGGAGCACGGGATCGGCGACCAGGGAGTCCACCAGGTCGAGGCCGGCCTGCGGCCCGTCCGCCATCCCCAGCGCCACCGCCCGGTTGAGCTGGACCACCGCCGTCGGCCGCAGCCGCGCCAAGGCCCCGTACAGGGTCGCGATCTGCGCCCAGTCGGTCTCCGCGGCGGTGCGTGCCTGCGCGTGGCGCACGGCGATCGCCGCTTGCAGCATGTACGGGCCGGGTGCCCCGCCGGCCTCCCGCGCGCGCAGCATCGCGGTGAAGCCGCGGCGGACGAGCAACTGGTCCCAGCGCCCCCGGTTCTGCTCGTGCAGCTGAACCGGCTCGCCCGAGGGCCCGGTGCGCGCCGCCGAACGGGAGGCCTGGATCTCCATCAGCGCGACCAGGGCGTGCACCTCGGCCTCCCGGGGGACCAGCTCGGCCAGCAGCCGGCCCAGCCGGAGCGCTTCGAGGCAGAGCCCGGGCCGCATCAGATCGTCGCCGGAGGTGGCCGAGTAGCCCTCGTTGAAGATCAGGTAGATGACCTCCAGCACCGAGGACAGCCGCTCGGGCAGCTCCGTCTCCTCCGGCAGGTCGAAGGGCACGCGGTGCTCGGCCAGCGTGCGCTTGGCCGCGGCGATCCGCCCGGTGACGGCGGTCGCCGTGACGAGGAAGGCCCGTGCGATCTCCTCGGCCGTCAGGCCGCCCAGCAGCCGGAGGGTGAGCGCCGCACGGGATTCGGCCGGCAGTACGGGGTGGCAGGAGAGGAACATCAGCCGCAGGACGTCGTCCTGTTCGGGCTCCTGACGCTCCTCCAGCTCGTGGGCGAGCTGCTCCTGCTTGTCCGTCAGCAGCCGGGAGCGCCGGATGTGGTCGACCGCCCGGCGCTTGGCCGTGGTCGTCAGCCAGGCGCCGGGGTTGTCCGGGACCCCGGCGCCCGGCCACTGTTCGAGCGCGGCGACGAGCGCGTCCTGGGCCAGTTCCTCGGCCAGGCCGACATCGTGCACCATGCGCGTGAGTGTGGCGATGATCCTGGCCGATTCGAGCTTCCAGACCGCGTCGATCGTCCGCGAGGTGTCCGGCACGGATCAGGGGCCGTAGACCTGCTGGACCACGCTCTCGCCGTCACCGACGATCCTGCGGAACCGGCGGGCCAGCTCGATCGCCTCTTCCCTGGACCGGACCTCGATCAGCGCGAAACCGGCCACGGCCTCCTTGGCCTCGGCGAACGGCCCGTCCGTCACGGTGATCTCCTCGCCCGCGGAGGCCACCAGGATGCCGCCCGGTTCCAGGCCGCCTGTCGCCAGCAGCACGCCGGCCGCCGTCAGCTCCTCGATGAACCTGCCCATTTCGGCGTACAGCCGCTCGTCGGGGGCGGCGTCGGACGGCTTCGTCGTCATCAGGTAGCGCATGGGGACTCCCTTGTCTCGTGGTCGGAGCTGCTGCCCGTACCTGCCTACACGTCGAACGGGTGATGTGACAGGGAACGCGCCCATTCCCTGTCAGCTTTCCGGTTCGACGTATCGGCGAGAACCGAAAACGAGCCGCAGCCGCATGCGCCGCACCCGAGAGGCATCCACCATGACCACGCAGACCCCCGCCGCCACCGTCTCCTCCGCCACCCGCTCCTCCTTCTCCTCCTCCTCCGACTCCCCGTCCTCCTCCGCCGCCACGCGCTCCCTGCTCACCTGCGTGGTCGTCGCCTCCCCGGTGTGGGCGGTCGTCTCCCTGACCCAGGCCGCGACCCGCCAGGGCTTCGACATCACCCGCCACCCGCTGAGCGCGCTGAGCAACGGCAGCCTCGGCTGGCTCCAGATCACCAACTTCCTGCTCGCCGGAGCCCTCCTCGCCATCGGGGCGACCGGCCTGCGCCGGGCCCTGCGCGGCACCTCCGGATCCACCTGGGCGCCCCGGCTGGTCCGGATCGCCGGCATCGGCATGATCGCGGCGGGGGCCTTCGTCATGGACCCGGTCGACGGCTTCCCCTTGGGCGCCCCCTCCGCGGAGGCCGCCACGCTCACCTGGCACAGCTACGCGCACTTCGCCGCCGGGACGGTCACCTTCACCTCGCTGATCGCCGCCTGCTACGTCCTGGGCCGCCACTTCGGCCGCGCTGGAAACCGCCGGTACGCGAGCGCCTCCCGGGTCGCCGGTAGCGCCCTCCTGATCGGCAACGGCTGGGCGATGAGCGGCGGCCCTGCCGGCACCCTGACCCTGGCCGTCGGAGCCGTCACGGCGATGCTCTGGATCTCCGTGGTCGCGTACCGCGGCCGCCGCGGCATCTGACCCGCGGCCGTGCCCTTCACGGGGTCTCCCGGGCTTTTAACCGGTGATGCGGAGGGTGTCAAGTCCCGAGTTTCCGGAACATGACCCGGATGTACCGGCCGGGGCTTACTTGAGGCACGAGGAAGGGACGGAAAAACCTCTCCGAGGGACTCTTCTTCTCCTCGAATTACCGCACCGTCCCGAATATCCGGGGCACCTAAACCATTAGGAGAAGGCCATGAACCGTAAGACTCGCACCAACAACGGCGTCCGCACCAACCGTCGTGGATTCCGCATGGCGACCCTGGTCGCATCGGCCGCCATGATCTCGGGAGCGGTCATCCTTCCGGCCTCCATGGCGACGGCGGCCCCGATGCCGGCGGCCCATGTGGCCACTGCCCTCCCGGCCGCCGGTGGCGCCGGAGGGGACGGCGGGGAAGGCGGCGGCGGCCTCATCGGCGGCGGTGGCGGCTCCGGCGGCTCCGGCGGGGGCAGCGTCCTCGGTACCGGCGGTGCCGGCGGCAACGGAGGCAAGGGCGGCGACGGCGTCCTCTCCGGTGGCGGCGGCGGTGGCGGCGGTGGCGGCGGCGAAGGCGTCATCGGCGGCAAGGGCGGCAACGGCGGGGGTGGCGGCAGCGGCCTCTTCGGTGGCAGCGGTGGCAACGCCGGCAACGGCGGCGACGGCAAGCTGATCGGCGGCAACGGCGGCAAGGGCGGCAAGGGCGGCTTCGGCGTCTTCGAGGGCGGCAACGGCGGCAAGGGCGGCAAGGGCGGCTTCGGTGGCCTGTTCGGCGGCCTCGGCGGCGGTGGCGGCGCCGGTGGCGGCAGCATCTTCTAACCGCGATTGAGAGAGGGGTGGAGGCCTTCAGGGCCTCCACCCCCACCCCCCAGACCTACCCCCTTCTTTCTCATCAGCGACACCCGTGATCTCACGGAAACGGAGAACCCCCATGTTCACGAGCCCCTGGCAGCGTCCGCTCATCCTGGCGGCGGCCTCCCTGGCTTTCGTCACCGGTACGGCGTGCGCCGCGCAAGCTGCGCAGTCCCACACCCCCGCACACAACGTTTCCTCGGTCATGACCGGGTCGCCCGCCCACTGCGGGATCGGCGGCGAGGGCGGCGAGGGCGGCGAAGGCGGCAAGGGCGGCAAGGGCGGTCAGCCCGGTGAGCCCGGTGAGCCCGGCAAGCCCGGCCGCGCCGGCTGCTTCCGGTTCGACGACCTGCCGGACAAGCCCAAGTCGGAGCTGACGATGGTGGACAAGGTGCGCATCGTGGTGACCCTGCTGGCCGACGACTCCGACGAGATGAAGGAGAAGATCGCCAAGAAGTACGAGATCTCGACCGACCAGATCGACAGCTGGAAGAAGAGCTACCAGAACGGCGACTGGCTCGCCCTGATGGGAAGCAGCTCCCCCTTCTCCCCCCTCTCCACCTGACATACGGGCCCGTCCGGCCGGTGGCCGGCCGGGTCCTTTCCGTCCGAATTCCCGGCACCCAGTTCAGCAATCAATCGGCAAGGAGAATCCCATGCGCGCACGTTCTTGGAAGTTCCGTATTGGTCTTGTCATCTCGTCGACGTTGATCGGTGCCGGTGCGATGGCGCCCGCGGCCATGGCGGCTCCGGCGTCCGCGGTCCGTACGGCTCCGACGGCGTCCCACGGCTGGCAGGGCGGGTACGACGCCGCCGGCGGTGACAGCAGACCGGGCACGAGCCGACTCACCGGCAAGGTCAAAGTCGGCAACGGCAGCGTCCGCGTCGGGGACAAGGTGTGCGCGGGCAACTGCAACGGAACGGTCAACGGCACCAACGGGGGCAACGGCGGGATCTGCGCCGGACTGTGCAACGGCAGCGCCAACGGCGGGAACGGCACCCAGGGCCGGCCGGCCGGCGACGGAACGAAGGGCGGCAACGGCGGGATCTGCGCCGGAGTGTGCAACGGCAGCGTCAACGGCGGAAACGGCGGAAAGGGCGGCAACGCACCCGCCGGCGGCGACGCCGGCAACGGCGGCCGGGGCGGCAACGGCGGCATCTGCGTCGGCGTCGGCTGCGAAAGCAGTGGCCGCGGCGGCAACGGCGGAGCCGGCGGCGACGACGACTGACCACCCGGCCGGGCACCATCCCCCGTGGGGCGAGCGCCGCTCGCCCCACGGGCGTGCGTGTGGATCACTGGATAGACTTGCGACGGGAGGCGCCTGATGGGCACGGCAGCGAACCGGGGCCTTTATACGGGCCGCGCCTCCGGCCTGATCGGGCAGCAGATCGCCGGCTACCGGATCGAGCGCATCATCGGCCGGGGCGGCATGGCCGTCGTCTACCAGGCGAAGGACCTGCGCCTGGACCGTACGGTCGCGCTCAAGCTGATTGCCCCGGAGCGCGTCCGGGACGAGGTCTTCCGGCGCCGCTTCGCCCACGAATCCCGGGTGGCCGCGAGGATCGACCACCCGCACATCGTGCCCGTCTTCGAAGCGGGGGAGACCGACGGGGTCCTCTACATCGCCATGCGGTACGTCGCCGGGATGGACCTGCGGGCCCTGCTGGACCGGGACGGACCGCTGCCCGTCGCGACCGCGCTGCGCATCGCCGCCCAGGTGGCATCGGCGCTCGACGCCGCCCACGAGCACGATCTGGTGCACCGGGACGTCAAGCCCGCCAACATCCTGGTCGCCGAGGGCACCGACAGCGACCACCCCGAGCACGTCTACCTCACGGACTTCGGCCTGACGAAGAAGTCGCTGGCGCTCACCGGGTTCACCACGGCGGGCGAGTTCGTCGGCACGGTCGACTACATGGCGCCGGAACAGATCTCGGGGCGCCCGGTCGACGGCAGGTGCGATGTCTACAGCCTCGGCTGTGTCGTCTACGAGTCCCTCGCCGGCGGGCCGCCCTTCGTCCGGGACGACGCCCCCGCGCTGCTGTGGGCGCACCAATACGAGAAGCCGCCTCCCCTGACGGAGAAGCGGCCCGATATCGCGTCGGCGGCCGACGTTGTACTGGCGAAGGCTCTGGCGAAGGTCCCGGAGGACCGCTACGACTCCTGCCTGGAATTCGTGGCGGCTCTGCGTGCGGCCACCGTGACCGCACCTGCCCGGCGGGCCGGTCCGCAGCCTGCGGATCCGGGGAGCCAGGCGCCGCCCAGGGAACCCCCGGACTGGGCCCGGCCGGTGTTCACAGGCCCAGGGAGATCGCCAGGCGGGTCATTTCCGCCGTCGTGTTGATGCCCAGCTTGGCCCGGATGCGGCGCAGGTACGCGTCGACCGTGTGCTTGGAGAGTCCCATGGAGCGGGCCGTCTGCACGTAGGTGCACCCGGCGGCGATGTGGCGCAGCGCCTCCTGCTCACGCGGAGCGAGGACGGCTGCGGGGGCTGTGGCGGCTTCGGGGTGCGGCGCGACGAGTGTGAGGCTCATGGGACTTCCTCCGGCACTTCGGCTCGTTCATCACGGCTGCTCGCACCTTTGGAAGCAGAGGACATGTCCACGAATGTGAATGTATGTCCGTGTTAAAGAGCCTGTCGGTGGGAGTTCATGAGCCTGTCCGTCGTCTGTCACGGGCGTGTCACAGGGCAGGGGAGAAGGTCCTCAGTCCTCGGAAGGTCCTCAGAACCCGGTGAGGGACTGCTCGGCCCAGATGGTCTTGCCGAAGAGGGTGTGCCGGGTGCCCCAGCGCTGGGTGAGCTGCGCGACCAGCAGCAGGCCGCGCCCTCCCTCGTCGAAGATCCGGGCCCGCCGCATGTGCGGGGCGGTACCGCTCGCGTCCGAGACCTCGCAGATCAGCGTGGTGCCCTCGTGGATCAGCCGGAGCTGGACGGGCGGCTCGCCGTAGCGGATGGCGTTGGTGACCAGTTCGCTGACCACGAGCTCCGTGACGAAGGCGGCGTCGTCGAGCCCCCAGACCGTCAGCTGGTCGGTTGCGTTGCGGCGGGCCTGCGCGACGAAGGAGGGGTCGGAGGGCAGGTCCCAGACGGCGACCTTGTCGGTGTGCAGGGCCCGGGTACGGGCGACGAGCAGGGCCACGTCGTCATCGGGACGGTGGGTCAGCAGAGCCGTCAGCACCCGGTCGCAGACGGTGTCCAGGGTGGAGGCGGGCAGGACCAGGGCCGCGAGCATGCTGTCCAGGGCCTCGTCGATGTCGTGGTCGCGGGCCTGTAGCAGGCCGTCGGTGTACAGCGCGAGCAGGCTCCCCTCGGGAAGTTCGACCTCGACCGTCTCGAAGGGCAGGCCCCCCAGGCCCAGCGGCGGCCCCGCCGGGACGTCGAGGAGGTACGCGGAGCCCTCGGGGGAGACCACGGCGGGCGGGGGGTGGCCGGCCCGGGCGGCGGTGCACCGGCGGGTCACCGGGTCGTACACCACGTAGAGGCAGGTGGTGCCGATGCCCCCGGCCGCCTCCTGGCCGGTCTCGTCGGCCGCCAAGTGGATGATCAGGTCGTCGAGGTGGGTGAGCAGCTCGTCGGGAGGCAGGTCGACGTCGGCCAGCGTGCGTACCGCGGTGCGCAGCCGGCCCATGGTGGCAGTGGCGCGCATGCCGTGGCCGACGACATCGCCCACGACCAGGGCCACCCGGGCTCCGGACAGCGGGATCACGTCGAACCAGTCGCCGCCCACACCGGCCTCGCCGCCGGCGGGCAGATAGCGGGAGGCGATCTCCAGCGCCGACTGCACGGGCAGCGTGTGCGGGAGCAGGCTGCGCTGCAGCGTCATCGTGCTGGTGTGCTCCCGGGCGGTCCGGCGCGCCCGGTGGATGCCGGTGGCCGCCCTGGCCGTGAGCTCCTCGGCCAGCCGCAGATCCTCCGGATCGAAGGGCTCCCGGAGCTGGTGGCGGCTGAAGACGGCCAGGCCGAGGGTGGTCCCGCCGTCGCGCAGCGGCACCAGCATCACCGAATGGGTCCCGTACTCGCTGATCCAGGCGGCCCCGGGATCCTGCGCCACCCACCGGGCGACGGCCGGGTCGGCGGTGCCGTACACGGCGCCCCGCCCCGCGGCCAGGCACTCCACGGGGGGCGACAGCGCCGGGTACACGGTCGTCTCCCCGACCGCGATCCGGGCCTCCTGGCTCCCGCCGAGGACCGACCGTACGGCGCTGCGTGACACCGTGAGCGCCCCCGTCCCGGGACGCGGTGCCGGCCCCGCGCCGCGCGGGGAAGGTTCGAGCAGGTCGACGACGGCGAAGTCGGCGAGCCGGGGGACGGCCGCGTCGGCCAGCTCCTGCGCGGTGCGGGCACTGTCCGGGGTGGTGCCGATGCGGGCCCCGGCGAGGTCCGACGGGAGCGCCTGCCGCGGGCCGCGGTCACCGGTGGCCCTGTCGTGCGCCGTCAGGTACACGGCCCGCACCCGGCCGTCCGGACCCGGTACGGGGGCCAGCGAGGTCGCCCAGCCGTACGGCGCGCCCGCGCCGGGCGGCCGGACGAAGCCGTCCACGGACTGCGGCTCGCCCGTCTCCAGCACCCGGCGCATCCCCCGCTCGGTCTCCTCGCTCACCGGGTCGGGGGCGATCTCCGACAGGCGCAGCCCGCGCATCTCGGCCTCCGTGAGGGAGAGCGCGCGGTGCATGCCGTCGTTCGCCCGCACCAGCCGCAGATCCTCGTCGAAGACCGCCAGGACGCAGGGGGACCGGTCGAAGGCCCATTCGCCCAGGGCCTCGCCCCAGGCCGCACCGGGCGCTCCCGCCACGGCGGACACCACCAGCCACTCGGCCGCCCCGTCGGCGGCCGTCCTGCGGTGCGCGAGCAGTCCCGCGTCCAGCCGCCGGCCGTCCCGGTGGCGCAGCGGCACGGTGCCGCTCCACCGCTCCTGCCCGGGCCCTACGGGCCGCGCCGCAGTGCCCGTACCGCCGGATCCGCCCGGCCCGCCGGACCGGTCCGCGAGCAGGTCCGCGGCGGGCAGTCCCACGACCTCCGATGGCGCGTAGCCGAGCAGCCGGCGGGCGTCCTCGCTCCACCCGGTCACGATGCCCTGCTCGCTGACGGTGGCCGTTGCCGTGTACGCGGCCCCCGGGGAGGCGTGCGTCGTCCGGGCCGGCCGCTCACCGGGAGGGGTGGGAAGTTGCTCCATCGCCGCTCATCTCGCCTTCGCCTGGCCAGGGGCTCCACTGACAAGCATGATCCGGCGCGGCAAGGAGCACCAACGCAGTGCCGTCACGTGCCCGGGTGCGCCAGGACGAGGGCCAGGACCGCGTCCGCCGCCCGCCAGACCATCGCGCGGCGCCGCCCGCCGAGGAGGGGCGGCCGCAGGCCCAGGATCTCCACGCGGCGCGGAGCGGCGCCGAACACCCCGCTCCGGTCGGCCTTGACCGCCGCCTCCTTCAGGGCCCAGGCGGCGGCCAGGACCTCGGGCCGGTCCGTACCGATCAGGGAGAGCTCCCCGGGCGCCAGGACGTGATCCGCGACCCGGCGTACCGCCTCGGCCGAGGCGGTCTCGCACAGGTCCACTCCGACCGGTTGCGGGGCGAGGGCCGCGGCGGCGTGCCGGGCGGTGTGGCTGATGGAGAGGTGCAGCTCCGGCAGCGGGCGGCCGCCGACCAGGACGTACGGGCTGCCGTCCGCGCGGGGGAGCACCTCGACCTCCCGCTCCGGAGCGCCGACGGCCTCGTGGACCAGCCCCTTGGCGAGCAACCGACCGGCCGTCCACTCGGCCTGCCGCCAGGCCGGCAGCGCGTGGACGACGCGCCGCTCGGCCGGTGAGAGGAAGGGCGCCCGGTCGGGCTCGCCGCGGCGGGCCACGAGGAGCACGGCACCGCCCCAGCGGTGGACGTGGCCCGGTGCGATCGGCGGGAAGGCGACGGTGTGCATGACGGCGGGGATCACGCGGCGGCGGGGGCGGCGGTGTCCGTGCCCGTGTCCAGCTGTCGCGCGCGCAGCCGGTCCCTGTCCTCGGGTACGGCCTGGTGGGGCGAGGCCCAGGAGGACTGGCCGTCGACTTCGGCCACCGGCAGGTCCAGCAGCCGGCGCTCCTCTTCGGGGATCAGGG
Organism: Streptomyces sp. CA189; assembly: GCF_056428985.1. NCBI lineage: Bacteria > Bacillati > Actinomycetota > Actinomycetes > Kitasatosporales > Streptomycetaceae > Streptomyces > Streptomyces sp. CA189. The sequence continues at coordinate 1,290 of NZ_JBWJVM010000134.1, read as the reverse complement.
TGCGGGGGTCGACGGGGGCGCCCAGGACCGCGAGCTGGGCGAGGGCCAGGGTGAAGGTGTGTCCGTTGTCGGGTTCCTCTCCGGCGGCGGGGACGATGTGGATGTCGCCGTGGCCGGTGAGGTTGCGGCGGGCCGAGGTGAGGAGCGAGGTGCCGCCCGTCACCTGGAGGAAGATGCGGGCCCCTTGGTCGTAGGCGGTGCGGATCGCGTCGCCGAAGAGGACCGGTGCGGACGCGTGTCGGGTCCACAGGGCGCGCAGCTGGTCGGGGTCGGTGCAGACCTCGGCGTTCACGGACGAGACGAAGGGCACGGCGGGGCTGCTGACCCGACGGGCGGCGAGGCCCGAGCGCACGGCCTCCTCGGCCCGGGCCAGGTGCGGGGAGTGGAAGGCGTTGGACACGTCGAGCGTCGCGGTGACGACCCCGGCTTCGGCGCAGGCCTTGCGCAGGGCGGCGAGGCCTTCCGGCGTGCCGCTGACGACGATCTGTCGCGGCTGGTTGAAGCAGGCGAGCCAGACGCCGTCGATCCCGTCGACGAGCCGGAGGCAGGTCTCCTTGTCGGTCTGCACCGCGAGCATTCCGCCCCGGAGGCCGGTTTGGGCCCGTCGCAGGGCCGCCCCGCGGTGGACCAGCAGCCGGACGGCGTCCACGGGGGTCAGCGCCCCGGCCGCCGCGGCGGCCGCGAACTCCCCGGCGCTGTGGCCCAGGGCGAGGTCGGGGGTGATGCCGCAGTCGGCGAGGATGCGGGTGGCGGCGATCTGGACGGTGCCGAGCAGGGGCTGGCACACCTCGGTGGAGGCGAGCCTACGCTCGAACTCCCCGTTGTCCACGAGGGACGCCTCGGAGGCGGAGGCCTCGCCGTACAGGAGGTCGGCCAGGTCGTAGCCGAGGTCGGCGCGGGCCACGGCGCTGAGGACGCAGACGGCGGAGCGGTAGGCGGGGAACCTGTCGTGGAGGTCGCGCATCATGCCCGGTCGCTGGCTGCCCTGGCCGGGAAAGAGGAAGGCGATGCGGCGCTGCGCGGCGGGCAGGGGGGCCTCGGCGGCGAAGGCGCCGTCGCCGAGGTCGCCGCGGGTGCCGGCGAGGAGCTGCTCACGGGCGTGGCGCAGGCGTTCGACGAACGTGTTCGTGTTGGTGGCGACGATCGCGAGTCGGGCGGTCAGGGGTTCGCGGGAGCCGAGGGTGTGGGCCACGGCGGCCAGCGGGGCACGGTCCGCCGTGTCGAGTGCGTCGAGTACGTCGCCGATGTGCTGGTCCAGCAGCTCGGCGTTGCCGGCCGAGAGGAAGACGA
>NZ_JBWJVM010000133.1:0-14443 GCF_056428985.1 Streptomyces sp. CA189 | reverse complement strand
CCCTTACACCGCCAGGGGGCGGTGTAAGGGTCACGGCTCCGCCGGACCAGTGGGGAATTCGCTGCGCGAATTGCAATTCCTCCGCGCTCCGCGCTACGGGAATTCGCCGGTTATTCGAATTACGAGCGGGCGGGGAATTCGGCCGCGCCGAGCGCGAATTGCTCAACAATTCGGATTCGGAAAGGGTCAGCCGATTCGGCCAATCTCGAAAACAAATCCTCCCGAATATCGTAGCCGAATTGGATTCGTCTTGGAAAGATTATCGGGCGGAAATTCGGGAGGTTATCCGCGGTCCGCCCCCAGCCGGGACGAGCGGGCCGGGCGGGTCCCTGGACATGGGTCGGCCCCTGCTCCGAGGGCAGAGCAGGGGCCACGGGGAAGGACAGCTCAGTTGGTTAGGCTGCGATCCGTACGGCGTCCCCGAGGACCTCACGCCACCACTGGACGACCTGGGGCGGAGTCGGGTCGGTGATGACGAGCAGGCGGCACACGGTGCGGACCGCGCCGAAAGAGTCCTGCGTTCCGATGATGCGGACCGCGGCGGCCCCGCAGTACGTGAGCCATGCCTCGGGGTTCCGGCCGTCCCACATGGCCCGTGACCGGTACGCGCGGTCTTCCTCTTCGCCGTAGCTGCGGAGTTCGGCCTCGGACATGCCGGCGGCCAGCAACCGGGCCAGCCGCTCGCCCCACGGACCGAGGGCCGGGGAGTCCAGGAAGGGCCGCAGGGCTCCCCCGATCCACTCCCGCGCGGCGGCCGGGTCCTCTTCGAGCGCCTGAGCGGCTCCGGCCCTGACCATGCGGAGCATGTCGGCCCCGAGGCGTGCGTGAGCCTCTGCCGCCTCCGGATAGGTGTCCCACCCCTTCCCGTTCGTCGCCTCGGTCAGCCGCTGCACATTCTCGGGAAGTACGTCCCGGACGTACCCGCCATTCGACGTGCCGATCCCGAGACCGAGGCGGACCGCCTGCCATTGGTGAAGGGAATTCTTTCCGACCATGCGGGAGCCTCCCGCTTTCGCCACGGGGTGCAGTCGCAGAGTGGGGGCGGACTTTCGGTGAAAGCCCATATCGGGAGTCCAGCACCATGGGTCACGCTGATAAGCCAGGGGGAAATCCGGGTCCGGTCCGGAGTGTCCGGCGAATGCCTGGCACACGTGGGCAGTTGTCATGACGGTGCCTTTCGGCAGAGAGAAAGGGAAGGGAGGTCCCGCCGAATTGCGGGGCCTCCCGAGGGCCGGTTACTCGAAACGGAAGTCGTCGATGTCGCGGAGCCGGATATCCACCCCGTACTGCTCTTTCAGCGCGTCCGACATTGCGTCGGATGCTTCCTTTGCGGCCCGGGAGTGGCTTTCCTTGGCCTCGGTCACGTTGTGGTTCTGCAATTCCCGGTACGCCTCGGCAATTTTCGCCTGATTCGCCGTAGTCGGAGCGGATACGTGCTCATCCATGGCGAGCCATGCGAGCACCCTCTCCCGACTCGGGCTGAATCCCGCGCGGTCAGATGCCGCGCTTCCGTGCTTCGAATCCAGGAGCTGGTTCAGCTGGGCTTTCCAGGTCTTCTTGTTCCCGTGCGCGACAGGCTTCGCACCGGCCTTTTTCGCCGCGGCCTTCCCCACCTTTTGCGCGGCCTTCCGGACCGCCTTCATCTTCGTGGGGGGGAGGTCCAGCCGGGTCCGCCGCTTCCCGTCATTGGCCGGCATGACGTGCCCGGCCCACTCGACTTTTGCCCGCACGTCCAGGGTGGACGGCTCGGCCTCCTGCTCCCACGCGTCGTACGCGCCCCGGATGGCACCGGCCAACTGTCCGGCCTCGGCCTCGGAGTAGGCGGTGCCCTTCCCTGTGTCCCGCTTGCTCTTGCGCGCCATCACTCATCCCCCCAAGCCTCGGTCGTCTTGACCTTCCAGGTGCCGAACGTGGTGCCGAGGTCGTCCAGTCGGATCAGCGGACGCTCTTGTCCCTTGGCCGGAGTGGTGACGGTTTCCAGGATCGCGGCCGGGATCACGAGCTCGTCCATGCTGCGGATCGTCAACGGCCCGTTGTCCGGGACCGCCTTGCGTACCGCGTCCAGGGCCCGCCACATGGTCACCGCGGCCTGGTCCTTGATGTGCTGGGACCAGTCGGTCCGCCGGGCCTTGCACTTCCACACGCGCTTCATCAGGGCGCCGTCGCCCTCCCACGAGCCGAACATCGTGTTGACCGCCATGCCGAACGACTCCTTGGCCACCTCGTACGCGAACGAGTCGCGGCCGTGGACCTCCAGCGCGTACCGCCGGCACTCGCCCACCAGGTGGGCCCACGCGGTCAGCCGGACGCCTTCCCCGGTGTAGGAGTCCAGCGCGGAGGAGTCGGGCCACCGCCCGGCCTCGGCCAGTTCGGTCAGCAGGTGCATGTGGGGGGCCGTGATCCATACCTCCGACCCGACCTTGTGGGTGCCCATCGGGGACGGGGTGCCCTCTTCGGTCCAGGGGTAGACGGTGACCTTGTAGAACCCCGGCTTCGGGATGCCCCGCACGTCCTCCAGGGCCCCCGTGTTCTTCAGGTCAGCGTGGGCTACGAGCACGGAGGAGACTGCCGTGGGCCAGGACCCGTTACGGTCCAGGGCCACCGCCTCCCCGGTGAAGTCCTCCCGTTCCCATGACCAGCTGTGGATTCCGCGAACCGCGCCGATCATTCCCGGCATCTCCGGTTGCCACCACGGGCCCCGGCGGGACCGGTACGGGGCGAACGGGCCGTGTCCCTCCTTGTCCCCCTCCAGAGCGAACAGCAGACGGAGCCGGGCCGCGCGGGCAGCGATCTCCTCCGTCATGTCCTCGGTGTCCTCGGGCAGGGCGGACAACTCCGCCTCGGCCTGGTCCAGGTAGGCCAGACGCTCCGCGAGCGCGGCCACCTGCTCCGGGGTCCTGATGGACTTCCGGGACCGGGCCGCCTCCAGGTACTCCGCGTGGGGCCCGGTCATCGCGGCCACCGGGGCCCGCCTCCTGGCAGGCCGGGAAGGCGGAACGTCATCAGCGGGCGCCGGTACGTCATTCACTTCACGTACCGGTTCGGCCGGCACGCTCTCGGGCCGCGGGGCCGGGACGACGGTCGGCTTCTTCGGCTCCAGGTCCATCGGAGCCGGGAGCATCGCCGGGGCCGCCGGACGGGCCGGGGCCGGGACGCAGTTGGCGTGCCGGCCGTTCTGGTTCTGCTCCTTCGGGTCCAGCGGCATCCCGCAGGGCTGGCCGAACGCGTACCCGTTGCACACACGCAGGGCCGGGCCCTCGGGTGCCTCGGGGCCGCCCTGGCCTTCCTGGCCGTCCTCGGGAGGGGTGTCTCCATCTGTGCCGAGGAATACCTCCCACGGGATGACCATCAGCCACAGACGAGAGCTGCCGACCCGCACCCGACGCAAGTGGTCGTGCTTCCCGTCCGGGTGTTCCTGGGGCCGGATGATGCTGCGGGAAGCCAGCAGGCGCCGGAGCTGCACACCGCCGATCGTCAGGGCTTTGTCCCGCCGGGTGATCGCCGGATTCACCTCGGACTCGACAACGGCCAGGCCATCGGGGAGCGCGTACCCGGCCAGGGTGTCGCGGCGCTCAACCGCCCATCCGAGGGAGTCCGCGTACTGCGCGGGAGGCTCCGAGGCGGTGCAGCCGGGGGTGATCGCGTACAGCTTCCCCGAGGCGAACAGGCCCCGCAGGTTCCGGAGCCACACCTCGTGCGGCTGGTCCTCGGTCCGCTCGGTGGCGGTCGTGGTGGCCGCTTCGATCAGGGCGGCCCTGATCTCCCCGTACATCGCGTTCCGCTCGTCATCGGTCAGCGCCCCGGTCTCGACCGCGAACCGGGTGAACACCTCGGCCGCACAGAGCATGTGCGCGATGTGCGCGCACGCGCGGCCGGTCACCTCTTCTCCCGTCCGCAGCTCTGCCCGCAGCTCCCGGAAGCGGCCCGTGAGGAAGGTAGTCACCTCGGCGTGGTGGACGGCCAGCCATGCAGCGTATCCGGCTCCGGCCTCGGGGAAGTCGTCCACCCGGTCCTGGAGGACCGTAAGGCGGTCGGTCCGTACGTCGCCCTTGTGGACCTGAAACGGGAAGGTGCGGTCATGGGTGGAGCCGGAGTTGAAGAGGGGGAGGCACTCCGCGGTGTACATCAGCAGGGCCATGCACGCGGACACCTTGGCCCGGCCGGGCCCGCGCATCCGGTTCTTCGACCTCTTCTGACGGTTGGTCGCCGCGCGGATGCCCTGCTCCGCGGTGCCCTGCGTCTTGTTGTCCACGGCCGAGGTCTCGCCCGGCTTGTAGTCGTCCACGACGACCAGGCCGTCCCGCCGTTCCCCGAGGATGCTCGCCAGGGAGGGCAGACTCGTGTCCGCGGCCGGCAGGAGGTCACCCTCCCCTCGGTACCCGGTACCGCTGTGCGCTTGGAGGATCGCGGCCAACGACGACTTGAGCACGCCGAACACCTGCGCGCGACCGTCCGACCACATCCACGACACGAACCGCGGCAGGTCGTTGCCGAACAGGGAGATCAGCGGGGCCAACCATGCGGAGCACATGGCCGGGGCCGACACCCGCAGGGGCGCCACGTCCAGGACCGACAGGGACAGGGCCACCACCTCCCGCAGGCGGTCCCCTGTCGGAGCCTCGGGGAGTGTCGCCTCGTCCGAGCTGTAGGTGTTGACGTTGACCGCGACTTCCCCGGCCGGGCCGAACGCGCGGTCAGCCGACACGTACACCCATGACCCGTTGATGTCGTGCCACCCGAGGCAGTCCAGGCCTGGAGCCTTCGGGATGTCCCGCCGCTGGAGTTTGACCACTCCGGCCAGGGCCTCCCGGACCTTGCGCACGTCGTGCCCGGCCGCGTGGTCGAACTGGTCCCACGCGGTCCCGTCGCGCAGGGTCTCGGGGGTGACGTACTCCTCCTGACCCTTCACCCGGACCTGATAGATGGGGACGCCTTCCGGGTCGGTCCACCACGTCAGCAGAAGGGGGGCCCAGTCCAGGAACAGGACCTCGGTGTCCCCCTGGCGTCGGAGCATGTACTCCGCTTCCAGGTCGACGCTCACGCCGTCGACACCGGGCACCGGGACGAGCCGGGCCCTGGCCTTCCCGGCCTCGGTCAGCTTGCGGGGGGTGACGTTCTTCCCGGCCGCCGCGGTCTCTTCCGTCGCGGTCGCCATCACGCGGCCCCCGCCTTCTTGGACAGGAGGCGGTCGGCGTACGCGCGGGCCCGGGTCAGGGTCGGCCACCCCGAGGTGATCAGTTCACCCGCCGCGCAGTGCACGCCCCACCCGCCGCGACCGCGCACGGTCCGGCAGATCAGATAGGCGGTGGTGTCGTCAGACACGACAGTCACCCGGCCGGTGCTTCCGACCGGGATCACACGGTGGTCTGTGGTGCCCTCGGGGGTCACGCGCCAGTCGGCGGGAACCTGGGGAGCCGCAGGGGCCGGCGCCGTGGCGGTGGTCGCGGTAGCGGTCACGTCCCAACTCCTCCTTGTCGATACTGTGTATCGGAGATTTTAGGGTCCGTCAGGCCCCCGGCGCCACTACCGAAACGAGGGAAAATCCGGGGGCGTTGTGCTGACCACGTCCGCTCGTACGTCGCCCCGTACGTTTCCCAGTTGACGTACAGCGGGCCCCGAGGACCCGCTCGTCTTCCCGGCCGGGCCCGAAGGACGGCTCCGGGTACGGAAGGCGGCCCGGCTTTCCTCCCTGGGGAGGTACCGGGCCGCAAGGCCATGCCGCGTTCATCGGGACGGGTCCACGCCCCGGCGGGGTCACGGTACGGCGGACGCTCCGTATACCGCCACGTATCAGAACGGGGGCTCTTGATCGGGGCTCTGGCCGCCGCCGCCGGCGCCGACTTGAGCCGGGACCGCCGGGCGGGTGCGCGAGGCACTGGCCCATGCGTCGTCACCCGGGACGGACCCGGACCCGTTCGTCTTCGCGACCTTGGTCACGGTGGCCGTGGCGAACGTCAGGTCAGGGCCGACCGCGGACCCCTCGACCTCCCACGCCGAACGCTTCTCGTTCGTCTTCTCGTCCGTCCAAGAACGCTGCTTCAGGTCGCCCACGACCATCACGCGCATTCCCTTGGTGAGAGTGCCGGCCACGTTCTCCGCCAGGGACCGCCACACGGTCACCCGGTGGAAGTCGGTCCCCGACTCCTTCCACTCGTTCGCCTGCCGGTCGAACTGGCGACGGTTGACGGCCACGGAGAACTTCGCGCACGCGGCCCCGCTCGGGGTGAAGCGGAGTTCCGGGTCATCGGTCAGGTTGCCCACGATCGTGATGGGGGTCGTTGCGGTGCTCATGTCTCGTCTTCCGTTCCTGTGGGCCCGGCCCATGGAGGGAGCCGCCGTTTCCGGCAGCTCCCTCCCGACTATGCCGGGAGATCGGTTGAATTCAAGGGGGCGAACAGTTGGCCGGACGGCCACGAACGGGCCCGGGTGGGGCCGGGCCCGAACGCGATCAGCCGGACAGGTCGAACAGTTCCATCTGGCCGCACACGCGGGAGATCCCCCGGGCCTTGAGTCGTCGGTACTCCGCCGCCACCCACGATCGGGAGTAGCCGGTCAGGTCGACGGCCGTGCTCTGTGGCTGGCCGGTGGTGTAGCAGTCGCGCACGATCTCTGACGCTCGGTCACGGGTCATCTGCTCGGGCATGGTGCCCCCTCGGATGGTCGAGTGTCGCGGTGTCTTGTCGCGGTGTTCGAACGGGCGGAACCTCGGTTGTTCCGGCCGGAACCATGAGGTTCCGGGTGCGGAACTACATGTAGGCGCCGGTACCGCGCTCCGTGTGAGCCTCGGACACAAGGCGCCGGAGGTACCGGTCCGAGGGCGGAACAATCCCGGATGCGGCCAGGGTCTCCCGGATTCGCGCGGGGTCCGTGGTACCGGCCGTAATCAGTTCCCGGGCCGCACGGGTGGCCGCTCCCCGGGAGGGAGCCGCGGGGGTCTGCGGTTCCGCCGGAACCAAGGCGGAACCAGGATTGACCTGCGGAGGAACCTCGGCGGACGTTCCTGCCTCGGCGGTGAGAACCTGCGGAAGTACCGCCGGGGCCGGAACCTGCTCCGGTTCCGCCGGAACCAGCGGAACCACGGGGGCCATGGCCGGAACCTGGTAGAGCGGAACCTCGGGGCGGGAGAGTTCCGCAAGGGCCGGAACCTCGGCGGGACCTGACGGAACCTCGGCCGGAACTTCCTGGTTCCGCACGGCCGGAACCTCGGCCGGAACCTCGGCGGGGACGTTCCGGCCCGTGCTCCAGTTGTGCCGCTGTTCGATTGTGGCGAGACCGGTGACGGACTTCCGGCGTACTACCCGCGCCACGATGGATGCCTCGGCTCGGTCCGCCTCGGCCCCGTCCAGACCGTGACGCGCGGCATCAATGGCGGCGGCCAACTTGGCCGCGCGGCGGGAGTGCTTGCGGGTGCCCACGGTCGCTCCGGCCACACGGTCCGCCAGGTCGACCGCACGGTCCGCGGCACGGCTGCGGGCGATGGCCGCGGAGTCGGCCCCGCGCCGGCCAATGCCCAGGAACGAAGTCAGCCGCTCCCGGGCCTCCCGCAGAGCAGCCCCCAACAGACCGTCCGACCGGTCCCCGGCCATCCGGAGTTCGAGCCCCAGCAACAGGTGGAGCAGCACGGCCAGGAGCACGGGCCCGAGGACGACACGGACGGGGCCGCCAATCCCGCCGGACACCTGAAATGCGGGTACCGCCTGAACGAGAACCGCGGCGTACGCCAGGTAGGCCGGCCCCTTCGTCCGGGTCGCCCATGCGTAGACCGTGAGCGCCACGATGGCCGCCTCGGCCACCCCGCACAGAAGGGCGCGCTCCATGTCGTTGGTGATGTCCAGAGCGGTCCCCAGGAACCGGTAAGACGTGTCCGCGGACATACCGAGGGCCAGGGCCGCGGGGACGAGCAGACCGAGCGTGGCGGCCTTGGTGCGGTTCATGTTCACTCACCGATCCGGACGGAATTTGTGATCGTCTGCGTCACGGTCTGCGTGATCGACAGGGGGCCAGTGCCCGTTTTCCGGCGCCCGGCCATGCAGGCAATGGCCACCCCACCGACGACGAGGAACGGGAGCACCGCGGCGGCGCCGGCGGCCAGGGCGGCCATCCCGGCCGTGATCGCGGGAACGGCCAGGCTCACGAGGAACGCGCCACCCCCGATACCGACCGAGGCCACCGCCGTGCCGAGGGCCCACCGGGGAACCAGCGGCCCGGCCGGGACCGGCGCGGGCAAAAGGAACGGGCCGGGGGGCAGGCCGGTACGGGCGGCGGTGTCCATCCGCCCCTCCAAGGCGCCCTGACGGCGGGCCAGGTCCAGGAGGGCATCCACGGAGGGGAACGGCTCCGGCGCCGCCGGGGCAGGGACCGGCATGGCACCGGCCGGGGTGTCCGGAATCAGGGAGGCGAGGAGGCGCTCCGTGTCGGAGTGGGTCCCTCCGGGCTGATACTGGTCGTAGTGATTCACGGGTACCTCCGTGGGTCCTGGCCGGTCCGGGTCTCATCCGGTCCGGCCGCTTTTCGTTGGGGGCTGATGGGCTCTGACCTGCACTGACACCCTCTGACGGGTGTCTGACGGGTCACTGACCCCATCAGGGCATCTGACCCCCTCCCCACCTGGGGGAGTCCGGGGGTCAGGCACCCTGACCGGTCACTGACGGGTCACACGCTCGCGAGGCCCCGTTCCCGGGGCTGGATCTTGTACGTGCCGGGCTTCTTCGCGTTCAGGTCCTCCGTGAGGCGGCCCTCGGCGCGCATCTCCCGGACCGTGTTTTTGATCCACGTGGCCTTGCGTCCGATCGCCTCGGAGTAGGCCACGAGATCGGCCGGGGTGAGGGTCCGCCGGCCTTGGACGAGCCACTCGTCCAAGAGGACTTCCAGAGCTTCCCGCGCTTCCTCTCCGGTCAGCTCGGGCCGGGTGTCGGCAGGGACGAGCGGGGTCTCGTCTCCGGCCTGCGACTCGGGCAGCTCCTTCGACGGGTCGATGTCCGCGTCCTCCGGGTCCATGTGAATGCCGGTCATCTCGGTCTCCTCGGTCTCGTTGTCCTGACCGGCATCCTCCCCGCCGCCGGCGGCCGGGGAGACCAGCGACCCCCGGTTCGTGTACCGGGCGCCCGCCACAGCCTCGGCCACGGCGGCCATGACCGGACCCGCGTCCGGCGTACGGACCGGCGCGAAGGTGACCGTCACCCATTCCAGGACCACGGGGTCGTTGCGGAACGTGCGGGCCGGAGCGGTCTGCCGGGACACGGGCGTACCGGCCTCCGCGAGGTAGCAATAGCCCGGGTATCCGGCGCCCCACTGGCCCGGGTGCGCGCCCGCGTCGAGCACGTCGGAGGGAAGGGCCATCCCCTCATCGCGCTCGTCCAGGCCGAACACGAGGGCCGAGGGCAGGGCCGCGCGGACCGTGGTGGACATCTGGTCGTGGCTCGGACGCTGCAACGAGAACACCAGGCAAGCGCCGGTCGCGCGGATCTGGTTGGCCGCTTGCTTGAACAGCTCCTCGTCCAGCCGGGCGAACGCTTCCGCGGCTTCTTCGAACCAGGCCAGGAGGAACGGGAGCCCCGGGCATCCGCAGGCGGCCCGGCCCTTGTTGCAGGAGTGCTCCGGGTTGGTCTGCTGCTGAGCCGCTTCGGGGATCCACTTGCGGTAGCTGTGCGCCCGCAGCCACTCGGCGCGGGCCGGGGTGGCCTGCATGACGGCCGTGGCCATGGACTCCACGTCGTCGCCTTCCAGCGCCACCCAGTCGCAGGCGGGGAACAGCGCGCCCAGGTCCATGCCGCGCTTGACCGGGTCGGACAGCCACACCGCCACGTCCCGGCGGGTCAGCACCTCGGACAGGATGTCCATCGCGGCCTCGGTTTTGCCGGAGCCGGTCTCACCGCAGATCAGGTAGTGAACTCCCTTGGGGAGCACCATCTCCAGCGGGATCGTGTCGTCGTACGTGCCGACGACCAAGGGCTCCGTGATGGAGCCGCCGGGGGCGGACGGGCCCGGGTACCAGACCGTTCCGGCCAGCGGGTCAACCGGCACCATGACCAGCGTGCCGCGCCGGTGCGACTCCGGGTCCTTCTCGATGCGGATCGCGCCCGGCCGCAGGTCTAGGGCCGACTCCAGCGCGGGCAGGGCCTTCGTGACTTCCTCCGTGGTGCCGCCCTTGGGCAGGCTGTACGCGGCCAGCACCTGACCGGTCTCCGTGACCTTGGGCGCCCCGATCCTGAGCTTTCCGAGGCCGATGGCTTCCAGGAGTCCGCCCTGCTCGGAGGAAACCGCATCGGGGTTGTGCCGCATGATCTGGCGGAGGTTCCACGAGAGGGCCAGCGCGCCGCCGCCCATCGCCCACAGGTGCGGGAGCGGACCGGACAGCGGACCCGCCAGCGCCGCACAGGTGAACCAGGAGCCGGCCGCCGCAACCGTGACCGCGGAGTGCAGGCGACGCTGCGCACCGGTCGACTTGCCCGCGAACCAGGCGCCGGCCGTCAGGCCGACCGAGGCCAGCGTCAGGCCGACGCCGGCGAACGCGTTCCCCTCCCACGGAAGGGAGCCGATCGCACCGGCCGCGCCGACACCGCCCACGACGATCCACGGCGGGGTGTACGGCTTGACCCGCTGCCACAGGTACGCCTTGACCCCGGCAGCCGACGATTCACCGTTCAGCCGGTCTTCCTGGACCTTCTCTACGTCTTTGCTCATGGTGTCCGCCTCCCCTACTGCTGCGTGAAGTCCATACGGCGCGCCTGCGGGCGCCGGGCGTGGTGACGGACACGGTTCAGCTCTTCCTCGAACTCCCGCTGAAAAGCCGCGTACGTGGCGGCGGCCATCTTGGCCGCTTCCGTCAGAGCCTCCGCCGATTTTTCGAGCTTCCGGGACACCTTCCAGGCACGGGCCCGGGTCCCGTTCAGCACCCCGGAACCGTCCGGCGCCGGCACCTGCCCCAGGGTCCCCTTCAAGATCTCCGCCCCTACCGCGACTTCCGCCGCCAGCATGAAGCTGACCGTCCGCAGGTGGTTGCAGTACTCCCGGATACCAGCCGGGGTCGAGAAGTCCGGGTCAGGCAGGCCCGGCATCCCGCCGTTGCTCCGGCCGTTGGCACCGCCGGGGGTCCCGCCGCCGCCGGTCGTTGTCGTGCGGTTCCCCGCGTTGACGTTCACGCCGAAGGACGGGTTGAACCCGAAGGACGGGTTGAACCCCCCGCCGTTCTTCGTGGCGCCGCCCTTGGCCGTCGGGTTGGCCGTCGGGGGAGTACTGGCCGGACCGGTCCGCGGCGGTGTGGTCGGCCGGGGCGGGGGAGTGGCCCGATTCCCGTTGCTGGCAGCGTTCATGACGTCCCCTCACATTGGTGGATGCGAGACTGACGGTAGGCCGGAGGACGACCAGACGTCAACCGGTTGACCGAAGTGGGTTACTGTCCCTACCGTGAGCGGACATGAGGGGAGAAGGAGAGGTCATTGTGAGTGGATACGAAGAAATTGCAGGTCACTACAGGAATCGCATGCGGGAGGGGACCCTGACACCTGGGGACCGCATGCCGACGTACGGGGATGTGGTAGCGGAATTTCAGGTCAACCGGACCACCGCCATCAGGGCGTATGACGTTCTGGAAAGGGAGGGTCGGATCTTCCGCTCTGCCGGGCGGCCCACGGTCGTGACGGACCCGGGAAGCCCCAGCGTCGTCTCCCGTGTCGCATCCCATGCCGCCACCGGCCGGGCCCTGGGGGTCGGGGAGACCTCCCAGATTCTGGAGGTCGGCATGGTCCGGGCGGAGGGGATCGTGGCCGCCCGCCTGGAGGTCGAGCCAGGGACGACCGTCCACGTCCGGCGACGGCTCGTCAGCCGCGATGGCGTGCCGACCCACATGTCGTCGTCGTACTACACGACGGCCGTGGTCGAGGTGACGCCTGAACTCGCGCAGATGACCTCCACCGGCGGCTCCCGAGAGCTCGCCTCCGAACGTCTCGGCTCCCCCCAAAAGCGGCTCCGGGTCACCGTTACCCCCCGCCTCGCCACCGAGCCGGAGAAGGAGGCCCTGAGCCTCGCCGGAGTCGTCCCCATCGCGCAGGAAGTCCGGACCGTGTCCCTTGAGGACGGCCGGGTCGTGGAGGTGGCCGTGAAGGTGTCCGGAGAGAACGGTGCACTCAACTACGACATCCCCTTGGGGTGACCCGACAGCCACCCGCGTCGGCCCCCGAACGGCCCTCGGTCCATACCGGACCCGAGGGCCGTTGGCATTTCCCGTTCTTTTCGCCAAACGACCGTGTGACCATCAAATGTGAGACCGCGCCAGGAACCAGCAAAAGGAGGGATGACCGTGCGAACAGTCCCGATTCAGGTGGTGTGCCGCAACTGCGCCAACCCGTACCGGACCACAGTGCGCGGGGGGAATTCACGCTGCCCCGGATGCCGGACCTCCCGGCACGTCCGCATAGACCAGGAGTGGGAAGGACCCGTGACCGCCGATCTCTCGGGAGCCGCCGCACGGGCCGCGCAGGCGGCCACCCGGCCCGCCGTGTGGTGCGAATGCTCCCGCTGCGGCCACCAGTGGCAGTCACGGGCCAAGGACCGGATGACGATCCGGTGCCCCGGGTGCAGCACCGGGCAGCGCGTTCCGTACCGCACGCACGCCAACACCGGGCCGGCCCCCGAGGGATACCTCCCGCCGCCGCCCCCGCGCCGGGCCGCCCGGGACCGCCCTGCGCCCGCATGGGAGCCGGACGACGAACCCGGGGACGAGTGGGAGCCGGACGAGCCGCCCCGGTCCTCCCTGTCCGACTGGATGCGGAACGGGGGCCGGGACGAACTCACCCGAGCCTTCCCTCCCGGAGGTGCCCGCGGCGGACTCGCGGGCATCCTGGCCGCCCTCGGGAGCCGGGCCCCGGCCGTTCCCGCGCCCGCGCGTCGAGCAGCTGCTCCCCGCCCCGCTCGTCCGGTCGCCCCGAATCCGCCGGCAGTCCTCCCGACCGCCCCAGCCGGGGCCGCCGTACAGGCGGTGGACCCCCAGACGCTTCCCGAGCGCGAGCAACGGCGCCGGGACGACGTGTGTCAGATCGCCCGGTCCCTCGGGGCGCCCCTGCTCGTCTGGTACAACCAGCCGTCCGGACTCTGCGAAGCGCTCGACACCAACCAGCCGCGCGACCGCCAGAGGTGCCCGGGTACCGCAGCGTTCGCCGTGCGCTTCCGGCGCGACGTAACCGAGGCAGACGCGTACACCTGCGCCGCGCACGCCCGCCCCCTGGCCGCAATCGCGGACCGCGCGCCGTACATCACGGCCACCATCTACCGACTGAAATAGCGCGCATTTCCGCCCACCGCGCCAAACCAGCACGGTAAAACCGAAAAACGCACCTGCGCACACAACAACGCGCACACCGCGCCAGCGACCAGCGGAAACCAGGAGCACAGCACATGAGCAACGAACGCGGCGCCCGCACGCACGCCGTCCCGATCCCCGAGGCTCGCAGGATCAAGCGCGCGATCGAGTCCCTTGCCATCGGTACCGCAGTGACCAAGCCCCCGGGCGCGCAACACCCCCTCGGGGATGCCGGGTACGCCGCGCAGTACCTCGGGATGCTCAAGGGGATCGTGACCCAGATCGAGGAAGGGCTGAGCGGCGGCCCGCTGCAAACGGACGTCCAGAAGGGATGGTTCGGCGCGTACGAACGGGACATGCCCGCGATGATGGCCACCCTGTCAAGGCAGCTCGGGGACCTCTCCGCGTTCGCCAACCAGGGAATCATGAACCTGCCGAAGGCCTCACAACAGATGTCCGTCGCCGCGGCGGCCCTGCTCGCGGCCCGGCACGCGTTCGCTGCCGCGGCCGAGATCGCCGTAGGGATCGACTCCCCCGAGTTCGACCCGAACGAGGTGGTCAAGCAGTCCGAGGCCATGTACGCCGCCGCAGACCTGCTGAACGACTACGTCGCGGCCAAGCGCGCGGAACACGCGGACGAGTAGGCCGGCTCCAACCCCCTGACTATCCGGTCCCCCCGCAAGCACCAGCGGGGGGACCGTTCTGTGTCCCCGGCAGCGCCCGCAATCCCGAGGCCCTGCTCATCCCGGCCGCGGTCGCCGGGTACGTCACCGGCCGCGGCTGTACGTCTTCCGGTTGACGTACGGGCCGCCTCGGAGAGCTGCTGCTCGTCCCGGCCCGGGAGGACCCACTCGTCCGCGGGATCGGCCGGCCTTCCCGAGCTGCTGCTCGTCCGCCTCGGTCGCTTCCCCCCGCGGATGGTCCGAGGCCCGTTCCCCTCGGGCAACTCCCGGTTACCCGAGGGGATACCACCCTGGCCTGGATAGATGCGGGTCATTCCCTGCGGGGAAGTCGGGACCAGCTCGTCCCGCTCGTCCACGGCCAGGAGGACCCGCTCGTCCCCACCGGGCCGCCTCGGGTAGCTCGTCCCGCTCGTCCACGGCCAGGAGGACCCGCTCGTCCCCACCGGGCCGCCTCGGGTAGCTC